>JAEEKI010000012.1 GCA_016282375.1 Caryophanales bacterium | reverse complement strand
GACTTATCAACATTAACATATACCAATTATAGTGCGGTCGTCGTAAGTGGAGCGCAAATAGATGGAACAGGAAATAGTACAAGTACAGCAGTATGGACGTTAACAAGCAGATTCTATAATGTAAATGCCAATCAAAGTACATTATCAGGGAAAACATATGCCGGAAGATTTAAAGTAGCCAATGTCACATGTATTGCTGGTTCAGTAACAAAACCAGGCCCAACTGCCTATTGGGTTACTACAGATGGGACGTATTATGAATTTCCAAACTATGGGGGAACCTTAAGTGAAACGGGCTTTAGTTTAGATGGCAATGCATATGTTGGCCAAGGCATAGACAAATACTATGTATGTGCTAATGATGGCGAAGGCCATGAAGTATGTTTAACACAACCATATAATCAATATGGTCTTGAAAATCATACAAGTTGTTTTGATTATCAGTGCTATTTTACTCAAGCAGAGCAAGAAAGTGCAGTATATGCCCTTTATCAAGTGTTTATCGATGCGGGTGTAGATATTGATATTAATGATTGCTATCCTAGTGAACAGGCTCCTATGTGTTTACTAAATGAAAATACAGCATGCAATGTCTCTTTTAGGGGATTTATTCAATGCCAAGATTGGGTTAGAGATTTTTATTGTGCTTTATCCCCTTATGGAACGGCAAACTGCGATTGGAATTATTAGTATATAAATTATAATAAAAAAGTATATTAGACAATTTGACTAATATACTTTTTTAATGTTCTTGCATCTTTGCCAAAGATTATTTTTAACTGGTTATCAATTTCAACAATTCCTTTAGCACCTAGTTTTTGAATACCATCTTTATCTACTAAAGAGACATCTTTAAGAATAACTTTAAATCGACTCATGTTAGCTTCGGCATTGATAATATTATCCTTACCACCAAGATATGTTATTAACTTATTGGCTTCGATGTTAAAATCTTTCTTATTTAATTTTAAAACTACTAAAGCAATAATCATTAAAATAAATGCAATTATTAAATACGTAACTATTGTGCTCATTTTATCACCCATAAATAATTATACTATAAAAATCATAAAAATTATAGCACGATTTATTTTATCTCTCATAAATTATAATGAAAGCAAAAGAAAGGGTGAAATAAATGAATAATAATACAAATGGATCAGGTAATTGTATTAATGAAATCTTATCCGTAATTTTTGTTCTTCAAGAAAATGCGTGTTGTGATAGTTCTTTAGATTCTTGTGATCGACCAATGTTAGGGGGAGGATCTAATTGCCTTGTTTGTAACACTAGACCCGTCATGTTATATACTTGTTCCTCAAACGGTATTCCTTGGAGTATGCCAACAACCAAAAATGTAACTACTAATTGTTCAGGACAAGCTATCGGTGATAACTGTTCTACTGTCTTTAGAGTAGAGAAGCTCGAAGGTAATTGTTGTACATTTAGAGTGCTAGCTGACAATCCAGATGAAACATCTTTAAATCCATATATAGCTACAAATTCACTATTTACAATGAACTGTGATTGCTTATGTTGCATTCGCTGTTTAAATGACTGTTATGTTGACTGTGTTTGTTAAATAGATGCCTTGGAAACAAGGCTTTTTTTATGAAAAGAAAAAAGATAGCATTATATAACTATCTTATTTTTCTTCGATTATTTCATTAATTTCTTCGATTGAAAGACCTGTTGCATTACTTATGATGGAAATATCAATGTTTTGCTTTAACAAGTTTTTAGCAATTTCAATATTTCTTAATTTGGTTCCTTGTTCAATACCTTGCTCAATACCTTGTTCGATACCTTGTTCGATACCTTGTTCGATACCTTTTTCGATGCCTTGCTCGATACCTTTATCAATGCCAGCCTGTATTCCTTGCATTTTTCCTTTTTCAAAGCCTTCAGCGTATCCTTCTTCAATGGCCATTTGTTTTTCTGTATTCATAAGTAGTACGTAATCTTCTTCGGCTGATATCGGAGCTATAAAATCATAATCTTCATTCAATTTACACACCTTACTTTTGTATTCATCTATGATTGCTTTATTAAGACTTATTTCTCTTAAGTTATTTAAATCATTGGGAAGTAAGTCAAGCATCATGATTAAATCATATTTTTTAATTAACTTCTTGTCGTTATCATACCAAAACTTCATAATCTTGTCCATATTGACGACAATGATTTTAAAGTTATTAACATATAAATCATCATATTCTTTACTATGAACATAATATTCATTAAATGTCGGTTTATTAAGACCCATTTGGTATGATAAATCTAGATGAATAAAACTTGTTTTGTAATCGTATATTTCACCGATTTTAGCATTAGAACTATAAAATGCCGTAAAGTAATTAAAATTTCTAATTCTTGTAGCATCATTAAAACTAGTATTTAATTCTAAATTAATTTTTTCACCATTTGTTTCAATTACTAAGTCTAATCTTTTGACTCTTTCTTTAGATGAATTAACGTTAAGCTCAGTTTTCAAAAGTTTAATTATTTTGATATCTTTATTCAAACAAGTAGATATTAAAGCCTCGAGTAGGTGAAGGTTATTATCATCGACAAAGATAGTTCTAAAAACGCGATCATACTTAGAAGTATAAAATTTAGTCATGTACCTCCTTTCACCCTTATATATACAGTTTTTTTTCTCAATTTCCTTTTTTTTGAAGTAAATTTTTTTAAAAAGTTTTAAACTGTACTAAGAGATACTTACTTTTTGCTACATAAAAAAACTGCTATTCGCAGCTTTCATCATAAAAATCGACAACAGCATCTTCGTTAGGCAGTTTTTCAAAAACAATCTTTTGTTTTTTAGAAGATGACTTACCAGAACCATCAGTTATTGTATATTTAATCCAGTATTGATCAATATCTTTTGTAGGATCTACTTCGTGGCAAACAACATGAGTTATTTTATAATCATCTGTATCATCCCAAGCGGTTAAATGATCATAATTAATATCTTTAATGCTTATAACATGATAGACGTTTTCTTTAAATTTAATAGTTGGAGTAGCAACATCAATAGTTCCATTAAAGGTTTCTACATATTTAGTTCCCTTTTTAGGATTAGCAACCCAGCCAGTTCCAGTATTTCTTAATTTAATTTTATACCAATAATTACCAGAATTATTAATTTCATAGTCAAGTATTTCATATACTTCACCTTTTTTTACAGAATCAACGAGATGAGAATGTTGGTTAGCTTCATCACGAACATTTAATTCATCAACTAGGACTTCTAGATACCATCCTTTTTTAACTTTTTCAACATACTTTTTTTCATCTATGGAAATTTTAACCTTTTTGGCGATAAAAAATCCACCTGCAAGAGCACAACATATTAAGAAAAATGTAAATAATTTTTTCATAACTTTTACCTCAGAAATAAAATATCATATTTTTAGTTTTTATTCAATCAAGAATGCACTGTAAAGTTCCTTTTTTTATATCTTTATATTTGATATAATAAAGACATATAAGGAGTTATAATGAGTTACTTAGATAGTTTAAATAAAAATCAATTAGAAGCCGTAGAACATATAGAGGGACCATGTTTAGTAGTAGCAGGAGCAGGTTCAGGAAAAACCAAAGTTTTAACCACTAGAATAGCTAATTTAATTGAAAAAGGGGTTAGGTCTAGCAACATTTTAGCTATAACATTTACCAATAAAGCTGCGAATGAAATGCGTCAAAGAGTCGAAAACTTAATTGGTTCTCATAGTGCTTTTGTAGGAACATTTCATTCTTTTGGTTTAAAGATTATAAAAGAAAATACAGAAAGTCTTTCTTTGTCTAGTAACTTTACAATTATAGATACAGAAGATGTAAATAGTGTTATCAAAAAAATCTTAAAAGATTTAAATATTGATTCAAAGGAATATTCGCCATCTTTTATAAGAAATAAAATATCCTTCATAAAGAATAATATGCTTTCCGATGTTGAAATAGAAAAGTTTTTAACATCTCCGCCGGAAAAAATTGCCACAAGAGTATATTTTGAGTATGAAAAGATATTAAAGAGAAATAATACGATTGATTTTGATGATTTATTAAAAAAACCAGTTGAATTATTTACTAAGAATCCGAATATATTAGAAAAATATCAAGATCATTATCCATATATTTTGATTGATGAGTATCAAGATACTAATGAAGTACAATATAAAATGGTAAGATTACTTGCTAAGAAGTATCGTAACTTATTTGTAGTAGGTGATCCATCACAATCTATTTACGCTTTCCGCGGAGCTAATTTCCAAAATATTCTAAATTTTGAAAAAGATTATCCAGATTGTAATGTTATTAAGTTACCTCAAAATTATCGTAGTACCCAAACTATTTTACAAGCTGCCAATGATGTTATTAAGAATAACAAAGAACGGAAAGATATTGATTTATTTAGTGACTTAGGCGAGGGTGTTAAGATTAAGTATTATCGTTTATTTAATGATGAAGCCGAAGTATCTAAAGTAGTTAGTGAGATTCGAAATTTACTTGCGGATGGTTATCAAAAAAAGGATATGGCTATTTTTTATCGAACTAATGCTCAATCACGGGCTATCGAAGATAAAATGGTTAAAGAAAACATTCCATATAAAGTTTATGGAAGTTATTATTTCTATAAGAGAAAAGAAATTAAGGACTTACTTGCTTATTTAAAGTTAATTGCTAATCATGATGATGATATATCTCTAAAAAGAATTATTAATGAACCAAAAAGAAAAATTGGGGAAAAAACGATTGATAATTTAGAAAACTTAGCTATTGCTGGTAATACATCCATGTTTAATAGTATTACTTCAGGAAGAGAACTAGAATTTAAAAATTTAATTTTAGAGTTAACTGAAGATAGTGAAAAAATGTCCTTGACGGAATTAATTGATGATGTTTTAGTGAAGACTAAGATTAAAGAATTATTGGAGAAGGATAAAACTTTAGAAAGTGATTTACGTTTAGAAAACTTAATGGAATTTAAGAGTGTTACCGAAAACTATGAAAAAGTAACCGGAAGTGTTAACTTAAATGATTTCTTAGAGGAAGTAAGCCTAGTAGCGGATGCTGCTGATTATTCTGAAGATGGCGATGCCGTAACCTTAATGACGATTCATAGTGCCAAAGGTTTAGAGTTTAAAGTAGTCTTTATTATTGGCCTTGAAGAAAATATCTTACCGCATGTTAATAGTTTGTATGAAGAATCAGAGTTAGAAGAAGAAAGACGACTTATGTATGTGGCTATAACAAGGGCTAAAGAAAAATTGTATTTTCTAAATGCTCAGAAAAGAATGCTCTTTGGTCGCTTAACTATGAATCCCCCAAGTAGGTTTATTAGTGAGATTAATTCGGAATTACTTGATGTGGAAAATCAAAAATTAGAAACTAATAAAGTAAATAAGAGTATTTTATATGATGAGGATGGTTCAAGTAGTTCTAAGTTTAGAAAAGGTGATATTGTAATGCATATTACGTATGGTAAAGGAGTCATTTTAGATATTGATGATCGCTTTATTACCATTGCATTTAATCATCGGATAGGTACAAAAAAGATTTTGAAAAATTATAAAGGTATAAGGAAGGTGTAAAAATGAAAGAAGATTTATGTTTAGTAGTAATGGCGGCGGGAATGGGAAGTCGTTTTGGTGGTTTAAAACAAATTGAACCAGTTGGTCCAAATGGTGAAATAATTGCGGATTACTCAGTATATGATGCTATAAGAGCAGGTTTTACCAAAGTAGTTTTTATTATTCGGGAAGAACACTTAGATTATTTTAAAGAAAATATTACGAATAAGTTTGCGGATAAAATAAAGGTTGAATTTGCTTTTCAAGAATTATCTAAAGTACCAAGTGATGTTCATATCCCTGAAGATAGAGTAAAAATGTTGGGTACTGGTCATGCAATTTACTGTGCAAGAGATGTTATTGATAGTAATTTTGTCATCATTAATGGCGATGATTTTTATGGTTTAGATGCCTTTATGAAGGCTAAAGATTATTTTGCTAATCATCATGATGAGAATGAATACGTTACAGTTAATTATCCAATTGAATTAACTATGAGTAAAAATGGGGCTGTTAAAAGAGGTGTATGTTATTTAAAAGACGGTTATGTAACACAAAATATTGAAAGTGAAATCTCTTATGTCGATGGCAAATATATAGCTAAATCGCTTATTGATGAACATGAATTTGAAATTGCACCTGATCAAGGCGTATCAATGAATTTTATTGGATTTAGACCAGGCTTTTTCCCACTTTTAGCTGATAAATTTGATGAATTTATTCATGGGGAAAT
Organism: Caryophanales bacterium; assembly: GCA_016282375.1. GTDB lineage: Bacteria > Bacillota_I > Bacilli_A > RF39 > UBA660 > UBA6448. The sequence continues at coordinate 64,157 of JAEEKI010000012.1, read as the reverse complement.
TACTTTAAAAAACGAGTTTTTAATACCCGAAATAATTGCTAGTTTAATTAAAGAAAATAAAGTAAAGTTATTAGAAATGAAAGCTAGTTCGAAATGGATGGGTGTTACTTACAAAGAAGATTTAGCAGAGTTTAAAGAAAGTTTAAATGAACTTATTGAAAAAGGTGATTATCCCGCTAAACTATGGGGGTAAAGATGAAAGAAAAAATTGAGGAATTAACCCGTATTCTTGAAGAAGCCAATTATAATTATTATGTTTTAGATAATCCGACAATTACCGATCAGGAATATGATAATTATATGCGTGAGTTAATTGAACTAGAAGAAAAATATCCTGAATATAAAAAGAGTACTTCTCCAACGATGCATGTTGGTGGCGAAGTAATTGATAAGTTTAAAAAAATTAATCATCTTAAGCCAATGCTTTCTTTACCAGATGTTTTTAATGAAGAAGAAATAGCCGATTTCGTGGATAAAATTCAAGAATTACATATTAGTCCTAGTTATGTATGTGAACAAAAATTTGATGGTTTATCAGTTTCTTTAATTTATAAGAATGGTTACTTAGTAAGTGGTGCTACTCGTGGTGATGGAGTAGTTGGCGAAGATATTACGCATAATGTTAAGACCATTAAGACGATTCCGTTACATTTAAAAAAAGATATCGATATTGAGGTTCGTGGTGAGATTATTATGAGTAAGGATACTCTTAATAAGTTGAATGAGAAAAGAAGTAAAGAAGGTCTTCCTTTACTGCAAAACTGTCGAAATGCTGCAGCTGGATCAGCAAGACAATTAGATTCTAAAATAGCGGCTGAAAGAAATCTTGATAATTTTATTTATCATCTACCGAATCCGGAAGATTATGGTTTAAAAACTCATTATGAGGCTCTTGAATTTATGCGTAGTTTAGGTTTTAAAGTTAGTACAAATTGTGCGTTAGTAAAGACTAAACAAGAAATACTAGATTATATTGAAACGCTCGCTAAGCAAAGACCAGATTTACCTTATGATATAGATGGAGTAGTTATTAAGGTAAACGAATTAGATTTACAAGAACAACTGGGTTTTACAAGCAAATATCCTAAATGGGCTATTGCTTATAAGTTTCCATCGGAAGAAGTATATACTAAATTAACAGATATTATTTTTACGGTAGGAAGAACTGGTCAAATAACACCCAATGCAGTTTTAGAACCAGTTATTGTCATGGGTTCTAAAGTCAAAAGAGCAACACTTCATAATGAAGACTATATACGTACTTTGGATTTAAGAATTGGTGATACGGTTGCTATTCATAAAGCTGGAGATGTTATTCCCGAAGTCATTCGTCCTTTGGAGGAAAGACGTACTGGTCTTGAAAAAGATTTTTCAATGATTGATACTTGTCCAATCTGTGGAACAAAGTTGATTCAAAAAGAAGGTTTAATAGATTATTTTTGTCCAAATGAACATTGTGCAGCCCGGAAAGTGAATAGTTTAATTCATTTTGCCTCTAGAGGCGCTATGAACATTGATGGACTAGGAGATGAAATAATTGAAAATCTTTATAATGAAAAATTTTTACAAACTATACCAGATTTTTATAAATTATATCTTTACAAAGAAGATCTTAAAGAACTAGAGGGTTTTGGTGAAAAAAGTGTTAGTCATATTTTAGATAGTATTGAAGCAAGTAAACAAAATAGTTTAGAAAAATTATTGTTTGGTTTAGGTATACCAGGTATAGGAGCAAAAAATGCTAAATTACTTGCTAAGGAATATGGAAATATTGATAAGTTAAAATATGCTTCGGTTGAAGAACTAACCTCTATTAAAGATATTGGTGATATTCTTGCTAAGAACATTGTTGATTATTTTCACAATAACAAAGAGTTAATTGAAACTTTAAAAAGTATTGGCCTTAATACAGAGTATATTGGTGAAAAAACATCATTTAATGAATATATAACAGGTAAAAAATTTGTTATTACAGGTACTATCGAAGGTTTATCACGTGATGAAATTAAAGAATTTATTGAAAAAAATAATGGTACTGTAAGTGAGTCTGTTTCGAAGAATACGGATATTGTTATTGTTGGTGAAAAACCCGGTAGTAAATATCAAAAAGCTCTTGATTTAAATATTATGATTTATGATGAACAAAAAATTAAAGAAGTTATGAATATGTAAACTATAGTGTATAAATATATTTGTTATTTATACACTTTTTTGTTATAATCATTTTAGTAGAGGGTATGTCATGGATAAGAAACAAATATATATTATTTTAAGTATCGTTGTTATGGCTGTTTTAACCGCTATTTTTGCTGTAACTTTTGCTTATGGAAGTAGACCAACTGTGACTGGTAATACCAATACAAATGTCACTATCCTTGGTAATGCTACATTAAGTTACTCAGAAGGTGTTAATCTGTCTTTAAATATAACTGAAAGTGACTTATCTGTGGATAATGTTGTTAATAATAGTACTGTTGTATTAGGACCTGTAAGTAATATTACTATTGCATTGAATACTGATGTAAACCAATTTCCTCATGGATTGTATTGCAGTTATGATATTGTTTATACACCTACGGTGGCATATGTACCAAGTGCTGCATCGGTAGCAGGTAATTTAAAAGAACTAGTTATAAGAGCTGGTCAATCTTTACATGAAAACGGAACTGTTAATGAAATTATTAATATGTCAATTGCTGGTTCTAATGAGATTGTTTTGTATTCCACATATATAAGAACTACTTCGTCATCACCATCTGCGGTTATAGATTGGAAATTTCAATTTGGATTTTATAATTTAAATGTCAATCAAAATGATGCGGCTGGTCAACACCCAAGCGGAAAAGTATCAATAAAGAATGTTCAATGTTCAGGCGCTAAGGAATATTGGTTTGATACTTCTACGTGTACACCATCAAATCCGTGCACTTACCCAGCGTATGGGGATTCTTTATTGCCTGAAGGTACATCAAGCGGTCGTAGTATATATATTGGTCAAGATTTTCAATATTACGCGTGTGCAACAACATTACAAGGACATGAAACATGTTTGTCACAACCGTATACGCAATACGGCCTTTCAGGTCACACACCTGGTTCTAATTTTACAGCCGCTCAACAGGCAAGTGCTAAACAAGCAATTTATCAAGCTTTTGTTGATTCTGGAGCTATTATAAGTATTAGTGACTGTACTGCAGAGGCAAGCGCTGTTTATTGTTATATTAGTGGTATCGGTTGTGGCGTTAATTCTCAAGGCATTGTTTATTGTCTAAATAGTAATAATGCTTTACAAGTATGTGAAGTTAATAGTTCTGACAAAGCATATTGTCTTATTCCATAATAATTTAGAAATGAAAGGTGTCAACCTTTCTTTTTTTTTGATAAATGTGATTAATGTAATGAACATTTGAATAAATTAATATTGTGTAGTATAATGTTATTACTTAGAAGGTGAATTATGAAAAAATTATGGCGGGAAAATAGAGTTTTAATGCTTTTACTTTCCATTTTGCTAATATGTTTTATTGCTATTGTATGTGTAGCTATAACCTTTTTTTATTCTAAAAATGTAAGTAATTATGGTTCTAGACTTGATGATATCGATAAGCATCCGATTACAGAAAAGTTTAAGAATGAATATGAGGATGCTGTATATGAAAATGATGGCGTTGCTAAAGTTAAGATTAATACTAAGGGACGCGTTATTTATGTTCATATCAAATTTGAAGATGAAGTTTCTTTAGAAGATGCTAAAAGTATTGCTTATAATTCTTTGGAACTATTTGATGAAGATATCTTATCTTACTATGATATTAATTTTGCTGTTAAAAATAGTGAATTCTTAGTTTATGGAGCCAAGAATTCTATAACTGATCATGTATCATGGAATAATAATACCGAAATAATAGAGGAAGAAGAAACTGATGAAAACTAAAAAATATGCATTGATTGGGGTTATTATCGTTTTTGCTCTGATTGGTTTGAGCATTGTGATGTACTTTGTAAAGAATTCTAGTGGCCTTACAATTAATGAAAAAAATTGGTTAGATCAAACCCGAATTTCTGGCCAAGTAATTAATGTTAATGTTATTAACAATGCTGATGTTTTTGGTAATAATGGTAGTGGAGTCTTTTACGATTTTATTAATGACTTTAAAAATAAGTACTCATTAAATATTAATGAAGTAACTTTTGAATATGGTGCAACTCCTTCGGATGTTGTCTTTGGAGTTAAAAATACCGTTAACAACAATGATAAAGTTGTCTATACAGACCATTATGTTTTAGTTAGTAAAAAATATACTATTATCAGTGGATTAAATAATCTGAGTGGTAAGAATATTGGCATTTTAATGAATGAATTATCTTATATATCTAGTTATTTAAAAGAAACTAACTTAAATTATAAGACTTATGAAAATAGATCTGATTTATTGGCCTCAATTGAGGAAAATGACTATATTATTGTACCTCTTCATTTGTATTTAAGTGATATTATAAGAAATGACTATAAAGTTTGTTATCATTTTAGTGATATTAATATTTACTATACGATGACCACTAGTGAAGGGGAGTTTAGTAGTATTTTAAATAAATACTTTGATAGTTGGCAAGACAATATTCATGATTACTATAGCATTAGTTTATTTAATCTTATGGTAAATGCCTTAAATATTTCTTCGACTGAACTTGATGCTATGCGGAGTATGACTTATGAATATGGTTACATTAATAATTCACCATATGAAGTCATTTCTGGTGGTAATTATGGTGGTGTAGCAGCTGTTTATTTAAAAGGTTTTATTGATTTTGCCGATGTTGAATTTAACTTTAAAAAATATCGTAGTTTTAATAATTTCTCACGTTCTCTTGCTAAAGGAAAAGTTGATATTTATTTTGGCTACAGTAATATTACTAATGATTTTTTAACAACTGAGGGTGGATTAAAAAGTTCTTACGTCGTTATTGCTAACGTTAAAAATAGTATTGTAATTAATTCAATTAATTCATTAATTGGCAAGACTGTTTATGTGGATAAGAATTCTGTTTTTGCTAACTATTTAAATAATATTTCAGGTATTGAAGTTAAATATTATAACAATAATAAAGAATTACTTCGTCTTAATAAAAAAGATGAAATAATTGTTGTTGATAAAAATATTTTTGATTATTACGGATCACATGGGTTGGAGAATTATTCAGCTCGTTACGAGAACGATTTAAATTATATTTATGGTTTTAATGTCAAAAATGATAATGCCATGTATAAATTGCTAAATGAATATTTAAATATTTCTGATCCAAATCAAATATTAATCGAAGGATTATATAATCACGAAAAAACTGTTCAAACTGGAAAAGTATTGGGCTTTATAGCAAAATATTTCATAATCCTAGTTTGTATCCTAGCAGTTATGATTTTCTTATTTATTAGAAAAACTAAAAAGATTGTTATAGCTAAGAAAATTAAGAAAGATGATAAAATTCGTTTTATTGATCAGTTAACTTTATTAAAAAATCGAAGTTATCTATCTGAAAATATTGGTAAATGGGGAAATAATAATATTTATCCTCAGGCTGTATTGGTTGTGGATTTAAATCACTTACAAGCTATTAATGATACTAAAGGTTATGAGGAAGGCGATAAACAAATTAAAGCCGCAGCGAATGCCCTTATTAAGACACAACTTGATAATTCAGATATTATCAGAACTGATGGTAATGAGTTCGTTGTATATATGGTGGGTTATTCTCAAAAACAAATTACAAATTATATTCATAAATTAAACAAGGAATTTAGAAAATTACCATACAATTATGGAGCAGAGTATGGTTACTCGATGATTTTAGATGATATTAAAACAATTGAGGATGCATTGAATGAAGCTACCAAGATATTAAAAGAAAAAAAGGCGGAGAATGAGAAAAAGGATTAAAAAATTTTTTAATAGAATCTTCAAAGTTATTAAAAGGCCAGATATGATGTTACTTCCAGGACAACTGGCTTTTTTTCTGGTTATGGCTACAATTCCTACGATGACGCTTATTACTTATGGGGCTTCGGTTTTAAATTTATCTACCGATATATTACATAGTTTTTTTGAAAAAGCTTTTTCTCATGAGATAGCAGATCTCTTATTAGGGGTTTCTTCTGCTTCAAATGCCGGAATTAAGATGACTTTTGTACTGATTATGGGCTACTATGTGGCTAGTAATGGTACCGCTTCAGTAATTGTCACTTCTAACCAAATCTATGGTATTGAGAATAGTAGTTGGTTAGAAAGAAGAATTAAGTCTATTATTATGGCTTTTATCTTTGTTTTGATTATTGTTTTTCTTTTGATTATTGTTATTTTTGGTGATCAAATTGTTAATTTAATAGAAACAGTTAATATGAATCAGAAAATAACGAATCTCGTTATTACCATATATGAATATTTAAAAGGACCTGTCATGTGGATTTTCCTTTTTATATTAATCAAATTGATTTATGTTTTAGCTCCAGATCGTTATATAAAGTCACATAACACAAATTATGGTGCGTTATTTACCACTATATCATGGATTCTTACAACACAAATTTATTCTTATTTTATTAATCATTTAGCGAATTATTCAGCTTTGTATGGTGGGCTCACGAGTATTTGTATCTTGATGATTTGGTATTATTTTATTGCATATTTCTTTGTAATTGGGATGAGTCTTAATTATCAAAAAGAGAGTGAAGAATTGGAAAAAACTACTAGTTTAAAAAAAATAGATGGATAAATAATATAAGTAGTGCTATTCCAGGTATTACTTATATAGCATATTTTCTTTGATATCAATCTAGTATATTAAACTAACGATATTAAGGAGTAATATCTAAAAAAGAAGCGTATTGCTGCTTCTTTTTTTTTATTGTATAATATAATTATATGAAGGATAAAAAAATAGTAATATATATTTCTATTGTTTTGATAGTTATAATGCTTGTTGTATTATCTTTTTCATATGCTTATTTATCTGCGAACCAAAATATCGTTAATAATTTAAATGTCAATGTAACTTTTGCTAATGGGACCGTAGCTAATTTTACGGTTACAGGAAATACGAATATGACCTTAAATATTAATGGTGGAAATATGCTAATAGGTGGTGAAAATAGTGTAGCTGCCGATGAATCCAAAAATATTGTTGTACGTTTGCAATCAGACATAAATGTTACTTGTTCATATTCGATTATTTGGAATTGGTTGAGTGGTTCTGATACTTATGAAAAAAGTTTTACTGATCAAAATGAATTTGTTGTTTATGGGTCGACAGGTAGTGGCCTAAGTTTAGGAGAAATAAATGTTCCATATTCGATTGAAAACTCGATGGTATTAGGACGATATACAATCAGTGCCAATGCTACGACGACAACACAAACTTGGAATATCGGGACAAAATTTTATAATTTAGATGTTAATCAAGATTATCATGCGGATAAGACATATCGTGGCCAAATAGCCATTGATGATGCTCATTGTTATCCAACCGGTACAACGACACTAGCTAATAAAATAATTAGTAATACGGCAAATGCTAGTACTAATGCAGGGACTGATGCTCAAGGTAATAGTTGGTCTTTATTTGCCACGACACATACTTCTGATAGTAGAACGGATTATCGATATGCGGGAGCTAATCCACCAAACTTTGTTGAATTTAATGGTGAGATGTGGCGAATAATTGGTGTTATGCCCGTAGATTATGATACGAATGGTGATGGAGTGCCAGAAACAAATGCTAATTTAGTTAAAATAATTCGTAACACGGCAGGAACTTCAGTTCCAAGAGACTATAAGTTGACTGGCCTAGGGTCATCCACTAATGCAACGTATGGTTCTAATGAGTGGTCTGATAGCCAAATGATGGTACTATTTAATCCTTTAGCGTTTTTAAATAGTGGATATACTTCGAGTGGAACTCATCCATGGATGAGTTATGTTCGTGGATCTTATGTATATGATAGTAATGGTGTTTCTTATTATCGAAATCCATCTGCTTTCTGGAATACTAGTTCGACATATACGGTTTATAAACCAGCAAGTGCAACTAAAACTTCAGGTTTTACATCAACTACGACAATGACTAGATGCTCGAGTAGTACAGCAACGGGGTGTTTTCGATCATTAGATCTTTCTGCTCAAGGTATGGTAGCAACCGTTAAATGGCTTTTAGGTGGTTATTCTACATCCGCAACATCTGCTGAGGCATTCTATGCACTAGAAAGAACTATTAATACGACGACTAACAGATCGGCATATTGGTATGGAAAGGTTGCCCTTATGTATCCAAGCGATATTGGCTTATCGGCTTATGGTTCTAATGATAGTACTTATCCAAAATCATCTTGTATGAGTTCAAACATGAGTACGTGGAGTAGTGGAAATCCTCTTACTTATTGTGCACAAAAAACCTTTTTGCGATACAATGATGCTACTAATTCTTCACAGGGAACAGCTAATAGTACGATAACCTTGACACCTAAATTATCCCATGTTTTTTATGCTGCTATGTCACATTCCAATGGTAATTTAACCGATGGTACGGCTCGTGGAGGGTATACTAATCGTCCTGTTTTATACTTGGACCCTAACACCGTTTATATTGATGGTGATGGTTCTTATAATAATCCATATAAAATAATGTAAAATAATTAAATTATTTGAAAAGAAGCATATTGCCGCTTCTTTTTTTTTATTGTATAATTTAACTGTATGAAAGATAAAAAGTTAGTGATTTATATTTCAATTGTTATGATAGTTATAATGCTTGTTGTATTATCTTTTTCATATGCTTATTTAGCTGCGAATCAAAATATAGTTAATAATTTAAATGTCAATGTAACTTTTGCTAATGGAACCGTAGCTAATTTTACGGTTACAGGAAATACGAATATGACCTTAAATATTAATGGTGGAAATATGCTAATAGGTGGTGAAAATAGTGTAGCTGCCGATGAATCCAAAAATATAGTTGTTCGTTTGCAATCAGACATAAATGTTACTTGCTCATATTCGATTATTTGGAATTGGTTGAGTGGTTCTGATACTTATGAAAAAAGTTTTACTGATCAAAATGAATTTGTTGTTTATGGGTCGACAGGTAGTGGACTAAGTTTAGGAGAAATAAATGTTCCATATTCAATTGAAAATTCAATGGTATTAGGACGATATACTATTAGTGCCAATGCTACGACGACAACACAAACTTGGAATATCGGGACAAAATTTTATAATTTAGATGTTAACCAAGATTATCATGCGGATAAGACATATCGTGGACAAATAGCCATTGATGATGCTCATTGTTATCCAACCGGTACAACGACACTAGCTAATAAAATAATTAGTAATACGGCAAATGCTAGTACTAATGCAGGGACTGATGCTCAAGGAAATAATTGGCTTTTAACTACGGTTACTCATTCATCTGATAGTAAAACGGATTATCGATATGCGGGAGCTAATCCACCAAACTTTGTTGAATTTAACGGTGAAATGTGGCGAATAATTGGCGTTATGCCAGTAGATTATGATACGAATGGTGATGGAGTACCAGAAACAAATGGGAACCTGGTTAAAATTATTAGAAGTACAACTTATGGGTCAACTTATATTATTGATGGAAAAGCCAAAAATATTGGTTCTTCTGGTAATACAAGTGGTTCTAATGTATGGAGTGATAGTCAGTTGATGCTGATGACTAATCCATCTACTTTTTATACATCTAGTTATACTGTCAGTGGCACTGTACCTCAAATAAGTGTTATTCGAAATGGGTATGTTCAAGATGCAAATGGTGTAAATTTTTATCGTAATCCGGCGAGTTTATGGAATACAGGCACATATACAGTGTATAAACCGGCTAGTGCTAATTTAACAAACGGTTTTAATTCGACAACCGCTTTTACAAAGTGTTCTGGTTCCACAGTAAACGATTGCTTTAAACCATTTAGTCTTTCGGCCCAAGGAATGGTTGCTACGGTAAAATGGAATTTAGGTGGTATATCTTCAATAGCAAACACGGTTGAAACAATATATCAAAGAGAGAAAAGTAATTATACATGTGCGACTATTACAAGTAACACGGCATGTACACAAGGTACTAATTCATTAATTAGACCAACATATTGGTATGGTAAAGTGGGCCTTATGTATCCAAGTGATTATGGCTATTCTGGCGGTGGTTCAAATGATGGAACAACATATCCGCGTTCTAGTTGCCTTTCAGCCAATTTGAATGCATCAGGTAACTATCGAACTTATTGTGGACTTATGAGTTATCTTACTTATAAGAATGCGACTGCTAGTTCTAAAGGAACTGCAATAAATGGTGTGACTTTAACTAATTATTCTAGTCGTACGGAGTATATCACGCAAGTGTCTTCTAGTGGCTTTGTAACTTCTGGTTATGCATATTCTTCATATAATACACGACCAGCATTATATTTAAATGCTGATACAGTTGTTATCGATGGCGACGGATCATATAATAATCCATATAGATTATTATAATTACTTGCAAAATAATTAATATGTGTTAAACTATAGATGTAATTGTTGATGAAAGATGATGTTTAATAATATTTTAAAGAGAGTTCTTAATTGGTGAAAGAGAATAAATATTATTTAATGTTTGCTGCTTTCGAAGATTAAATGGTGAAGACCTATAAAACTATAAAGTAAAATAAAGGATGGTACCGCCGATTTGGCTCCTTGGTATTATCCTTTTTATTTTTTAAGAAAGGAAGAGAGTATGAGAATATTTTTAGTTGCTGGTAAAGCAGGAAGTGGAAAAGGAGAAGTAGCCAAATTAATAAAGGAGTATTATACATACAAACTTGAGGAGTGTGCTATTACAAGTTATAGTAAATATATTAAACAATTTGCTAGAGAACTAACGGATTGGGATGGAACAGATGCTAACAAGCCACGTGATTTTATGCAAGAACTAGGTGATAAAATTCGTAGGAAAGATCCTTATTTTTTAACTTCGAATATGATTAAAGATATTTCAATATATCAAGAATACGTTAGTGATTTAGTAATTGCTGATGTTAGAATGCCTGAAGAAATCGAAGAAATTAAAGAAAACTATGATGAAGTTTATGCTATTTACGTTGTTAATCAATTTGGCAATAGTACACTTTCATTAGAACAACAATCACATATTACCGAAACAGCATTAGAGAATTATGATGAATTTGATTATACTTTAGCTAATGATACATTAGAGAGTTTAAGAGATAAGGTATTTAAATATTTGGAGACACTACAATGAACATAAAAGACTTATACATTAATTTTTTTACTAAAAAGGGACACAAACAAATTCCAAGTGCACCTGTTGTACCTGAAAACGATCCTAGTGTTTTATTTAATACAGCTGGTATGATGCCTTTAATTCCATATTTAATGGGTCAAAAGCATCCATATGGAACAAGATTGTGTGATTATCAAAAATGTATTAGACTTACTGATTTGGATTCAGTTGGTGATAAAACTCATCATACTTTTTTTGAAATGCTTGGTAATTGGTCTTTAGGTGATTATTTTAAAGAAGAAGCTATATCTTGGAGTTTTGAATTCTTAACGCAAGAATTAAACATTCCTGTTGAAAGACTAGCTGTAACTGTTTTTGCAGGTAATGATAATATTCCATTTGATGAAGTATCATATAATAAATGGATTTCTTTAGGTATTAATCCCCAAAGAATCGCCAAGACTGTTGATGATAATTTTTGGATAGCCGGAGATACTGGACCTTGTGGACCAGATAGTGAGATGTTCTATTTTCGTAGTGAAGATGCTATTCCTGATGAATTTGATCCTGATGATAATCGTTGGGTAGAAATTTGGAATGATGTCTTTATGCAATATGAAAAGAAAAGTGATGGAACATTTGTTGAACTTCCAAAGAAGAATGTTGATACAGGAATGGGAGTAGAAAGAATTACTTCGGTTTTGGAAGGTAAATTAGATAATTATGAATCTTCTATTTGGCAAAATGTTATTGCTAAGATATGTGAACTTTCTAAAAAAGAATATGTTGGTGAATATCAAAAAAGTATGCGAATCATTGCAGACCATATTCGGACAGCAGTTTTTATTTTAGCAGATCCAGCTGGTATTAAACCAAGTAATACAGATCAAGGTTATATTCTAAGGAGACTTATTCGTCGGGCTATAAGGCATGCAAGAATTTTAGGTATTGATAGTAATAGTTCATGGGAGTGTGAAATCGCTCAAATAATTCTTAATCAATATGATAAGTATTATGTTGAACTTAAAGATAATGCTGAAGTTGTTTTAAAAGAATTAGCTATTGAGAAAGTTAAATTTACAAGAACCCTTGAAAAAGGATTGAGAAAATTTAGTGAATTTACTAAAAATGGGGAGAATATTACTGGTGAAGTTGCCTTCCATTTATTTGATACTTATGGTTTTCCATTAGAACTTACTAAAGAATTAGCTAGTGAAAATAATTTGTCTGTTGATGAAGAAGGCTATGAAAAAATGTTTAAAGAACATCAAGAAAAATCTCGAACTGCCTCAGCAGGTAAGTTTAAAGGTGGATTAGCAGGCAATTCAGAAGTCGAGACTAAATATCATACGGCCACACACTTATTAAATGCTGCCTTAAAAATAGTTGTTGGCCCTGAAGTTCATCAAAAAGGTTCAAATATTACTGATGAAAGAATGCGTTTTGACTTTTCATGTGATCATAAGCTAAGTGATGAAGAGTTAAATCAAGCGGAGACAATTGTTAATAATTGGATTAAGGAAGGCTTGGATGTCAAGTGCGAGCAAATGCCTAAGGAAGAAGCTATTAAATCCGGGGCAGAGTGTATGTTTATTGAAAAGTATCCTGATGTAGTTACTGTTTATAGTATAGGGGATATTTCAAAAGAATTATGTGGTGGCCCTCATGTGGCAAACACTTCCGTTTTAGGGACATTTAAGATTATAAAGGAAGAAAGTTCATCATCAGGTGTTAGACGTATTAAAGCAGTATTAAAGTAAAGTACTGCTTTTCTTATTGCATTAAATTCATAAAAAAGATATAATTTAATTATCATAAGGGGATGAAAAAATGAATAACGTTTTTCCAAATGAGATTAGTGATATTGGCACAGATCCAACAACTATCGAGGTTATTGATACCCTTGACTTTTTGCCGTTACTTGAACCAACATCTGATGGTGCCAATGCTGCGAATACCGCAAATCCTGAAAACGCTAGTGTTAATTCCTCAGGTACAAATTCTGTTCCTGCCATCAATCAAACTGGGGCTGTTACTAATGTACCAAGCCCACAAGAGAGCGCAGTACCGCCTCAAACTCAACCAATGCAACCAACACCTGGGGTGCAACCTGAACCAACACCTCAACCGATTGAGCCTTTAGATGATAAAAAGAATAAGAAAGGTAAAAAGAAGAAAAGTACGACGCCAAATCCTGATAAAAAACCACATGATACATTAAAGAAAGTCATTTTTGCTGTGATTATTTTACTTTTAATGGGTGGCGTTGCTTATGGTTTATATTTCTATTTATCATTAGCTAGAAAGAATCATAAAATATTTACATTGAAAGATGTAACTATCTATGTAGGTGATACTATATCACATAATATTAATGATTATGGAGATTTTTCTAAAATCGACATTTCTTCTTGTTTAATTACGGGTTTAGATAGTATTGATGCTAGTACACCAGGAACATATAATTATTCCGTAAAGTGTGGAAGTACTAAACATAGTGCGAAAATAGAAGTTTTATCTATTCCTGAGATAAGTTTTGCTACAAAAGTTGTTTATAAGAAAATTAATGACATACCAGAAATTGATGAGTTTGTTTTAACAAGTAATGAATACGAATACTTAACCGATAACATTTCGCTAAAAGATAATGTTAAATCAAATGGCGTATATGGTATCAGTATTTCTGTTAGTCATTCCAGTGGAAGCGAAAAACTTGGTTATGCTGTTTTATATGTGGTTGACAAAGCACCAGCGATGAGTTTAAGTTGCACAAGTAAGACTACAAATAAAACTGATTATGGTTATAGTGTAACTGATTATTTTGTTTTTGATGAAAACCGTAAAAATCTAGATTATTCGTTACGATTGTATAATTATCAATATGATGATGAATTAGCTTTTGAAAATGCTCTAAATAATATCGAGAACAATCGGATTACAATCGATGGTCGAAGCGGGTACTTTATCATGGATACAATTAATAAGACTATTAGTTTAGTAGCTAAACTAGATAATGAGCAGTTAAAAGCGGAGAATAATGAAACATTATCAGAGACTTATACGGCGATTAATTCATACTATGTAAATACGAAAAATTATTCTTGTAGTAATTAAGATGAAAAGATGCTAAATACATCTTTTTTTCTTGTATAAAATAGCAAATTACGGTATAATTTTCTATAGAATAGGGTGTTTAGTGTGAAAGTTAGATTAATCGGAAAAACCCAGTTAGTTAATACCATATTACCCCAAAGAATTTATGGTAATTATTGGATAACTAATGAGAATAATGAAAATCTAGTTAATATTGAAGCCTTAAATAATAAATGGTTTATCAAAAGTAATGATGATATAAAAATTGTAGATAATGGGAGAGTTATCGATAATATCGAATTAGTGGAAAATCATTTTTATTATTTTGTGGATGTTGCAAGTGGTGAAAAATACCGCGTTTTTGTTGGTGAAACATTCGACAGTAAAATGCTTTTGTTAGACTTTATTGAGACTGGAGATTTAACTTTTTACATTGGTAATTCTTCCTCGAATGAAGGCGGACAACCCAATTATATTTCTTATGAAAACCCTGATGTTCATTATAATCAAATTGAAATTGTTCGTTCAAATGGCATATGTCGATTAACAAATCTCAATCCTAGTGTGAACGTTTATGTAAATAATTATCTTACAAATAGTTGTTATTTAAAAAATGGCGATGTAGTTTTTCTTGAAGGCTTAACTTTTTCTATTGTGGGTAACATTTTGATGCTAGGTACGGTTGAAAATAAAGTAAAATATGTTACTAATAAGTTTGCTGGTCACAAAGTTAATAAATTAGATTATGCCTCTGTTGATAAAATAACTGATGCAAGTGTAGAATTGTTTTCAAAAAGTGATTATTTTATTAGACCGCCTCGTTTTAGTAATGTTTTAGAAACAAAAGATATTGATGTTGATGGACCTCCACGTAAGCAAGAAAGTGAGGATTTCCCGATTATTTTGACACTTGGACCGATGGTAATTATGGGAATGACTTCTTCGATAACAGGTGTCATGGCTTTAACAAAAGTTCTTTCTGGGGAGGCTAGCTTTAAAGAAAGTTTTACTTCAATAATCACAGCTTTTTGTATGATTGTTGCAATGTTCGTTTTTCCTATGGCAAATCGGGCTTATCAAAAGAAAACAGAACGGCAAAAAGAGAAGTTAAGACAAGAAAAATACCATGCTTATTTACAAGACTTGGATAAAAAGATTATTGATGAATGTACTTATCAAAAAAGAGTTTTAATTGAAAATAATGTTAGTTTAGATAATGTTGGCGATGTTATTTTATATCGTAAGAGAAATCTTTGGGAAAGAAAGGTTACACATGATGATTTTCTAAATTTGCGTTTAGGAATAGGTAGTGTGGAACCAAAATTAAACATTAATTATGCTCCTGAACATTTTGAATTGGAATCTGATGATTTAGAGGAAGAATTACGTTCCATTATTAAAAAGAATAATACCCTTGTCGATGTTCCAGTTACCATGAATTTTCGAGAAAAAAATATCACTGCTTTGATTGGTAAATTTGACCTTTTAAGAAGATATACGGATGGATTGATTCTTCAGATGTTAGCATATCATTCATATGATGAATTAAAGATTGCCATCTTTACTAATGACAGTAATCGTTCTTATTGGGAAAAATTAAAAAATTCTCCGTATTGTTGGAATAATGATAAGACTGTTAGATATTTTGCTACTGATTCTGATGAAGCTGTTAGAGTGTCATCAGAACTAGAAAATGAATGGCAAAATAGATCTGGTCAAGATTCGGAAAAAAAGACGAGATTTTTTCCACATTATGTCATTATTACTGATGATGTATATATAACAAATAGATTAGGTATAATTAATGATATCTTAAAATCTGGTCGATCTAATGGTTTTACCATTTTATATTTAACTGATAAATTAAATTCTTTACCAAGTGAATGTTCAACATTCATTAGTATTGATGCTTCGGTTGGTGGTATTTTCGAAAATGAATTAGTTAATAAAAAGCAAGAATTTATTCCTGACTTTATTAACAAAACCATTGATAGGTATGTATATGCTACTTCTAATATACCAATTGAAACCCGCGATAAAGCTTTTGAACTTCCAACTTTATATACCTTCTTAGAGATGTACAATGCAGGAAATGTTGAGCAATTAAATGCTTACAACAGGTGGCAAAAAAATGATCCGACAACTTCGCTTTCTTGTCCGGTAGGTATTAATGAAAATGGTGAATTATTTAAAATAGATTTACATGAAAAGGTGCATGGTCCCCATGGCCTTATCGCAGGTATGACTGGTTCAGGTAAATCTGAATTTATCATTACTTATATATTGTCAATGGCTGTTAATTATAATCCTTATGAAGTCCAATTTGTACTTATTGACTACAAAGGTGGTGGCTTAGCTGGAGCTTTTGAAAACAAAGAAACAGGTGTTAAACTTCCACATTTGGCAGGTACCATAACCAATCTTGATGTAAATGAAATTAATCGGAGTTTATCATCATTACAAAGTGAATTGAAAAGACGGCAAAGAATATTTAATGAAGCTCGTGATGCCTGTAATGAAAGCACGATTGATATTTATAAATATCAAAAATTATATCGTGAGGGTAAAGTAAAAGAACCAATTGCTCATTTGTTTATTATATCTGATGAATTTGCAGAATTAAAAGCTCAACAACCAGAGTTTATGGATGAGTTGATATCTACGGCTCGTATTGGTCGTTCATTAGGTGTCCATCTAATTTTAGCTACTCAAAAACCAAGTGGTGTTGTTGATGAACAGATTTGGTCTAACTCAAAATTTAGAGTATGTTTAAAAGTTCAAGATAAGTCAGATAGTAATGATATGATTAAATCACCGGATGCCGCTTACTTAAAAGAAACTGGTCGTTTTTATCTTCAAGTTGGCTTTAATGAGTTCTTTGCTAAGGGTCAATCTGCTTGGTGTGGAGCTCCTTATTATGAATCTGAAAAGCGAAAGAAGATTGTGGATAATTCTATTAATTTCGTTGATAATATTGGTGAACGCATCAAAAGTATTGATAATGATAAACAAAATTTAAGAGGAGTACATAAAGGCGAAGAAGTAACGAGTATTCTAAATTATCTAGCTGATTTGGGATATGAAGAACAAATTGATGTTCGTCAATTATGGCTTGATCCAATTCCTGCTAATATCTTTGTGGATGTATTAAAAAAGAAATATCGTTATAACAAAGTACCTTTTGTTATAAATCCTGTTATAGGTGAATATGATGCTCCAAAAGAACAAAGACAAAATCTATTAACTTTACCGCTATCTCAAAGTGGAAACTTATTAGTTTATGGTTCAATTGGTAGTGGAAAAGAAAACTTAATGTCTACGCTTGTTTATTCATTAATAACTACATATAGTGTAGATGAAATAAATATATATATTTTAGATTTTGGTACAGAAGCTTTGAGAATGTATTCTAAAGCACCACATGTTGGTGGGATTGTCGGAGCTGATGACAAAGATCAACTTATGACATTATTCCGTTTACTGCAAAAGAAAATGGCTGATAGAAAAAAACTATTTGCTGATTATAATGGAAGTTATGATTATTATTGTAAGAACAGTGGTAAAACGTTACCAACTATTATTACTATTATAAATGGTTATGAATCATTTAATGAATTGTATCCTGATTTTGCCGATGATATTATTCTCTTAACAAGAGAAGGTGTAAAATACGGATTATTGTTTGTAACAACTGTTAGTGCAGCAAGTAATATTCGAATGAAAGTTGCTCAAAACTTTAATGAAAAATTAGTTTTACAAATGAACGATGAATTTGATTATCGTCAATTATTGGGAAGAAGTGAAGTGTTGCCAAGTAAGATATTTGGTCGAGGTCTTGCTAAAAGAGAGGGTATTTATGAATTTCAAACTGCCTATCCAACAGAGACAGCAGAAATACCGGATTTTATTGCTAAAACAATTACTAATTTAAATACTCTTTATACTAAGAAAGCAGAAAGAATTCCTACTTTACCAGATAAAGTTACTACTTCGTTTGTATCTTCAGAATTTATGGGCCTTCATCAAGTACCAATTGGTGTTGCTAAAGAGAATTTAAATATTCTTTCAGTAGATGTAAAGAATCAAACTTCTATTGTGATATCTGCAACTAAAATCAATAGTTTACAAAAATTTGTAAACGTGTTCGTGCACGAAATGTCAACAATCAAAAATACTGTCGTTTGTGTTATAGATGCCGAAAAATTAGTAAGTGATGTATCAGGAAATGCTAAATTGTATACTAGTTCTTTTGATAAGGTATTTGCTAGTTTTAAAACTACTGTTGATGGTTTAAATGATATTTACGTTAAGAATGGGTATGATAATGATGCCTTAAAGAATTATGGCAATATGGTAGTGGTTATTACCGGTATTAACAAGATTAAAACAATTCTTGGTATTGAATTTGATAGCCTTGTAGGCAGTACTTTAATGAACTCGAAAAAGTTATCAAAGATAAGTTATGTGATTGTCGATACGTTTGACAACTTAAAGAAACTAGAGTATGATGGATGGTATAAGGATATTGTAAATAGTACAAGGGGTATTTGGATTGGTAATGGTCTAGCAGAACAAAGTATATTCAAGTTATTTGCTAGTACGCGATCTTTACCTAATAATATTCCAAATAACTTTGGCTATAACATTGTTTCTGGTATTCCAACATTATTCAAATATGTCGAAAGTTATGATTCGGAAGAAGAAATGTTATAGGTGTGAATTATGAAAAATAAAGTAAATGTTGATGTTATAGTTCCTGCCCTTGAAGAACAATACAATGTATTTATTCCGGTCAATAAAAAGACTATTGAAATTATATTCTTATTAAACAAAGCCATTAATGATATTAGTTCAGGGAGTTTTCCTATTAATGAAGAACTATCATTAGTTGATGGATTTACCGGTTCTGTTTATGATGTCAATAAAACCGTAAAGGAAAATAGAATCTTAAACGGAGCCAAATTGATTATAATGTGAGGGAGGTGAAAGAATGAGCGATAACATTAGTTATGTAACAGAAAAAATTCGTAATACTGCTCAGGATATTTATGATGCTGCTGAGCAATATTTAGCAAAAATTGAGGAATTAACAGGTCTTGTAAATGGTTTAGAAAGCGATTGGAATGGTAGAACTTATAATGCTTTCAAAAACTCTTATTATACTAATAAGGCAAGTATTGAGGGATTTGCTGGTGAATTATCTACTTATGGAAAATCTCTTGGTATTGTTGCAGATATTGGTGATGATACGACAAGAAATATTGAAAACTATATGTAATAATGGAAGGAGATAAATATAATGGATAGAGAGTATATAAATTATGCGGCTGCTACAGAGAAAGCTAGAAATGTTCTTGATTTAGCTGATAAAATGACTGAAGATTTTAATCGTTTAACAGCTGATATTGAAGGTAAAATCGGAACATCTGGTGAATGGACTGGAGCTGCAGCAGAAGGCTTTATAAGAGCTTGGTACAATTTTACTGATAGTTTTAGAAGTCAACTTGGACACGTTCTTACTGTTCAAGATCAAATTGAATATGCTAATAACGAATTTAAAAAGGCTCAACAAGAAATGGCCAATGCTACACCAACAAATCCATAGATGTTGGTTTAATTGTAAAAAAATATATTGCATAGAAATATGCAGTATATTGTAAGTAAAGAAATGCAATATGTTCTTTATTTACAATATACTTTTTAGAAAGGGTGATAAAAAGTGAGTAGATACGACAGTATGACGTTGATTCAATTGAAAGATGCAGCACAGTCTTCGACGGAACGTCCATTTTATATCTTGGAAAAAGACAAATATGTAGCGCATAATCAATTGGCTAATACTGCTTGGGATGTTGAATCAAAAGCTAAAAATAGTTTATATGAAGCAATTGAGTATCTTGACAGTTGTATTAACATATGTGAAGAATCTTTGTTAGTTAATGGTCGAAACCCATTTGCAGATTATTTATATGATTTGCGTTCTAAATTGAATGGTACTGGTTCTAATTTTGATTTAACTCTTCAGACAAATCAGCCGTTAGATGAAACTAAACTAGATATGTTTGATAAAGAAGTTAAAGAAGATTTAGAAGATTGGTACGATAAATATTTTAAAAAGTTTTGCTCTGTTGTGGAGGATAACTTAAGATCTGATGGATATACCGATTTTGAGCGTACAAGCGATGGAATGATTCGAATTGCTAAGAAAACCGATCCTGAAGGCGGAGTAGGTTCTATTTATTTTAATGAATCTTCAAAATATTTAAAATATTCCAATAATTGTCCATATCCAAATTATAATATTGCTTATGGCTACCAAAATGGTGTATATGGTGTTGACTATTGTATTTGCCGCCTTCAAGCTGACAATTATGTACCTAGTTATGATAATAATGCGGGTATCAATGGTGAAAATGTTAAACCAAGTAGCCATAAATACGATGATGCCACATATAAAGCATTCTCTAATTTAATGACTAGAAGTGAATTTACAAGAAGAAAAAATGCAGGTTCTGCTGATTTGGCATACTATGATAATTATGAAGAATATTTTACTTATTCTCCAAAGACCATTACATGTGGTACACAAGTGGTTATAAATGGCGAGACTTGTTATTTCTTAATGCGAGATGCGCGCGGTACAATGTATTTTACAAAGGGAACTAGTCCATATGATCAAGTTTTTTATTTGAATAGTAGTGGTACATTAGCTCCTCGTGTAGTTTATGATGGTAATGGAGGTACAGACATTCCTGGTCGAGAGGAATTCCTTCAAACATATTGTTATAGTGGAAATTCTTATAGTGTTACATATGCTACTGATTTTCCTTTTGATAGTGTCGGATCAACAGCGTGTGATGTTAAAAATAACAAAAATGTTGGTTGGGCGGATACTGTTTTTGCCAAATATCGTGATAATGAACATCGGGTATATGATACTAATTTCTTGCGAAGCAATGCAACAGCTCAAAGTGAAATTCATTGGGATAAAGTAAGTATTGGTCAAGAAAAATTGCCAAAAATAATTTATATAGCTCCAGGAACAGAGGTCGTATATGATAAACCTTATAGTGCATTTAACACGACAATAAAGGGTGGTTCGAATGGATGCTATTTAGTATATGATGGTACTGTTGATGGATATTATGCAGTTGATACTGTTGCAGGTACTTTAAGTATTGATAGTTCTGAAGATCGATCAGTATTTATTTCAACTGATAATTTGACAAGTAATAGAACTTCTATTAAAACAAAAAAATAAAAGGAGGTAAAAATGACAGATATTGACAATTCTTCATCGGCTGTAGCTGATTCCACTGTGAGTAATCCGTTTGCACTTGATGCTAACAGTTATCCAAGTGTTAGTGGCAATTCGATTACTTTTGGTGGTGGTGGTTCATCTTTATCAATGGATAAAGAAAAATTTATGCAGTTTTGCACCTATTTAGAGAAAATGGCTGAGTCTCTAGAGTCATGTAACTACAATGCTAATGAATACGATGAATTATTAGATGAGATAACACCTAATTTTTATGAAAGAGTTAAAAAAGGACCTCTAAAATTGTTAAAAAATAGTGAAACTGGTATTTCTGATCAATTGACTGAGTATCGTAAAACAGCAGCTGACCTAGACGACTATGCAAAAATGATACTAAGAGAAGTTGGATGGCTTAGCGAATATTATGGAATGCCATACTATGAGAGTTCTAATGAAGGTTTTGATGGTACTGGTTTTCCACCAGCGCCTTCGGATGATCAAGGAGCTTATCCTAGTGGTTATGTTGGAGAAAATCCTTATGTTACTGTTGATAATTCTAGTCCATCCACTGAGCCAGTTATTGCTCCAATTTTACCAATTATTGGTGATAGTGGAGTAGAGTTACCAATTACCAGTGATAATGGATATATAGATAATGGTTCTTTTGGTGGTGATTCTGGTAGTTATACA
Organism: Caryophanales bacterium; assembly: GCA_016282375.1. GTDB lineage: Bacteria > Bacillota_I > Bacilli_A > RF39 > UBA660 > UBA6448. The sequence continues at coordinate 41,824 of JAEEKI010000012.1, read as the reverse complement.
CCAAGTGTTGATACTGTTATAGAACCAGTAATAGAATTAGAACCAGTTTTACCAGATACAAATGAAACTGAAAAATATACGCAAACTGTTGTTGATCAATTATCAACAATATTAAATGATCTTCATAATGATGAAGAAGGATATACAACAGGCATTATATATACCAATACTGAACAAGGTGAGATGCAAGCTGTATGGGTTGATTTAACTAATGAAGATGCTATTCATAGTGTGTTAGATCAAATAAGTTCATCTCAAGTAGACTGGGGTACAACAGTAAGTGTAATTGCTTATGGTGGTGTTACTGGTGCGACATTTATTGGTGAGTTGACGAGTATGACGGGGGCTAATGGTAGTCATATTACTGATGCGGTTAATTATAATTATACAGTGGTAGAATCAGGGCGTCCTCCTGTAGAAGATTCTTTAGAAGATAGTCATAACGAAGAAGAAGACAATAATTCTTCGGATGAAGAAAATGTATTTGTTCCACCTGAGGAAGGTAATTCAGAAATTATAACAGACGAACCTGAAGATATCGATGATTTAGCATCTGAAGATGAGCAAGAGGATTTGACTCCACCGGCTGAAACAGGAGAGGCTAGTGAAGAATTACCACCTGAAGATGAGCAATTAACCGATCCAAATGTAACTGTGATTAATGCAGGCCCTGAGAGTATTGATATTACACCGACTGGATATTCAAATAATTATAGTGATGAAATTTATTTACCTGGTGGTGGCGGTACCATTACATATCCTGAACCAGTAATTGATTCTCAACCAGAATATGTAGATCCAAATGAAGTAATTGCAGAACCAATTTATGAATTTGATCTTAAACCAACAACGGTTAAGATTCCAGTAATGCCAGATACGACTGTTCCTGGTAGTCTAGATGCAGTTTCTAATCAAGGAATTGAATCTGTTAATATTACACCACTTTCTGGTATAGTAGGTAGTGAGCCAAAGGAAGAAATCACTACAACTGAGGAAATTAAGACATCTGAGTTTGATGATACTCCAATTGGTATTGGCGGAATTGCATTGGGTGCAGCTACAGCATCAGCATATGGAATAAATAAATATAAAAATGAAAAAGATTCTGAAGAAGATAAAGAAGAATCTAAAAAAGAAAACCAACAATAATGGTTGTTAAGAGTAATATAAAGGAGGAAATTATGGAAGAAAGATTTTTACCGATTGGTACTGTTGTCTTACTAAATGGTGGAAAGAAACGGGTCATGATTATTGGCTTTTGTGCGATGGCTAAAGGTAAGGAAGGAAAGATTTTTGATTACTGCGGATGCATTTATCCAGAAGGATTAATGGCATCAAATCAAACTTGTATGTTTGACCATAATCAAATTGAAAAAGTCTTTTATAAGGGATTTGTTGATGAAGAAGAAACAACATTTAAGGGAAAACTTAATAATTTAATTAATCAATTTGGTTCCGTTAATAATGAAACTCCTAAATAATAAATTGAGTATTTGGAAAGTAGTGATTTTTAATCACTACTTTTTTTCACAAAAAAATAGAAATTTTGTAATTTCTATCTTTTAACTAATACACCATGAACAACTAATTTTGTTGTTTCATCATGACATGTTTGTAAAGTAATAATTTGACTATCATTGTTTAATTCTACATCAAAATTATAGATGCTACGATTTTTAATAAGATTGAAGAATTCCATTTTTTCATCATCATTTAAATAAGTTGTTTTCAAATAATCATTTGTGGTTGGAATAACATAGATAGAGAATATTTGATATTCATATGAACCATAAAGGGTATCATATCTGATAATTTGATTTTCAGGATTGGTGTACCAACTTTTATATAATACTTTATTTAGTGTTCCAAACATAACTCCGTTTAATAGACGATTATGTCCATATATAATAATATTATCATCTACACGGTCTGCATTATTTTCATAATCTAAGAATAACCATCCGTTAGGATCTTTTTCTTTATAAATATTGTGTTCTAGGTAATAACTATTATCGCCAGATTGTAAAATTGCATAATCAATATTAGTATTATTTACTTTTAACCAACCAACGGCATCTGAGTTAATGTTCATTAAAGCGGCTATATAACTATTTTTAATAGGTGTAGTGGTTTGCTTTTGTAATTCTTTAGTTATTTCTTCGGTATCCGAAGCGACAATATATGTTTCAATCGCCTTTTGAATTTTTGATACTTCTTTGATGGATTTATAATTATCAATAAAGACCATACCAATTGATCCAAAAGCCAGGAAGAACATAATGAGTGCGCATGCTCTTAGAATAGTATTATTGGTTTCATTAACAATATTTTCTTCGATAAATTTTTCACTATATTTTATTTTAATTAATATTTTATATTTTTTCTTAATAGATTTATTATACTTTTTTAAATATTCAATTACTTCTTCATCAATAGTATCACCATGAATAATGATTCGAATGTTTTTATGGCGATATTCTTTAAGAATAAAGATAATCTTTTCTAGATTAATTTTAGTTGGCTTATTAATATGGACATTTTTAAGATATTTGTTAATCTTACAAAAAGTTGTAAAGTCATTTAAATCTTCGTTTGTGATAGGACTATCTAACAAAACACTATATTTATAAAACAAAGTAGAATAGGTTGATAGTCCGTTAAGTTCCATAAAACCTGAAGTATATAGTATTTCATTTCGTGATTCTGGAATAATATCATATTTGTCTAGTAATTCAAACATATATTGAGGAATATATCCCGCACTAATATAGGTAATATTATTACATTTTAATAACTTTTCACATACTTTATAGGGGAGTACTTCATCAGAATCAAAATAAATAGCATTAATATTTTTTATCTTATTAAAAATAGGCATTATTAATAGAGCAACTTCCATGGTTTGAAAAGACAAAACGTTAATATTATAAGTGTTAGTTAATTCACTAAAAAAAGCCGAAAGAATTTTATAATTCTTTTGGATATACTCATCACTAAAAACTAATTCATCATTGCTGATAACATTAGTATTTAACATATTTTTATATTCAACATTTAACTTTTTCTTGTTTAAAAATGAAAGTTTATCATCTTTAATTTTTACAAGGATTTTCACTTTCAACCACCATCTTATATTAATATGATAACACACCTTTACACCAATTAATACTTTTTTTTAAAAAACATATTGATTTTTAGAATTTTATGATATAATTAAGACATAATAAAGATAGGAGAGTGTTGATTATGAAGAAAGTCTTAGCATTATTGTTAGTATTGGGAGTGCTTCTTATGTATCCATTAGATACTTTTGCTGCGAGTGCTGCATATTTACCTAGTGAACCATCAAAGAAAGTTGATAATGGCGATGGGACAATGACTTATTATTATCCTGTTTCATTAAACAATACTGGAAGTGAAGCTACTGCTGATTTCACAAAGGTTGAAATTACATTTAGTTACGGACCTGCTATTAAATCTTTCACTTGTGGCGATGCAGGTAAATTTACTGCTTCTCAAACTAATGCTGCTGCCGGTGCTGCTTGTACTTTTACGGCATCTGAGGCTGATCCTGGTAAGGGTTCTGAAATCCAAGTTGGTACAATCACTGTAGTTGTTAATAAGAATGCTCCTGATGAGGATTGTACTATCAAATACACTTACAAAGGTGCTGAAGGCAAGATTGTTCCTGAAACTGGTGTAAGCATTCCATATGCTATCATTGCTGGTGGTGCAGTACTTGCTGTTGGTGTATACTTCGCTACAAAGAAAAAGACTAAATTACAAAGAATATAGTATAATTAAAGGCTATTAGGTATTCCTAATAGTTTTTTTTTGTGATAAACTATAGGCAGGTGAGAAAAATGAGGGAATTAACAGAACAAGAAGTAATACGTCGTGAAAAGTGTGAAAACATTCGCCAAATGGGAATTGATCCTTTTGGTCATCGTTTTGAAAGAACAGCTTTTGCTAGAGACATCAAAATGAAATATCAAGACGTAGAGCATGATGCTTTTGAAAACATGAATGATACAGCATGTGTAGCAGGAAGAATAATGTTTATTCGAAAAATGGGTAAAGCATCATTTTTTACGATTAAGGATAAAACCGATAAAATTCAAATTTACATTTCTATTAATGATGTAGGCGAAGAAGTGTATACTTTATTTAAGAGTGCTGATATTGGTGATATTGTTGGAGTTAAGGGTAAAATAATGAAGACACAAACCGGTGAGGTAACCATTAAATGTTTAGAATATACACATCTTGTTAAAGCGCTACGTCCTCTTCCTGAAAAATTTCATGGTTTAACTGATACAGAAGAGAGATATCGTCGTCGTTACGTGGATTTAATTATGAATGATGATTCTCGTAATATTGCTTTTATGCGTCCTAAGATTATTCGTTGTATTCAAAACTTTATGGATAAAGAGGGATTTACAGAAGTTGAGACACCAATTTTAACAACTCTTTTAACTGGTGCTTCTGCTAGACCTTTTGTGACCCATCACAATACCCAAGATATGGACATGTATTTAAGAATTGCTTTAGAACTACCTTTAAAAAGATTACTAGTAGGTGGTATGGAAGCAGTTTATGAAATAGGTCGTGTATTTAGAAATGAGGGTATGGATCCAAAACATAATCCAGAGTTTACTTTAATGGAAGCTTATCTTGCTTATTCTGATTTAGAAGGTATGATGGATTTAACGGAAAAGATGTTTACCACGATTGCTAAAAATGTAACGAAAAAGATGGTATATAATTGGTGTGGTAATGAAATTAGTTTAGAAGGACCATGGAAACGGATTAGTATGGTTGATGCCATTAAGGAACAAACAGGAATTGATTTTAAGAAAGAAATGTCTATTGATGAAGCAATTCGTTTAGCTAATGAGCACGATATTTATCCAGAAGAACACGAAAAGACAGTTGGTCACATTATTAATCTTTTCTTTGAGAAATTTGTTGAAGATACTTTAATTCAACCAACTTTCTTATATGGTCATCCAGTAGAGATATCTCCGCTTACGAAGAAAAATCCTGATGATCCACGTTTTGTTGATCGTTTTGAATTGTTTATTGGTGGTAAGGAATTTGCTAATGCCTATACTGAATTAAATGATCCAATTGATCAATTAGCTCGTTTTGAAGAACAACTTAAAGAAAGAGAATTAGGTAATGATGAAGCCAATGATATCGATATGGATTTTGTTGAAGCTTTAGAGTATGGTATGCCACCGGCTGGAGGAATTGGATACGGTATTGATAGGCTTTGTATGTTGTTTACCGAGCAAGAAACGATTCGTGAAGTTATTTTATTTCCAACGATGAAGAATAATAATAAATAATGAAAAAAGCATTTTTGCTTTTTTTTTATTTGCAGTAGTGCTATAATTTGAATAAGGAGGTAAATTATGGGAAAGGTTATTGGAATTATTGTAGTATTAGTTCTTGCACTTGTTATGGCAATATTTACATGCAAGTCAAAAGGTAACGATTTATTTAAATGGATTGGCATTTTTATTTTCATTGCTTTTTGTTTCACATGGGTATTACCATATGGTTCTTTTCAAAGCGGAGAATTCTATGAATATGGAATGAATCGTCTTGGATTAACCGATATTCCACAACTTATTTACTATTCAGTATATTTTTGCTTAACAACAGTTTTATACTTCTTAGTAATAGGTGGGTTCTATGGTGTATTAACTAAAACTAAAGGTTACAAAGCTCTTGTAAATAAGTTTGCTAAATTTGTAAGCAACAAGCAATTACCAGTAGCAATTGTATTAATGATCTTATTAATTACTTTAACGTCAATAATTAAGAGTACACTTGTCTTACTTGTATTTATTCCATTTTTAATTAGTGTTTTATTAAATGCTAAATTTGATAAAATTACAACAATGGGTATTACATTTGGTTCATTACTTGTTGGTTCAATATCTGCGACTTATGGAACAGAAGGCATATATTGGTTTAATAACTATGCTAGTTCTGAGATTACGGTTGGTATTATTCATCGTTTAATCTTAGGCTTAATTATTCTTGTTTTGTTTGTTAGCTATAATATTTGGCGCATTTTAAAAATGAAAAAAGCCAAGAATAAGGTTGCTGAAGTAACTGATGATCCATATGAAGTTGAAGAAGCTAAAGGAAAAGTTAAAACTTGGCCAACTATTGTCATTTTTGCACTTTTATTTATCTTCATCATTTTAGGATACATTAGTTGGAATGCTAACTGGGGCCTTGATGCTTTTGATAGATTCCACACTTGGTTAACTGAACTTCCAATTGGTAAAGACTTTACTTTATTTAAGTATATTCTTGGAACTGCTTCGGTTGCATTTGGTATGATGGAAATCAGCCATATGATAGTTATTTTAATAATTGCATCCATCTTAGCAGCAGTAATTGGTAGACTAAAACCAAGCGAATTTGCGAATTCATTTGGTGAAGGAATGACTAAATTAATTAAACCAGTTACTTTATATGCTCTTACATATATGGTATTTATTGTAACTTATATGACACCATTTGTAGCAACTATTTCTGATTGGGCATTTGGTTTAACTAAGAAGTTTAATCCATTCATTGCATTAATAACTGCTTTAGTATCATCTATTTTCCATGCTGACTTAGGTTATACATCATATTTAGTTAGTAGTGTTCTTACTGGTAAATTTGCTAGTGATTTTACATTACTTCATACTATTTATGTAACTACTTATGGATTGGTTCAAGTATTTGTTCCAGTTGGTGGTTTATTACTATTTGGTTTAGCATATTTGAAATTAGATTACAAATCTTGGTTCAAGTATATTTGGCTATTTGCGCTTTCTGTGTTACTAGTATTAGTTATTTATGTAACAATCGTAGCATATGCAATGTAATATAAAAAAATCAATTCGTGAGGATTGATTTTTTTTATTTAATAATCTGCTTTTTTTTGATATAATTGATACGAAAACATTTATTAAAAAGGGTTGTTTAAATGAAAAAAGTATTGTTTATTATATTAGGCTTATTTCTTTTGATAGATAATGTATCCGCAAGTGATTATTGTACCGAAAGTACTGTTGAACAAATGGCCAAAATTATCTATCGTGAAGTTGGGGGAACAATTAATAATGACCCTGATGAAGATTTTTTTGCCAAATTAGTTACCGCTAGTGTCGTTTTAAATAACGCTAATCGAAAGAGTGGCGTTACTTTTATTGATAAGATGTATAATTTAACTAATAGTGATTATGGTGGTTATTCAACATATAAAACGGTGCCTTTTGAAAATTATGTACCTGCGAGTGAACAAGCTAAATTACTTTATATCGCGGAACTAGTTTTATCTGGTCAATTTACGGTGCCTAAAGAAATGATTTTCCAAGCTGATCCATGGGATATTGAGCCATGGGGTGGTATTGTTTGGACCTCGGTAAAAGCAACATGTTTAAATTGTAGTGAAGCGGTTTATTTTGGTTATAGTGGTTCTCTATCAAATGAAGATACGATGGGCAATGCATTATCATCTACTTCAGCAGATCATTATCGTCAGTTGGCGGCTTCCTTACGAAAGAGTGATTATTCTAGTTATACTACTAGCACAATCTGCCAACATAGTAATAATAACAATCAGGGTTCTAGTAGCGGAAATCAAGGATCTAGTAGTGGCTCTAATAATCAAGGCTCAAGTGGCAATAATCATGGTTCTAGTAATGGTAACAGCGGTTCAACCAATCAAGGATCAGGCAATAGTGGAAGTCATAGTAGTTCAAGTGGTAATCAAGGCAGTTCAGGAAGTGGTTATACGACTACTACCAATACACCTCTTTGCCAAAATCCAAATGCTTTAAGAGCTATATATATTGTCAAAACAATTATTCAAGTAGTAAAAATCCTTGTACCGGTAATCATTATTATTACGAGTATCATATCTTTTTCTAAAACCATTCTATATGACGAAGATATTAAAAAGGCCACTGGACTTTTCCTAACTAAAGTATTTGTAGGAGCGATGATTTTCTTTATACCAACGATTGTTAAAGCTACTTTATCTTTTGTAGATACCAATTTAAAGACTTTTAATTTTAATGAATGTTATAATAATGCTACCTTAGATAAGATTCGTCAATTAGAAAAGAAAAAATAAGAGTTACTTTTTAGCAACTCTCATTTTTTTTAAATTGTATTTTTAAATGGCATTTATTATAATGGGTATATGAGGTGTCCTATGGGTAAAATTGTTGTTATTGGAGCTGGTGCTTCAGGTATCATTGCAGCTCTAAAGGCTAGTGAAAAACATGAGGTAATTCTAATTGATAAGAATGATTGTTGTGGCAAAAAAATCCTTCTGACTGGCAATGGTAAATGCAATTATTGGAATAGTTCTATTTCTGTTGATAAATATCATACTGATAACGTTACAAAACTAAGTCATATTTTAGACAATAAAGATGAAGTTTATGATTATTTATGTTACTTAGGTATTTATCCCCAAGTAAAAGGAGACTATTACTATCCTTATGCCAATTCTGCCTATAGTGTACGAGAAATATTGGTTAATGAACTATTAAAAAGAAATATTGAAATTAAATATCATTACACGGTTACTAAAGTGGAAAAAATGGCTGATGGTTTTAAAGTTGTTAGTGAAAAAGAAAGTATATCCTGTGATAAAGTAATTATTGCGATGGGATCAAAGGCCATGCCTAAAACAGGTAGTGATGGATTAGCTTACCAAATTGCAAAAGAATATGGGTTAAAAGTTAATCCAGTTTTACCATCATTAGTTGGCTTACAGACTAGTGAATCTTTTTTAAAAGTTTGGAGTGGCATTAGAGCTAATACTGAGGTTTCCCTTTTAGTAGATAATAAGTTTATAAAAAAAGAGTCAGGTGAGATTCAACTTACTGATAATGGTATTAGTGGTATTTGTGTTTTTAATTTAAGTAGTGAGGCTATTAGAGCTCTTAATAATCATCGTGAAGTTAAAGTGTTGATTAACTTTGCACCGTTTACTGATAATTTTTATCAATTCTTTGATCAACGAGCTTCAGATTTAGTGGATTTTAGTATGAATGAATTATGTGAAAGCTTGTTTAATTATAAATTAAATAGTATCTTTTTTAAAAAGTGTGGTATTAATGGTAATGCTCACTGGAAGAGTTTAACGGATAGTGAAAAGAAAAGATTTGTTCAAACTATTACCCAGTTTACAATTGTGGTAAGTGGCTACGGTTCTTTTGATAAAGCTCAAGTATGTACAGGAGGTATTTCTCTTGAGGATATTGATGAAAAGACGATGGAAGTATTAAAGGTTCCTAGTTTATATTTTATTGGTGAAGAACTAGATGTTGATGGTATCTGTGGCGGATTTAATTTAGCTTTTGCTTTTATCAGTGGTTATTTAGCAGGAAAGAGTGTCTAAAATGTTGAAGGTAAGACAAGTTAAGATTGATGTATTAAATGATAATGAAACGACAAGATTACAAGCTTTATGTCAAAAATTACATCTTAGACAAAATGAAATATTAGATTATCAAATAACCAAGCAATCTTTAGATGCTCGTGATAAAGAAAAAATCATGTATGTTTATGAATTTAATGTTAAATTAAATGATGAACAAAAATATTTAAAAATAAAGGATGTTTTAATAGCTAACGAAGAAGTTTATCAATTTCCATATGTTAATGGTAATTCTCAAGTAAGACCCGTGATAATTGGCTGTGGTCCAGCAGGACTATTTTGTGCTTATGTTTTAGCTGAAAATGGTTTTCATCCCATTGTTATTGAACAAGGTGAGAAAATGGAGAAAAGAATTAAAACAGTTAATCACTTTTGGGAGACAGGCATTTTAAATGCAAATAGCAATGTTCAGTTTGGTGAAGGGGGAGCTGGAACCTTTTCTGATGGTAAGTTAAATACGATGATTAAGAATGAAAATCATCGGCATGAAAAGGTGTTTAATACTTTTGTGGAGCATGGTGCACCATCAGATATTTTATATAGTTATAAACCCCATATTGGTACAGATTGCTTATCGAGGGTTATTGTTAGTATCCGTAAGAAAATTGAAGAAATGGGTGGATCATTTTATTTTGAAAAAAAGCTAACTGATATTGTCATTGATAATAATCATATTAAGGAAATTATTTTAAATGATAGTGAACGCTTTGCTTGTGATTTTTTGGTTTTAGCTTTGGGTCATAGTTCAAGAGATACTTTTCATATGCTTTATGAACATGGCCTTTTGATGGAAAGTAAACCTTTTGCGGTAGGACTTCGAGTTTCTCATCGCCAAAAGATGATTAATGAATCTCAATATGGTAAAAAATATGCTGATAAATTAGGGAGTGCTAATTATAAACTAACTTATCAATCATCGCATCATCGAGGGGTTTATTCATTTTGTATGTGTCCTGGTGGTTATGTGGTTAATGCTTCGAGCGTTCGTAACCAATTAGTTATTAACGGGATGAGTAATTATTTAAGAGATTCTGAAAATGCTAATAGTGCCATTGTTGTAACCGTTTCTCAGGCTGATTTTGGACCCAATCCCTTAGATGGGGTAAAATATCAGGAATCACTAGAAAAAGCGGCCTACGGGCTTGGAAATGGCCTAATTCCAGTACAATTATATAAAGACTATCAAAAAAAGCAGATATCTAACCGTTTTTTAGATGTTAATCCGTTATTTAAGGGAAAATATACTTTTGGCGATTTAAATAAGCTCTTTAGTGAAGAAATAAATAGTGATATTAAAGAAGCTATGACTTATTTTGGTAAAAAGATTAAAGGTTTTGACAGTGATGGAACAATTCTAGCCGCGGTAGAATCAAGGACTTCATCTCCAATTAAGATGTTTCGTGATGAATGTTTACAAAGTAATATTAAAGGAATATTTCCTTGTGGTGAAGGGGCAGGTTATGCTGGAGGTATAACATCTTCGGCTATTGATGGAATTAAAGTAGCAGAGATGGTTGCAAAATTAATTATTAATCAATAAAAAAACTAAGGTTTATACCTTAGTTTTTTAAATTATTTATAATGTATTTCTTCGATAGGTGTACATTTTGTAACGAATTTCGCTACACCAGTTTTTTGGTATCCTGCAACATAATCTTCAGTGCTATAAATGTATTCAGCATTACTCCAGATTGGAGAAGCAGTTTCAGTAGTTGTAGCTAGACATAGACTACCACTTAATTTATAACCAGCAGGACAAGAATAACCAGTAAATTGAGCAGGAATTGTTACATAACATTTTTTACCATTTAATACGGCATTAGCATCTTCACAATAATATGTGTCAGCACTTGTCTTATCAATGTAACATTTTATATTGGCACCTGAACCACTCTTAGTATAACCAGAAGGACAAGCATAAGTAGTTGGAGTTGTTTCAACAGTTGGGTTAGTTTTCTTATAACAGTTTGAACCATTATCAGCATATCCTTCAGGACAATATGCAGTATGTGAAGTGATTAAATCAGTTTTCTTATAACATGTACTACCACTCTTAGTATATCCAGTAGGACAAGATGTTGTAGTTGAAGATACTAAATCAGTTTTCTTATAGCATGTATTACCATTTCTTGTATAACCTTCAGGACAAGAAGATGTAGAACCTGTAATTAAATTAGCTTTCTTATAACAAGTATTACCATCTTTAGTATAACCAGAAGGACAAGAATATGAAGTGCTAGAAACAAGATCAGTTCTCATATAACAAGTATTACCATTTCTTGTATAACCAAATGGACAAGAAGATGTAGTATCAGAAATTAGATCTGTTTTCATATAACATGTACTACCACTTTTTGTATAACCAGAAGGACAAGTTGTAGTAGTAGAAGATGTTAAGTTAGTTCTCATATAACAAGTATTACCATCTTTAGTATAACCAGAAGGACAAGTTGTAGTAGAAGAAGATGTTAAATTAGTTCTCATATAACAAGTATTACCATCTTTAGTATAACCAGAAGGACAAGTTGTAGTAGAAGAAGATGTTAAATTAGTTCTCATATAACAAGTATTGCCATCTTTAGTATAACCGGAAGGACAGTAAGATGTTGATGAAGTAACTGGATTAGTATAAATATAACATCTATTATCAGATCCTAATGTACCAGTTGCACAAGTATAGTATGAAGTTCTTTCATAAATAGCATAAGTATAAATTGTTTGACCATATTTTGTACCAGTACCAATTAATACTTTTTTACTATATTCATATTCATAAACAGTTTCTTGTGTAAATGTTTGATAAGTATTTACTGGGTTACCCCAAGCAGTGTAAGTCTTAACAGGAGATGCAGTTTTATAACAAGTATTACCACTCTTAATATAGTTTTCAGGACAAGATGTTGTAGTATCAGTAATTAAGTTAGTATATTTGTAGCAGTAATTACCATTTCTTTCATATCCAGAAGGACATGAGTAAGTAGTATCAGTAGTTGGGTTAGTATATTTGTAACAATAGTTACCATTTCTTTCATATCCAGAAGGACATGAGTAAGTAGTATCAGTAGTTGGATTAGTATATTTGTAACAATAGTTACCATTTCTTTCATATCCAGAAGGACATGAGTAAGTAGTATCAGTAGTTGGATCAGTATATTTGTAACATGCATTACCGTTTCTTTCGTATCCAGAAGGACAAGAATAAGTAGTATCGGTAATTAAATTAGTATATTTGTAACAATAACTACCATTTCTTTCATATCCAGAAGGACAAGAATAAGTAGTATCTGCGATTACATCAGTGTATTTATAGCAGTAGTTACCATTTCTTGCATATCCATCAGGACAAGAATAAGTTGCATCAGTAATTAAATCTGTATACTTATAACAAGCATTACCTTCTTTAGTATAACCAGCAGGACAAGAATAAGAAGTATCAGTTACTAAATCGGTATATTTATAACAAGCATTACCATTTCTTGTATAACCTTCAGGACAAGAATCAGATGAACTTGTTAATTTATCTTTATATTCATAGCAGAAACCGTCAGCTGCAAGATTTCCAGTTTTACATACTTTTGTAGATGTACCTGGTGTAACAATTGGATCAGTATATACTCTGTATGAACCACCAACGTTAACTTTAGCATCAACTACTTTAGTAGTTTCATCAGAATAATTCTTAGTTGCATCAATTGAACTATTTGTAACTTTAACACATGTACCACCTTGTAGAATATAACCACTAGGACAAGATACATTTCTTCTTACGAATTCATATGTATAAGTAGTTGTACATTTTGTAGGAACTTCTTCAATTTTACAAATAGGCCCTATACAATTTACAACATCAGCTGTTTTACCATCAGATGAAGTAACATTTTTATCAATATTAACAGTTACGTCTTCTTTGTCAGTATTGATAATTTCTTTACTATTATCGTCATCATTTTCAACAACGATAGTATTAGCACTAATCTTTTCAGTTATATTATCAATTTTGTCGCCACATACTAAGTTAGTTTTAACTTTATATTCATTAGCGTTGATTTTTGTAATTGAAGAATAACTGTTTTCTGGATTACATGCTGTTTTACCATAAGATACGGTATCAACTAATTTTAAATCGTATAAATCTTGAAGAGTTAATACATTAGTGTCACCAATGTCATTAGGTAAATCATTTGCAAAATAACTTTTTGATTTTTCTTGGATGTTATTTAAGCTTGATTTAAATTCTGCTTCATTAGCTGTTGTATTAGTAGCGCTATTTCCTTTATTAACTATCCATACAATGATGAAAATAATTAAGAATAGGGCAATAATGCCTAAAAGGAAATTTAATATTTTACCATTTTTATTATTTTTATACATTTTCAAAACCCCCTAACTTTTTAATTTAAACCCATACTTTTTTCTGGATTTAGTATAACTTCATCAATCATTCCAGAGTAGAAAATATTTTTTTCGTTACCAATGAAGTTTGGTGTACCATTTTTGTCTTGTTTGTCAATGTAAACTAAAGTATTTACTTCAAGTGCGCAGATATTACCATAGTTTCCATCAATTCTTGGTCCGGTACCATAAATAGGACCATCTTGTTTAGTTAAATCCATAAGACGATTAGAATTAGCATTGTAAGTACCTAATAGTGTATATACAGTACTTAATAAAGCTTCGTCAGAATTTACTATTGAGAAGCTTATTGTAGCTCTTGTAACAACTTCGTTGAATACTCTTGCATAATGAGTATCATGAATAATGTCATTTTCATCAGTTGAACCAACATGTTCGTTCATGCCAGCAACACATCTGTCTATTACGGCATAGATGTCATAACCTCTGTCTTCAACTTTAGCACTTTCAAAATCTGCAAGTGTTAGTTTACCATTAGTTACACAAACTAAGATGTCAGCCATTTGTTGATCAGTAATAAAGATATCACTGTTTAAATCTTTTTGAACAATGGCATCTGAACCTAATTTAGTTGCAACAACACCAGCATTGTATGTACTACGACATACACCTTGACGATCTGTGAAACAACTCTTATCTTGAAGTTTATCCCAGTTAGCCATTCTAATAGCGTACATAATGTCATCAATTGTGATTCTTGTATCATTTAGTTCATTATTGATTTCTGTAGCATATGTAACAAGTTGATTGTAATCATTAATGTCAACATCAGCTATTTTGAATACTTTTTGAACTTCTTCAGGTAATTCTTCAGTGATGGCTTTTGATTCATCGTTTGCACCATCTTCAATATAGTATATATTAGATGAATCTTTAGTAGGTAATACATCAGATTGTGTAGTTCTAGGTAAATCATTTGCCTTTTGATCTTTTGGATGATCAACGTAGTATTTAATAGTTGCAATGATAATAGCTAAAGCTGCAGCAGAACCTAATACATAGAAAATTCTTCTTAAATTTCTAGTTAGTCTATCCCTTTGTTCTTTTGTTTCTTCTGTTTGTTCTTCTTCAGGAATAACTTTTTTAACTTTCATTTTTTTAGAATTATCTTTTGGTTCTTCTAAATTTTCATCATCTAAACCAATGATATCTTTCTTTTCATCATTAGTTGGGATGATACCATTTTCATCATCTTGAGGGATGATAGGATTTTCACCTTTAATTTGAATGTCTGTAGAATGATTAAGAGTAGGTTGATTAATTTTCTTTAATTCAGTAAATAAGTTAGTAAAAATATTGTAGTAACCGTCAATTACTCTTTGATCATCTTCCGGAACTTTTTCAAATTTTTCTTTTTCGTTTTTGATGGCTTTTAATACTTTTTCAAGACCTTCACGTCTTTCATCAGTAAGTTCAATGTCATCACGAGTTAATGCGTATTCAGCTTCACTCTCACATATTTGAATTAATGCTAGTACATCTTCCTTTGTTTTCATAATCAAAACCTCCTTTTTGATATAAACGCGCCCTATGATATCACATCTTTAATTAAAAGTCAAATAAAAGTTCTGCTGTTTACGTATAACATTTTTGTTTGTAGGATATAACATCATGATTTTGGGATGCAAATAAGTGTAAAATAGCATATTTGATGGTTAAAATAATAAAAATAACACTTGTTTGTAAAATTAGTGCAATTACATAGCAATCAAGGCACCTTTGTTATATAATAAGGTTGGTGGTAGGTATGTATAAATATATAAAGGGAAAAGTAACAGAATTAGGGGCAAATTACATTGTTGTTGAAAATAATGATATTGGTTATTTAGTTTATGTAGCTAATCCTTATAGTTATGAAATAGGCGGGGATTATAAGGTCTATATATATAATAATGTTAGAGAAGATGAAAATTCTTTATATGGATTTAAGAATGAAGAAGAACTAAATTTGTTTTTAAAACTTATTAATGTTAAAGGTTTAGGACCTAAAATGGCTAATACTTTCTTTGCAACAGGTAGTGTTAATGGCATAATTGATGCTATTAATAGAGAAAATATCATTTATTTAACTAAATATCCTAAAATAGGTGAAAAAATAGCTAAACAAATGATTTTAGACTTAAAAGGGAAGATTAATCTTGAAGTATCAGAAAGTATTGAGGATAATAATACCGATGATTTAGTTGCTGTATTAGAAAGTCTTGGCTATAAGCAACTAGAGATTAAAAAGATATTAAAGGATATTGATACTACACTTCCAGTAGAAAGCCAAGTAAAGGAAGCTTTAAAATTGTTATTAAAGTAGTATTTATGACCTTAGAAAGGAGATTATATGCGAATAGTAGATGGAACCGAAACAGCGGAAGATGATTTTGAAGTCAGCTTAAGACCTCAGACATTAGCCGATTATGTTGGACAAAAAGAAATTACAGATAATCTCGATGTTTTTATTAAAGCGGCCAAAATGCGTGGAGAAGTATTAGATCATACGCTTTTATATGGCCCTCCAGGGCTTGGAAAAACAACTTTAGCTCATATTATTGCTAATGAAATGGGGACAAATATTAAGACCACATCTGGTCCTGCGATGGAAAAACCTGGTGATTTAGCGGCTGTTTTATCAACTTTAGAGCCAGGAGATGTCTTATTTATTGATGAAATTCATCGATTACCTTCCTTCATTGAAGAAATACTGTATCCCGCTATGGAAGATTTTGAACTTGATATAGTTATTGGCCAAGAGGGAAAAAGTAAGAGTATTAGGATTGATTTACCACCTTTTACTTTAGTAGGAGCGACTACTAGAGCCGGTGATTTATCAGCACCATTAAGAGATCGTTTTGGCATCGTTAATAAACTTGAATACTATTCAAATGCGGAATTGGCTAAGATTATTAAAAGAACCAGTAAAGTGTTTGATATGCCAATAGATGATGATGCAGCTTTAGAACTTGCCAAAAGAAGTAGAAAAACACCAAGAATAGCTAACAGACTTTTTAAAAGAGTAAGGGATTTTGCTTTAGTTTTAGGTGATGGCAATATTGATAAAGATATTACGAAAGATGCTTTAAAAAGGCTAAAAGTTGATGATTTTGGCTTAGATAATATCGATATAGAGTATTTAAAGAGTTTGATTACCAAATTTAATGGGGGACCAGTTGGTGTAGAAACTATTGCTACATCGATAGGTGAAGAAGTAACTACAATCGAAGATGTTGTCGAACCATTTTTACTACAAGAAGGTTTTATTAAAAGAACGAGAAGTGGACGAGTTGCAACTCCAAAATCATATGAACATTTGAAAATTGAATATAATCATTCATTATTTTAAGAAGGTGATATAGTGATTCTTGATGGAAAATTAGTAAGAGATAAGATATTAGAGGGTATTAAGTTAGAAATAGACAATGAAAAACTTGATTTAACATTGGCTATTTTATTAATTGGGGATTTTCCTCAAAGTGAAATATATGTTAGAAATAAAATAAAAGCTTGTGAAAAAGTAGGAATAAAAACAAAACTTGTTAGGTTAGAAAAGGCCAGTGAAGAGCAAGTTATTGACATAATTCAAGAGCTTAACAATGATTCAAGCATAACGGGTATTATTTTACAAAGTCCAGTGCCTGAGAACATAAATATGGATAATTGTATTAAGTATATTAGTCCGAAAAAGGACGTTGATGGCTTTACGAAAGATAGTTTCTATAGTTTGGGTCATAATTTAGCTGGACTTCATCCATGTACCGCTAAAGGTATTATAAGACTGTTAAAGTATTATAATATTCCTTTAGAAGGAAAAAAAGTTTGCTTAATTGGTCGAGGTAATTTGGTGGGAAAACCATTAATTTTTGAAATGCTTAAAGAAAATGCTACCGTTACAGTATGCCATACTAAAACCAAGAATTTAAAAGAAATAACGTTAAATAGCGATGTTATTGTCTGTGGATGTGGAAAAGCCAAAATGCTAACTGCTGATATGGTTAGTCCAGGATCTATTGTAGTTGATGCGGGAATTAGTGTTATTGATGGCAAAATTATCGGTGATGCTGATTTTGACAATTTAAAAGATAAATGTGCTTATATTACGCCAAATCCAGGGGGAGTTGGACCAATGACAATTGCGATGATAATTGAAAATATCCTAGAAGCATATAAAGGAGGTAGTGTTAATGGATAGTATTTTAAAAAGTGCTTTGCAAAAAGAAAGGCAAAGACAAGAAGAGAACATTGAGTTAATTGCATCAGAAAATTATGTTTCCAACGATGTTCTGGCTTTACAAGGAAGTATTTTAACCAACAAATACGCCGAGGGTTATCCAGGTAAAAGATATTATGGCGGTTGCGAAAATATTGATGTTTTTGAAAGTGCAGCGATTGAATATGCCTGTAAGTTATTTGATTGTAAGTATGCTAATGTTCAACCACATTCAGGGTCATCCGCTAATATGGCAGTATATAAAGCTTTATTAAATATTGGCGATAAAGTTATGGGTATGAACTTAGATAATGGTGGACATCTTACACATGGCCATAAAATGAATTTTAGTGGTAAAGACTATGAAATTGTTTCATATGATATTGATAAAGAAACAGAAATGTTAAATTATGATGAAATTGAAAAACTAGCTTTGAAAGAAAAACCAAAGATGATTATTGCGGGAGCTTCAGCATACTCAAGAACTATTGATTTTAAAAGATTTAGAGAAATTGCAGATAAAGTAGGAGCTTATTTGATGGTAGATATGGCTCATATTGCTGGCTTAGTAGCAGTTGGTCTTCATCCATCACCAATTCCTTATGCTCATGTTGTAACAACAACTACCCATAAAACATTAAGAGGACCACGTGGTGGACTTATCCTAACTAATGATGAAGAAATAATTAAAAAGATTAATAAAATGATTTTTCCAGGTATTCAAGGTGGACCACTTGAACATGTTATTGCGGCCAAAGCTCAATGCTTTTATGAAGCATTACAACCTGATTTTAAGAAATATGGTAAACAAATTATTAAGAATATTAATGCTCTATCTGAAAGTTTAAAAGAAGAGGGATTTAAGATTATTTCTGGTGGAACAGATAATCACTTAATTTTAGTAGATGTTAAATCTTCATGTAATATAACTGGAAAAGATGCTCAAAACCTACTAGATACTATTCATATTACTACTAATAAGAATGCTATTCCTGGAGATACGGAGAGTCCAATGGTTACTAGTGGTTTAAGATTAGGATCTCCAGCGATGACTACTAGAGGTTTAAAGGAAAAAGATTTTATCAAGATTGGTAAGATTATTTCTAGTGCTTTGAAAAACAAAGATAATGAAGAAGTATTAAATAATTTACGTAAAGAAGTACTAGATTTAACTAGTAAATATCCACTTTGGTATAAGGAGATTTAAATGCAAGTTGTAAAACCCAAAATCGAATATGAAAAATTCGATGGTGTAAAAATAATGAAGAACATTGAAAGAGCTTGCCGGACATGTTATCGTTCAGAGGGCTCTATTACTGAAGATAGTTATAAAAAATTATTAACTAACTGTATTACACGGGGCCATGAATCCGTTTTAGAACATGAAAAGATAACTGTTCGTCTTACTTGCGATATTGGTGTCTATAAGGATTTAACAAGACACCGTGCGGGTGCTTCATTTTCTATAGAATCCACGAGATATTGTAATTATTCCAAAGATAAATATACGAATAGTATCAAATTTATTGAACCATTATATAGTGATGATAAAGAAAAATATGCTATTTGGAAAAAAACAATGCAACATATTGAGGATGGTTATATGGAAATGGCTAAACTAGATGCTGCAGCCGATGAACTACGAATGATGCTTCCTCATTCAACCGCTGCGGAAGTTACGATGACTTGCAATATACGGGAATGGAAGCATGTTTTAACACTTCGCTGTTCTAAGCATGCTCATCCGGCAATTAGACAACTTTTGATACCATTTTTACTTTTACTCAAGGAAAAAATGCCAGAGATTTTTGATAGTGTTCCATATGATGAAGATTTCCCTAAAGAGAAATTGGCTAAAATATCTGTGATAAGAGGTTAATTATGAGAAATAGAATGATTGTTATCGAAGGTCCTCAAGGAACCGGTAAGACAACGCTTGCTAATTATTTAAGAGAAAATATAGCTAGTTCTAATTTGTATCGTCTTTCTGGTCAAAAAGACAAAACTTCTGAAGGAAAAAAGATTAGTAGAAAAATGTATAATACCCTTTTGAAATATCTTAAAAATATGGAAGATATTCCCATGGACTTAATATTTGATCGTACATTTTTTACCGAAGAAGTTTATGCAAGGTTAGGTTTCAAAGAATATCGCTTTACGGATGTATATCAAAGATTATTAGAAAAGTTTAATGAACTTAATTTTGATATTTATTATATATCTTTATATTTAAAAGACACAGATTTATTTATTAAAAGATTAGCTCGTGATTCCCATCATAATTATCAATCATTTAGTAAAGAAAATAGCGTAAGACAACAAAATGAATATAAAAACATTGTTAAAGAATTAAAAGAGTGCCGTAATGTTAAAACTTTTGAAGTAGCAATGGATGATTTTGATGAGGCATACAAGAAAATTAATCAAATACTTAATATAAATTAGGCTTGGCCTAATTTTTTTATGGGCATACATCCAGAACAATAATTAGGTATAACATACTATATTTTAGGAGGATATAGTATGTATTTTGAAAATATTAATAACTTTAATGATTTAAATGATTTGTTTGGACTTAATAATTATCAATATGCTTATAATTATCAAAATAATAATCAAAGTTATTTATCAGAAAAGTTTTTAAGAGGAAATATGTTTGATAACGAATTTATTCCTTATAAAAATATGAAGTATGTTATGCCTAAGATTAAAAATGAAAAGGAACAAAAACTATCAAAGATTATGGAATCATCTTTTGCAGTGATTGATTATGTTTTGTATTTAGACATTCATCCAGATGATCATGTCATATTTGAAAAATATAACACAGAAAAAGAAAAACTAAATAGTTTAAAGAAAGAATATGAAAGCGTTTATGGTCCACTTTGTAATACGGAAGGACAATATAATTCATATCAATGGTTAAGTTCACCATGGCCTTGGGAAAGTGATGGGGGAATGTATGTATAAATATGATAAAAAGTTAGAATTTCCAATTTGTATCCATAAAAAAAATTTAAAAATGGCAAAATATTTAATAGAACAATTTGGTGGAGCTAATGGAGAATTGGCTGCATCATTCCGTTATTTTTCTCAAAAATTCACTATGCCCGATGATATGGGAAAAGCTTTGTTAAATGATATTGCTACCGAAGAACTAGCTCACGTAGAAATGATTTGTACGATGATTCATGAGTTAACCAAAGATGCTTCCCTTGAAGAATTAGAATCAGCTGGACTTGGTTGCTATTATACAGAGCATGGGGTAGGATTATTTCCACAAGATAGTGTTGGCAATCCCTTTACATCAGCATATTTTGCGGTAACAGGTGATGTGATAGCCAATTTATCTGAAGATATGGCAGCTGAACAAAAGGCTAGAGCTACTTATGAAGCATTAATAAATATAACTGATGATGAAGATATTATTGGTCCTTTGCTATTTTTGCGTCAACGGGAAGTTGTTCACTTTAATCGTTTTAAAGAATTATATGATTATTATAAAAAACTAGGATACTAGTTTTTTATTTTGATTATATTTATTGCTAATGTTCATCTTTTAGGATATAATATAAATTGAAATATAATACGTATGGAGATGAATAAAAATGAATAAAAAAAGGATAGTGATATTATTTATTATTGGTATTGCTATAGCGGCTTGTGTCATAATGGGAATATCTTATGCCTTTTTTACAGGCGGAGTAAATACTACGAATGGTAATATATCCTATAATACAACTTTTAATAGTGGCAATTATAATTTCACTGCCGCAATAAATAGTGCGTCAGTTAATGGTGTTACTCTTAATATTACGGCTGCAAATATGGTTCAAGGGTCAAATGATTCTGTTGCTGATAGCTATGATGTTATGTTTGATATCAGTTTTCAAAATACTTCAGGTACGGATGCCTATTGTACATATGATTATGTTTGGGTTTGGGATACAACGTCTCCAAATCAATATGTAATTTCTACTGATGCTTCGAAGGAATTAACTGTATCGGGAGCAATTAGTGAAATGCAAGTACCTAATTATGTGGATGGAAAAAGAGTACTTGGAAAAGCAAGCATCCAAGCTAGTGCAAATTCCACCGAAACTAGACAAGATACTTTAACTACAAAATTTTATAATTTAACCGATGTTAGTCAAACATCTCATTCTGATAAGAATTATCGGGGATTTATTATGGTAGCAAATGCTCATTGTAGTTCATCATCTAGCGTCAAATCAATTGCTGATTATTTAGCATATGATGCTCCAAGGGCAGGGTATGATGCAGTATCAGGTAGTCAATGGTTTTTAACAGAGGATCACGAAGGCGAATTGCGTTATGCTGGTAAAAACCCTAATAATTATATATCGTTTAATGGTGAATTATGGCGTATAATTGGTGTGATGCCTGATATGGAATATTGTACAGGAACCTATGGTAGTGAAGATGAATGTGCTACAACTTCAAAAGGGAGCTTAGTAAAAATAGTTCGAAACGATTCTTTGGGAAGTTTTATTTATGATAAGAAATCAAGTACTGTTGGTACATCACTGTCTTCTAGTGGTTCTGGTGATTGGAGCGATAGTCAGCTAATGTTAATGTTAAATGGGTCTAACTATTTAAAAACTTCATATGACAAATATGGAACTCAATTACATACAAATTATACAGTAACTAATAATGTGGTTGCAGATGGAAATGGACATAATTTTTATAATGATACGTATAGTTATTTAGATGGAAATGGTACTACCGTTTATAAACCAAGCACTGCAACTACCAGCAGTTATACAGCAACAGCTGGTACTGTACCTAAAAAAATATCTTTATCAGCTCTTTCAAAAATAGTAACAGCAAAATGGGATTTATATGGAGTAAATTCATGGTCAACGGATGCTGAAGGAAATCCTCAAGCCTTTTACAATAAAGAACGTAATATTGGTGGAACTGGATTTTTATACACTGCATCAAATATGCTTGAGAATCGAGCAGCTTACTGGTATGGCAAAGTCGGTTTAATATATCCAAGTGATTATGGTTATGCTACGAGTGGTGGCAGTACTTATTCTAGAACCACCTGTTTAGGTACCGCCATGACATCTTCAGGATGGGGAAGTGGTGCCTATAAGTCTGATTGTGTTGGTAATGATTATTTATGGTATACTGGTATAACTTCTAATCCACCAGGTTCCTCTGGTGGAGGGTATCGTACCTTAACTTCTAGTAGTATTAATAATGTAGTACTTGCAGTGGATTCTTCAGGTGGTTTATCGAACCTTACTGTATCATCTTCAGATTCTATACGTCCAGTAGTGTATTTAAAAGCTGATACTTTAATTAGTGGTAATCATGCTGGATCTTGGAATGATCCTTATACAATAAAAACACCGGATTTCTATTGGGCTGACTTTTTTTCTGATGAAATTTATGAATATCCAAGCCATGCAAATACAACATATTCTTCTATGAGTACTACTAGTTGCATAGGGCAAAATGATAGTGAATACTTTGCATGTATGAAGGATGAAGATAGTGGCAATGAGTTGTGTTTAAGTCAACCATATACGCAATATGGTTTAACGGGACATACGTTAAATTCCAATTTTACATCTGCACAACAAACAAGCGCTAAACAAGCTCTTTACCAAACATTAATTAACGCTGGTTTTAATATAAGTCTAAGCGATTGTACTACTAGTTCAGGTACTATTAAATGTAATATTAATAATTATAGTTGGTATGGCATTTATAATACTGGTATTGTTTTTACTAATCGGAGTGGATCATATGCTACGGTTAATTACAATGGGACAGCATATTGTATTAACGATTTTGAAATTTAAAAATGCTTGACAATATTGATTTATATTTAATATAATGAATAGGAAGTTTTTACTTAGTTTTGATGAAATCCTTCTCATCATTACTCAGTTTAAACGGATATGTGAATAGGAGGATAAAAAATGGCTTTATCAAAAGATGAAAAGTCTGAACTAATTAAGAAGTTTGCGAAGAATGAAAAAGATGTTGGTTCTGCTGAAGTTCAAATCGCTATTCTTACAAAAGAAATTGACGAACTTACTGAACATCTAAGAGTTCATAAACATGATTATCATTCAAATCGTGGACTTTTAATTAAAGTTGGACGTAGAAAAAAATTACTTGATTATCTAAAAAATAACGATGTAAAAAGTTATCGTGAAGTAATTAAAAAATTAAATTTAAGAAAATAGGCACTAAATTATTTTTAGTGTCTTTTTTTACTTATAGGAAAGGGTGTAGTAATGAAAAGAGAATTTAAATTAGATTTTTTAGGAAGAGATTTAGTTGTAGAAACTGGCGAACTTGCCAAACAAACAAATGGTAGTGTATTGGTGCGTTATGGAGATACGGTTGTATTATCTGTTTGTGTTATGGGTAAGACTCCTGTGTCTCAAGATTTTTTTCCACTTCAAGTACTTTATCAAGAGAAGTTATATTCTGTAGGTAAAATACCTGGTGGATTTATTAAAAGAGAAGGAAGACCAACTGATTCAGCAACACTTGCTGCAAGACTAATTGATAGACCAATTAGACCAATGTTTGATGAGAATCTTCGTAATGAAATTCAAGTTGTAAATACCGTATTGTCAGTTGATCAAGACAATTCACCAGAAATGGCTGCTTTATTTGGCACATCACTTGCTTTAGGCATTTCTGATATTCCATTTGATGGACCGGTTGCTGGTGTTATGGTAGGTATGGATGAAAATGGTGAGTTTATCATTAATCCAACAGCCACGCAAACGGAAGTAAGTCCACTTGCATTAACCGTAGCAGGAACTAAAGATGCTATTTGTATGGTTGAGGCTGGAAGTAAAGAATTATCAGAAAAGCAAATGCTTGAAGCATTAATGTTTGCTCATGAAAATATTCAAACATTATGTGAATTCCAAGAAAGAATTATTGCAGAAATTGGTAAAGAAAAGGTTGTCTTAGAACCAGCTATAATTGATCCTGAAGTAGATAAAGAAGTTAGAGAATACGCAACTGAAGATATGCTTAAAGCAATTCAAATTAAAGAAAAATTAGAAAAATATGCTAAAATCGATGAAGTTAAAAAGACCACAATTGAGCATTTTACCGCAATTTATGAAGGCGCTGAAGATTTTGATAAGAAGATGCGTGATGTTGAAAAAACGGTTAACTTAATCGAAGGTAGTGAAGTAAGAAGATTAATTATTGAAAAACATATTCGTCCTGATGGCAGAAAAATGGATGAAATTAGACCACTTTTTGCTGATGTTGATTTATTACCTAGAACTCATGGTTCAGGTTTATTCTCAAGAGGCGAAACACAAGTTCTTGCGACAACAACTTTAGGCCCACTTTCTGATCATCAAATTCTTGATGGTTTAGGAATTGAGGATGAAAAAAGGTTTATGTTACATTATAATTTCCCAGCATTTTCTGTTGGTGAAATAGGTCGTTATGGATCACCAGGCAGAAGAGAAATTGGTCATGGTGCTTTAGGAGAAAGAGCTTTATTACAAGTTATTCCTTCAGAAGAGGAGTTCCCATATACGATTAGAGTGGTATCTGAAGTATTAGAGAGTAATGGTTCATCTTCACAAGCTACGATTTGTAGTGGTTGTTTATCATTAATGGCTGCTGGTGTACCAATTAAGGCTCCCGTTGCTGGTATAGCGATGGGCTTAATCTCAAATGGTAAAAAATATACTATTTTAACGGATATTCAAGGTCTTGAAGATCATATGGGTGATATGGACTTTAAAGTTGCAGGTACGCGCGAAGGTATTACCGCTTTACAAATGGATATTAAGATTAAAGGTGTTACGAAAGCAATCTTAAAAGAAGCTCTTGAAGAAGCTAGAAAAGCCAGAATGAAAATTCTAGATGTTATGGAAGCAAGAATCGCTGAGCCAAGAAAAGAACTTTCTAAGTATGCTCCAAAAGTTGTTACCTTTACAATTGATCCAGATAAGATTAAAGATGTTATTGGTAAAGGCGGAGATATGATTACTAAAATCATTCTTGAGGCTTCCGGCGTTAAGAGTGTTAATGATAAAGATGCTGTTAAAGTTGATCTTGAAGATGATGGTCGAGTAGTTATTTATCATACTAGTCAAGAAATAATTGATAAGACTAGGGCCATGATTGAGGATGTTATCAAAGAAGTTGAAGTAGGTAAAGTATATACTGGTAAAGTAACAAAAGTTGAAGATTTTGGTTGTTTTGTAGAACTATGGCCTGGTTGTGAAGGATTAGTTCATGTTTCTCAACTTGATTATAAGAGAGTCGAAAAACCAAGCGATATGTTTAGAGTAGGTGATGAGATGATTGTTAAGTCTCAAGGTTATGATAATCGTGGAAGATTAAACTTATCTCGTAAAGAAGCACTTCCTAAACCTGTAAAACCAGAAGAGAAAAAAGAAACTCCTGAAGAATAAGAAGAAATTGTCAATATTCTAAGAAAATAGAAATTGACAATTTTTTTATGCCTTAATATAATGATAATGGAGATAGATACGATGCAAAAGAAGTTTAAAAGAATACTAATTATATTACTTTTTTTAATAATTGGTTCATTAGTTTTAGGAGTTTCCTATTTTTCATATAAAAAAATTAAAGATGTGGCTATGATCAAAACATCTGGGGTTTTATCAATTAACTATGAAAATGGTGATAAACTAAAAATATATAAAGATAAAACAGTTACTTTTTCTGTTATTAATTCTTCCGAAGAAACAGTTTATTATTATATAGCTTTTTTAAATCCGAAGAATATTAAAGGTAATATTAAATATACACTTACTAATGGAGATGATGTAACTATAACGGATTATTTAACTCCGTATAGTTCAACTATTTCTAGTTATATTGAAATCGAAGGCGAAGGTATTCATAATTATACTTTGTCGTTTAATGCTGAAGATAAGATTACCTATAGTATTGAAATAAGTGTGAGTGAAGAGAATAGTGAAGTAACTAATTTTGCGGATACGATTCTTTCACATAATGAAATTAAGACTGCACCTTTAACAGAACCGGGTAAGGAAATAGCTACCGAAGATGAAGGCTTAATTAGAACAATTGATGATTATGGATCAGCATATTATTTTCGAGGTAATGTCCAAAATAATAATGTGGTAATCGATGACGTTAATTATAAAATAGTTAAGATTAACGGTGATGGTTCTGTTAAATTAGTCTTGGATGGGGTAACAGAAACCATCAAGAAGTATTATGATTCTATTGATAATTATAAGTTTAAGAATTCCAACTTATATACTTATTTGAATAATGATTGGTTTGTTAAGAATGTTAAAAAATCTGAATTTTATGTAGCTAATCAAAAGTATTGTAATGATAATACTCAAGGTGATGAAGGTTTATTATCTGAAACAAGAATAAAAGTTGATCATATTCCATCTTTTATATGTTTAGGCGATAAAGTTCAAAGTAAGATTGCTATGTTAACGGTAGATGAGGTTATTTATGCTGGAGCGACTACCGAAGATGAAAACAAGAGTTTTTATTTATACAATGAAGATATCACAATTGAATATTATTTATTGACGGGTGCTAAGTTAACTGAAAAGGATTATACACCTTTTGCTGTGAGCGCTAATGGTAAAGTTCTTGACAAGGATACTGGTGATAATTTAAGAGCCATTCGGCCAGTTATTACTATTATTAAGACGGCTGTGGTTTCCGGTACGGGAACTGTTAATGATCCGTATATATTGACATAATTTTTAAGTAAATAAATCATCAAGTGTTTTCAAGTAAATGCAAATGTGGTAGAATAATTTTGTGGTGGTTATTATGGTTAAAGACATAATATTATTTTTAAAAAACCTATCATTTATTGATTATGTGTTTTTCTTTACGGTGATTTTCTTAATTATCTTAGTTGTTAGTTTAATATATTTTATTCGTATTAATGAAGATGAAATAACTCAAGAAGCGATTACTGATCCTGATAATTTAAAAAATATTGCTGAAGCTTTAAAAAATACGGAGAGTCCTAAGCCAATAACTTTTACTTCGTATGAAAAAGAGCAGGAAGATAAAGCAATTATTTCTTATGATGAATTATTATCTAATACGGGAGAATATGCTTTAAATTATTCCTCTGAGGATGATAAAGATGGTTTAAGTATTAAGAAGTTTGATTTAGATAATTTGGTTAATCCTACTCAAAAAGTGGAAGCACCTAAAATAGATGTGCATTTATTTACTGTGAAAAGAGAAGAGGAGTTTTTAAAAGCTTTAAAAGAATTACAAAAGTCGTTAAACTAGGGGGAGTTTATGAAATTTAATATTATTACTTTCGGTTGTAAAGTTAATATGTATGAATCTAATTATATAAGTGAATCATTAGTTAATAATGGTTTTTCTTTTTGTGAGGAATTAAATCAAAGTGATATTGTTATTATTAATACTTGTAGTGTAACTGATACCTCCGATAAAAAGTGTTTAAAAATGGTACGAAGAATAAAAAGAGAAAATCCTAAGGCTATCTTAGTGATCTGTGGTTGCTCTAGTCAAAATAATTGTGAGCCATATAAAGACTTAGGCGCTAACATTATAATAGGCAATAGACATAAAAGTACATTAGTAGAATTAATTAAAGACTATCTTGTTAATAAAACTAATTACTGTAATATTGAAAGTGATCGAGACATTCCTTTCGAAGAGATGAGTTTAAATAACTTTAATCAAGTAAGAGCCTATATTAAGGTTCAAGATGGGTGTAATAATTTTTGTTCTTATTGTATTATTCCTTATGTGCGAGGAAATGTTCGCTCTCGCAATTTCGTAAGTATTATCGAAGAAGCTAACACTCTAGCCGAAAAAGGCTATAAAGAAATTGTTTTAACGGGTATTCATACGGGTTCTTATCATGATGATGGTAAAGATTTATATGATTTAATTGAAGAACTCTCTAAAATAAAAGGTATTCAAAGAATTAGATTATCATCGATTGAGATAACAGAATTAAATGATAAGTTCTTTAATATTCTAAAAAATAATTCTAAATTTTGTGATCATTTACATATTCCATTGCAATCAGGTTGTGATGAGATACTTAAGATTATGAATCGTAAATATGATACGGCATATTATGAAGAAAAAATTAAACAAATTCGTAAAATTAGACCAGATATTGCCATTACAACCGATGTTATCGTAGGCCATAATTATGAAACAGATGCTTTGTTTTTAAAAACTTATGAATTCTGTCAAAAGATTAATTTTGCTAAGATTCATGTTTTTCCTTATTCAAAAAGAACCGGTACAGCTGCTTCGAGGATGCCTAATGAAGTATCGGAACGTGATAAGAAGGATAGGGCTCGAAAATTAATCAATTTATCGGAAGTGTTAGAAAAGAATTATTACGATCTTTTTAAAGGCCAAACATTAGATGTTTTAATCGAATATCATCAAGATGGTAAAAGTTTTGGCCATACCTCAAATTATTTAGGAGTAACCATCGATGAAGTTTTAGAAGTAAATAAGATTTATCAAAGGAAGATTTAATGACTTATTATATCAAGGGCAAATTTAAGAAGATTATTTATCAAAATGGTGACAATAATTATCTTGTTGCTCTTTTTAAGGTTGCAGAAACGGATAATGAAGAGATTAATAAAGCAGATAATAAGTTAATTAATGTTAATGGGTTAATTAATGATGTAAAACTTGAGGCTAACTATCTTTTGCAAGGAGATTATGTTAAACATCCTAAGTATTCTTGGCAATTTGCTTTTTCAACTTATGAGTTAGTGAAACCTGAAGGGAAAGATGCTATTTTGGAATTCTTACAAAGTAGTTTTGTCGAAGGTTGTGGTAAAGTCACAGCGGAAAAAATTGTTAAAAAATATGGCGATAAGGCTTTAGATATCATCAAGGAAGATGTTAATAATCTTTTAGTTATCAAAGGCATGACCGCTTTAAAAGCCATGAAAATATATAATAGTATTTTAGCTTATGAAAAAGATGAAACAATTATCCTTAAATTATCAAAAATGGGTTTTTCTATCGAAGATAGTGCTAAAATACTGGCTAAACATAATGATGAAATTGAAACTATTTTGGAAGGTAATTTATATCTTTTGAAAGATATTTTTGATTTTAAAAAGATAGATGATATTTATTTAAATAATTTTGATAAAGAAAGTATGTTAAGATGTAAGGAATGTCTTTTGAATAGCATGCTTCAGATAAGTTTTAATGAAGGTAGTACTTATTATAATCTTGAGGAAATATATAAAGCCTTAACAGTGTTTTTTAATCTAAATATTGACAGTGATAAGTATATGGAATGTCTTACACAGTTAGCTTCCGAAGGACAAATTGTGGTTATTGATAAAAGATTTTACTTAACAAAATATTTTATGGAAGAAGAGTGTGTTGCTACCGATTTACATAGTATTTCTAAAGGTAAGATTAAAAAGATTAAAGACTTAGATAAAAAACTAACTGCTTATGAGGAAAAACAACATATTGTCTATAATGATGAACAAAAAAAGGCTATTAAATCAGCTTTGACAAATAGTATTTCTATTATTTCAGGAGGCCCTGGAACTGGAAAGACGACGATTATTAAGGCTATCGTGGATCTTTATATTCAAGAATATTCTTTAATGAAGGATGAAGTTCTAAAAGAGATAGCACTTTTAGCTCCGACAGGTAGGGCAAGTAAGAAGTTATCAGTAGCTACCGGTTTACCGGCTTATACTATCCATCGTTTTTTAAAGTGGCATAAAGAGAGTGATACTTTTGAATATGATGAGAATAATAAAATAGTTCAAAAATTAATTATAGTGGATGAAACATCGATGATTGATATTTCTTTGATGAAGGCTTTATTATCTGCCATCAATGTGAATGTTAATTTGGTTTTAGTTGGTGATATTTATCAATTACCTTCGGTTGGACCAGGTCTTGTCTTACAAGATTTAATTAATAGTGATTTTTTTGTTTATAATCCTTTATCGATTATTTATCGTCAAAGTGATAATTCTTATATTCCTTTTTTAGCCAAAGATATTAAACTTCAAAATATTGATGAAGAGTTTATGTATAAAAGAGACGATTATAATTTTATTATTTGTCCAGAGGAAGAAATTCTAGCCAAAGTTACTGCTTCGGTTAAATATGCTTTATCTAAGGGTATTACGGAAGATGATATGCAAGTTTTAGCTCCAATGTATAAGGGAATAAATGGCATTGATAATCTCAATATTAGGTTGCAAAGTATATATAATCCGCATGATGATCATAAACAAGAAATTAAATTTTTAGACAAAATATATCGTGAAAATGATAAAGTTTTACAACTAGTTAATGATTCTGATAATGGTGTTTTCAATGGCGATATAGGTAAAATATTGAGCATTTATCGTAATTTTAATAATAAGGATGTTGTTAAGATTGATTTTGATGGCAACATTGTCGATTACGAAAAGAAAGATTTAAAAAATATTATGCATGCTTTTGCCATGACTGTTCATAAAAGTCAGGGTAGTGAGTTTAATCATGTTATTATGCCAATCAGTAAAGGTTATTATTCAATGCTTTATAATAAACTTCTTTATACAGGGGTATCACGTGCTAAAAAAAGCCTAACTTTAATAGGGGATCCTCGCAGTTTTACGAGTGGCATTCAAAATAATTATTCTTCACTTCGAAAAACTAGTTTGCAAGATTTTTTAATAGACCAATTTCAAGAATAATATTTTGTCTTTAGGTAATAATACTTAATGAGGTGAATGATGAAAAGAATAATGAGCTCATTAGGTATTGGAATGGTAATGGGGGCATCTTTGACAAGTATGTATTTTATGATGCCTAAAATGAAGAAAAAAATCAAAAATTTACCATCACCATATACCTCTGACAAATACAATGCCAAAGATAAGTAAAATGATTTGACATTCCTGATAAAAATCTCATTTAAGTGAGATTTTTTCGTTTTTTAATGAATTAAATTATAGTATACTATAGATAGTAAAGGAGTATAGTTTGAAAAAAGTTAATATCTTTTTCATCATTATTGGTTTACTTTTTTTAATAACACCATATTTTATTAATGTGTATAGCATTTTTAGAATTGTGGCGCTTTTAATTGGCATAATAATCTTTTCCATGGGTTTAATTCTTAATTTGCCTGAAAAGGTTGCTAAAATTATCTTAATTCCTTTATCACTTATTGTTGGCCTTTATTTATTCGATTTTTTCATCGTCAATTTATTTAATACATATCCTATAATGGCTATAAAAAAAGTATCATCTACAAAAGTAAAAACGTATAACAGTTTGTTTTATCGGGTTTATGATTGTGATGGCGAATTAAATATTGATAATGGTTATAAAAAGAGTTGCCCTTGTGATAAGAATTATCTTCCTACGATTAATGTTAATAAGATTTTAGAAAATCCTAAAGAGAGTTTTAAAACATATAAGAATAAATTTGTACATATCGAAGGAAAAATAACCACTATTGTAGGGACTTCTTCCTTAGGATTATCGGCTTATGAAGATAGAATTGATTTAAATGGTCATGTATCATTTGATAATGAAAAAAGTGTTGTTATTGATGGGTTGGATATCGATCCTGCTGATTACTATGTTTATGATTTTATCGAAGTAATAGGTATTGTAAGAAGTCTTAAAACAAGCGATGAAAAAACAGAAATTCATATTACTGATGCAAAAATAATTCCTTCATCTATTTATGATAAATATGAATTAATCGTTAACGAAATAAATGATCGTTCAGTAACTAAAGCCTATGATAAATTCTACTACATGGGTTTACAAGGCATCTATTATCGTTATGATGAAAATAATATTTATGAGCTATTCTATCTTTTGATGGATAAAAGGGAATCAATTGACAATTTGGTTAAATCAACTGAGATAGTCGAAGAAGATGGATATAGTTACTATCCTTTGCATGATTATACTATTGTTAATTGTAAGAAAGATAATGTTGTCTTTGTTAGTAAACAAATTAATGACTTAGAAAATGCTTGTGATATAAATTAGAATTAAAAGATAATAATTGGATATCCTATTAATATGCGTATATTAGTATCTAAAAGTTATTATTTATTAATTCTTTTTTTATTGGTTATAACTAAACCATATTTTTTAAAGTTAATTAATAATTCTAAAGATATATACATTAATGTAATAAATAACAGTATTCAAAGTAATGTTATTTATAAAGAAAATTATGTTTATGGTAAAATTCTTTATCAAAATCCTTATAAATTTAATGAAGAATTAATAATTGCTATTGATGATACTAAAATAAATATCAATAATTATGTTATTAACGAAAAAGGTTTATTAGGAATTATAAAAAATAAATATCAAAATATGGCTATTGTTAAATTGCTTACTAATCCCGATATTTTGTTACAGGTTCAGATTAATAATTGCTATGGTCTTTTAAAGTATGATCAAAAAGTTTTAGTTACTAATGTCGATGCTCATTGTATAATAAATATAAATGATAAGGTATATACTTCGAATCTAGGCTATATCGGTGATAATTTCTTAATTGGCTTTGTTAAAAAAATCCAAAAAGATCCAAATGAAATAGCTAATACTTTAGAAATTGAACTAGTTAATAATGAAGTGCTTACTATGGATGTAGTAGTTGTAAAGGAAAAAGAGTATGACAATTATAATTGATTTATTATCTTTTAAAAAAACAGTCTTTTTTCTTAATGTTTTAAATAGTAAGAATCTTTATTTAATTATTCTTTATGGTTTAATAATTGATTATTTAGTATCTTATACTTATGGTTTTATGACACTCTTTTTAATAATTAGTTTTTTTCTTTATAAATTAATCAAGAATTATTATTTGAGTAATATTCTTATTTTTATAGTCTTTAGTCTTTTATTTTTGAAAACTATATATTTGATATCATTCTTATATCAGATAGTATTCATTATTTTAAATCATCATCATATACTTAAATGGTGAAATAATGCATAATAAACTATTGGATAGTTATTTAAATGATAAACCTAAACACAATCTTTCAAAGTATATTACTAAGTATTTAATAATGATTATTATTGTTTTGAGTAGTTTAATTTATACATCATTAAGTGATAAGAATTTAAATACTTTTAAAAAATATGTATTTGAGAATCATTTTAATTTTGCTAAGTTTAATTCTTTTTATAAAAAAATATCCGTTATTAATAATGATGCAGTTTTAGTTTCTCAAAATAATGATTTAACTAGTTATGAATCATATAAAGAGGGAACACTTTTTCATGTATCTAGTAATTATCCTGTTAGGGCCATAACACCAGGGATAGTAATATATATTGGTCCCAAGGAGGAATTTGAGAATGTTATTATAATTCAGGGTAGTAATGGCTTTGATATTTGGTATGCTTCTTTAGAAAATATAAGTGTGCAAATGTATGATTATGTTGAGTTAGACACTATTCTAGGGGAAGTTAATAATAAACTATATATGTTAATTTCTAAAGATGAAAAATATTATTCATATGAAGAATATCAAAATCAAATTTAATTATCTTACTTTATATTTTTTATTAATAGCTTGTTTATGTGGTTTTATCAAATATGCTTTATATTCTTTTTTTATTGTTCTTTTTCATGAACTAGGCCATATCTTTATTACTTTAATATTAGGTTATGAAGTAATAAGTGTTGAAATATTTCCTTTCGGAGGATTAACTAAGATTAATAAACATCTGAATACACCAATTTTTAATGATCTATTAATAGCTAGTTTTGGAATTGTTTTTCAATTAATATTATCTTTTATTTTATCTTTATTAAAAGTAGATTCTTTCTTAATGCAAATAAACTACCAAATAATGTTCTTTAATCTTTTACCCATTATTCCCTTAGATGGAAGTAAAATACTAATGGAAATTAGTTGTTTATTTTTATCATTTAAAAATAGTTTAAAAGTATATTACTTAGTATCTTTTTTCTTTATGGTCATCTTTTTAATACTAAATTATCATTATTTAATCAACAATTATTTATTATTGGGATTATTCTTATATAAGACTATCGAAGTAATAAAAAATAGAAAAATAATGTATCATAAATTTCTTTTAGAAAGATGTTTATATGATGATTTATTCTTTAATAGGGTAATCAGTAAAAATGAAAATATTAATAATTACCATAAAGATGTAAAATACTATTATTTTATAAATAGCAAAGTAATGAGTGATAAAGAGTATTTACTTAATCATTACTTTGACTATTATAAACTGTAATGCTATACTTATCATAGTAGGAGTTCATATGAAAAAGAATAACATTGTTTTAATGATTGTTACCATACTGACTTTTTTAGTCTTAATTATAGGAGCAACATATGCATACTTTTCAACAGGTAATATGAATATAACTAATGTAGCTAATGCCAATACCGTAACAGAAAGAAATAATATGGTCTTTGTTACCCTAGGTGGAAGCATGTCATTAGATATAACTGTAGCCAGTATGCAAAAAGCCAACAGTAATAATGTAGCCGCCGAGAATAATACAACTCTAACAGTTAATTTCACAGCCAATGCTGATTATAGTATGGTGTGTACATATGACATTATTTATGAATGGACCTCAAGTGATAAATATACTTCACACACTAGTGGTGTAACAGATAATGAATTTACTATTCAGGGAAGTTTAGCTGGTAATTCACATACATATGAAGGGATAAATAGTATCTATATTGATAAAGATTTATCAACATTAACATACACTAATTATAGTGCAACAGTAGTAAGTGGAGCCCAAATCGATGGCACTGGGAATACAATGAGTACAGCGGTATGGACACTATCAAGTAAGTTTTATAATGTAAGCCAAGACCAAAGTGCGTTATCCGGTAAAACATATGCAGGAAGATTTAAAGTAGCCAATGTCTCATGTACAGCTGGTACTGTAACAGTGTCGGGTCCAACAGGATATTGGTTTCAAACACCATTTGCAACATTTAATTATGATACTGGACAATATGAACCTTTATATACACATCCAAATTACGTAGGAACATTGCAAAGTAGTGGAACAGCAACAGGACATAATGTATATATCGGCCAAGATAGTAGTAAGTACTATGCATGTGCAACAATAACAGGACATGAAATATGTTTAAGTCAACCATATACCCAATACGGATTAAGTGGACATACATTTAATAGTAAGTTAACATCAGAACAACAAGCCAGTGCCAAACAAGCGTTATATCAATCCTTTATCGATGCAGGGATAACACTTGATATAAGTGATTGCGGCTCGTACGGCTACGACGCTTCCTGTATTGTAGGCGACCTCAGCTGTGGAGTAGACATCTGGGGCTTTGTCGACTGTTACGATGGCTCTGAGGACGAGATCTGTAAAGTCGATCAGCTTGGCCTTGCCTTTTGTACATGGGAGTAGTTGTATTGGCCTGTCTGCTTGCCGCGCTCGCGACATCTTAATATCTTGAATCTAATTTTGCCGACAGGCAAAATTGAAGGCCGAATAGGCCGACTGCGTGCGAAAACGTTAGTGTAGGCACACCGAAAATTATGTAAATCAAAAAAAGTTTGAATTTTCAAACTTTTTTTGTGTTTTTAAAAGGAAATCACTAACTTATCCGGTATATATAAGTGAGAGGTGATATAAAATGAATGAATTGAATTACTATAATGAGATCAAGAATGAATTATTAAATAATGAGATTAATCATAGTGTTAAAACTTATTCAATTAATAAAGGTGATTTAAACGCTTATTACAATGTTGGAAGATTATTGGTGGAGTCCGGTAATAAATATGGCGAAGGTATTATTAAAGAGTATTCAATAAAGTTGACAATAGATTTAGGAAAGAAATATAGTGTGAGATATTTATTTGATATTAGAAAACTATATTTATTCTTAAAAGTGCACCCACCGGATGCACAATTGACAATGTCACATTATAGACTTCTTTTTCCTATAAAAGATGACAATGAAATAAACTATTATATAAAACAAGTTATCGAAAGAAAACTATCTAAAAGACAGTTGGAAGTCATAATTAAGAATCAAGAATATAAAAGATTGTCATTTGATACAAGAAATAAACTAATTAATAATGAGCAAACAAGTGTAGTAGATTATATTAAAAATCCCATATATATTAAAAGTAATAAAAGTGAAGAAGAAATATCAGAAAAAGTATTACAAAGGATAATACTTGAAAATATATCTTATTTTTTAAAAGAATTAGGAAATGGATTTTCTTTTATTGATAGTGAATATAAGATTCAAATAGGAAATTCTTATAATTATATCGATTTGTTATTATTTAATATCGAGTATAACTGTTATGTAGTAATTGAACTAAAGGTAACTGAATTAAAGAAAGATCATATCGGTCAAATCCAAGTTTATATGAATTACATAGATAAAAATTTAAGAAAGGTTAATCAGGATAAAACGATTGGAATAATTATATGTAAGAAAGATAATAAGTATGTTATTGAGTACTGCTCTGATGATAGAATAATTGCTAGAGAATATCGACTATTTGATTGACAAATAATCGTTGTTTTGATACGATATTATCGCTTTAAGTCATTTCATCCACTCTAAAAAGGTTTTTAAAAAGTTTATCTTACCTTAAAGGTGTGACTTATTAATATTAAAGGAGGCATAGATGATGAAAGCTATATTTAAAACAGGTGGAAAACAATACTATGTTCAAGATGGCGACAAAGTTTATATTGAAAAACTTGATGCTGAAGCTGGAAGTAAAGTAACATTTGATGAAGTATTATTCGTTGATGGTAAAACTGGTAATCCTTATGTAAAAGGTGCTAGCATTGAGGCTGAAGTAATTAAGAATGGTCGTGCTAAGAAGATCAGAGTATTTAAATATCGTCCAAAGAAGAAATATCGTAAGACTCAAGGACATAGACAACCATATACTTTAGTTGAAATTAAAAAGATAAATGGTTAATAATGATAAAAATAAATAAAAAAGATGAAGTGATTACGATAAGTGGTCACGCTAATTGGGGAGAATTTGGTAAGGATATTGTATGCGCTGCTGTTTCAAGCGTTATCTATACAACTATTAATGCCATAAAAAAACATTCTTCTTCGGCAATATCTTTCGAAGATGATAAACAAATGACAATTACTATTTTAGAAAAAGATGAAATAACTAATTTGTTAATTGACAATATGTTTGATGTTCTTCATGCTTTAGAGGAAGATTATCCCAAAAATATAAGTGTAAAGGAGAATTAAAATGTTTATAAAAATAAATATTCAACGTTTTGCCCACGTTAAAGCTCAAGGTTCTACTAAGAATAACAGAGATTCTGCTGGTCGTAGACTTGGTGCTAAATTATCTGATGGTGAAACTTGCACTGCTGGAAGCATTATTTATCGTCAAAGAGGAACTAAGATTTATCCAGGTACTAATGTAGGAATGGGTAAAGATCATACTTTATTTGCTAAAGTAAATGGTACAGTTAAGTATGAAAGACTTGGCCGCGATAAGAAAAAAGTAAGTGTATATGAAAAATAGTCAATTCGAAAGAATTGATTTTTTTTGTCAAAAAAAAAGGAAATTCAGAACTTTTCCGGTATATATATAAGTGAAGGGATTAATATCATTTATTATGATATATGGAAAAGTAGATAAAATGAAAAACACAATTATTATTGATGAAAATCAAGCCAATGAATTATTTAATAATATTAGATTATTAGTAGAGCAAAGTCGAAGTAAGGTTTATAAAACTATAAATACTGAAATGCTCAATTTGTATTGGAATATTGGAAAGAAAATTGTTGAAAAACAAGAAGGTAATAGTAGAGCTAAGTATGGAGATTTACTAATCGAAGGAATATCAAAAAGACTAACTGATTATTTTGGTAAAGGTTTTTCAACAAGAAATTTAGAGAGAATGAGAAACTTTTATGTTTGTTATCCAATTGCGACAACATTGTCGTCGAAATTGAGTTGGTCACATTACGTTGAATTAATAAAAATAAAAGAAAAGAACAAACGTGATTTTTATATGCATGAATGTATTAATTCTGCTTGGGATGTTCGAGAACTTCAAAGACAACGCGACACTTTATTATATGAAAGGTTGATAATATCCAAAGATAAATCAAAAATAATGAATTTATCTTCGAAAGGACACGAATTATATGAAGGAAAAGATATTATCAAAGATCCTTTTGTTTTAGAGTTTTTAGATTTAAAAGATAATAATAGTTATTTAGAAAGTGATTTAGAGAAGAGTATCTTAGTACATTTAAGAGAGTTCTTATTAGAACTAGGAAAGGGATTTACATTTGTTGGTAGTCAAGTAAGAATCACTTTAGATACCGAGCATTTTTATCCTGATTTAGTTTTTTATAATCGTATTTTAAATTGTTTTGTAATAATTGATTTGAAGATAGGTAAAGTAACTCATCAAGATATTGGTCAAATGCAAATGTATGTAAATTATTATGATAGGACTATAAAAAAGAACGATGAGAATAAAACTATTGGTATTTTATTATCCACTGATAAAAACGAAACAATTGTTAAATATACTTTGCCAGAGGATAATAATACAATCTTTTCTTCTGAGTTTCGATTAACTATACCTAGTGAACAAGAACTTATCGATGTTATTGAAACTGAAAAGAAAAACACAAGATTTTTTTAGAGAGATAAAAAAGACAAATAAGATGAACTATTATGAACATATTAAAGAAGAATTATTAAATAATGAGATTAACAAAAAGGTAAAGAATTATTCAATTAATAAAAGTGATCTTAATGCATATTATAATGTTGGTAAAATGCTAAGTGAAGCTGGTAAGCATTATGGTGAAGGAATTATAAAAGAATATTCTAAAAAATTAACTAACGATTTAAATATTAAGTATGATGTATCATCATTAAATAAAATGCGCAAGTTTTATAACTTAATTGAAAAAGTGGCGACAGTGTCGCAACAATTGTCATATAGTCATTATGTTGAGTTATTACCATATGATGATATTAATAAAGTTAAATACTATATTAGAATAATCGAAGAACATAATTTATCAATTAGGCAGCTTAGAATACGAATTAAATCGCATGAATATGAAAGATTACCTGATGAAACAAAAAATAAGTTAGTAAATAATAAGAAAAAATCAAGTATTATTGATTTTGTCAAAAATCCTATCACGATTAAAAACAATGATAAATACAATATTGTTTCGGAAAAAATGTTACAAAAAATAATACTTGATGATATTCCTTCTTTTTTGGAGGAGTTGGGTAATGGTTTTACCTTTGTAAAAAATGAATATAAGATTAAAGTAGGTAATAGATATAACTATATTGATTTACTCCTATTTAATATAGAATATAATTGCTATGTAGTAGTAGAGTTAAAAATAACCGAATTAAAGAAAGAACATATTGGTCAAGTACAAATATATATGAATTATATAGATGAAAATGTCAGAAGAATAAATCAAGATAAAACAATTGGTATTATTATTTGTAAACAAGATAATAAATATGTCATAAGATATTGTTCTGACAAAAGAATTATTGCTAGAGAATATGAATTAATATAAATAATTCAAAAAATATGATATACTTAACATATAAAGTAGGAGTCTATATGAAAAGGAATAATATAATTTTATTAACAATAGCAATAGTTACGTTATTAACAATTATAACTTTTGCCACATATGCATACTTTTCAACGGGTAATATGAATATAACAAATGTAGCTAATGCTAATACAGTTACAGAAAGAAATAATATGGTGTTTGATACATTAGGTGGAGGAATGCAATTAAATATAACGGCAGCGAATATGGTCCAAGCCAAACAAGGTAATGTCGCAGCCGAGAATAATACAACGCTAACTGTCAATTTTACGGCAAATACCGATTATAGTATGGTGTGTACATATGATATTATCTATGAATGGACAAGCAGTGATAAGTATACAGCACATACAAGTGGAGTAACCGATAATGAATTTACGATTCAAGGAACACTAGCATCAAATGCACATGTATCCGAGGGAACCAATGGTATTAAAAATGAAAAAGATTTATCAACTTTATCATATACCAATTATAGTGCTACCGTTGTATCTGGAGCGCAAATCGATGGAACAGGAAATACGATGAGTACAGCTGTATGGACATTAACAAGTAAGTTTTATAATGTAAATGCAGATCAAAGTACATTATCAGGAAAAACATATGCAGGAAAGTTTAGGGTAGCCAATGTCTCATGTACAGCCGGAACAGTAACCATTCCAGGTCCAACAAGTTATTGGTTTGATACCACGACATGTACATATGATACTCCATGTACACATCCAAATTACGGAGGCACATTACAAAGTAGCGGAAGTGCAACAAATCATAACGTATATATAGGCCAAGATAGTAGTAAGTACTATGTATGTGCAACAATTCAGGGACATGAAATATGTTTATCCCAACCATATACACAATATGGACTTGAGGGACAAACATTAGATAGTTATTTAACACCAGAGCAACGAGCCAGTGCTAGACAAGCAATCTACCAAGCATTTATCGATGCTGGAATAACACTTGATATAAGTAATTGCGACGGTTACGACAACTACGCTGGCTGCAATGTGGGCAACCGAAACTGTGCAGTGAACATCAACGGTTATGTCTACTGTTACGATT
>JAEEKI010000011.1 GCA_016282375.1 Caryophanales bacterium | reverse complement strand
TAAATTTTCCTGCATATGTTTTTCCTGATAATGTACTTTGATCCGCATTTACATTATAGAATTTACTTGTTAATGTCCATACTGCTGTTGAAGTAGTACTACCTGTTCCATCTATTTGCGTTCCACTTACGACGACCGCAGCATAATTGGTATATGTTAATGTTGATAAGTCTGTTTCACTACTTATACTGTTTGTTCCTTCATATACATGCGCATTAGAGGCTAGGCATCCTTGAATTGTGAATTCATTTGAGGTTACTCCACTTGTATGGGTCGTATATTTATCGGTACTGGTCCATTCATATACTATATCATACGTACATACCATACTATAATCAGTATTAGCTGTAAAATTAACCGTTAAAGTCGTTGAGTTATTGGCCGCTACAGTTCCATTATTGGCTTGCACCATGTTGCTTGCTGTTATATTAAGTATCATTCCTCCCCCTAAGGTATCAAATACCATGTTATTTCTTTCAGTTACCGTATTGGAATTGGCTACATTTGTTATATTCATATTTCCTGTCGAAAAGTATGCATACGTAGCTCCAATTACTAATGCTAATAACGTTACTATCGCTATTGTTATTAATGTAATATTATTCTTTTTCATATGAACTCCTACTATTATAAGTATACAATAATTAATCTTTAAAATCTATCATTTAAAACAAAAAGAGCCAATAAAAGCTCTTTTTGTTATGAAGATAATTCAATATCTAAAACTAAACCATTTGTAATTTCGGTACCCGGAGGTATTGATTGATTAGTTACGTAGCCATAACCATGATGAGTTAGATTAATACCCAATAGTTTGGCATATGTCCGTACTTCAGATAAACTCCATCCGTATACATTTTCCATGTAATAATTTTTATTGTTAGTTACAATAAAAACGGTTGAACCCTTAACTACAGATGAATCAACATTTGGATATTGATTAATAATGTATTCACCGCTACCAATAACAATGGGATTAACGCCCTTATTAATCAATTCATTTTTTACTTCTTCGGTAGATTTAGATTTATAATTATCTATTTTTATAATATTGTCTTTATAAATATCTGTTTCTTCTTCACTTGTTAAATTAGCATAAGAGGCTATTTCATCAACTGCTTTAGTTACCATATTAGCAATTGCAAGTTGAGGCCCTTCAATTCTTTGAATAGCGGTATAAATAATATAACGAGGATTTTCCGCAGGAAAAATACCTGCCAAAGAATAAATATTATCATATTGACCTTCAAGATAGCCACCATAAGGGGAAGCAATTTGCGC
Organism: Caryophanales bacterium; assembly: GCA_016282375.1. Lineage (GTDB taxonomy): Bacteria > Bacillota_I > Bacilli_A > RF39 > UBA660 > UBA6448. Next base: position 70,441 of record JAEEKI010000011.1, on the reverse strand, counting down.
AGTTCCCGTTTTGATAATCATCTTAACACTTTGCGGTTGCCACATTTTAGCGAGGCCATTATAGTTAACATTGTACATTAATTCTTGCATTTTTTTGGCAGTATCTTTACTCATTACTTGACCAATTTCTGTCCGACTATTTTCACTTATAATTTTACCATTTTGATTTACAATTTTACTTACTAAATATGGTTCTAACATTACACCATCATTAGCCACGGATGAAAGTGCTTGCATAATTTGAATTGGTGTAACTGTAATACCTTGACCAAAAGAGGCTGTAGCAACTTCGCTTTCATAAACAAAGTCAATATCACCAGCTAACTCTCCAGATAATTCAATACCGGTTTTATGTCCAAAGCCAAAGCGGTCATAATAATCATATAGTTTCTTTTTACCTAAACGTTGAGAAAGAATAGTTGCTGCTACATTTGATGAATAAGCAAAGCCTGTATCATAAGTGATGGTCCCCCATCCTTTTTTATTAAAGTCAGAAATAGTTACATCTGCAACATCAATGGAGCCCGATTCATAGGTATCACTTCCATTATATAAACATTCTTCGATAGCCGAAGCCCATGAAAATATTTTCATCGTTGAACCAGGTTCATAAACATAAGATACTAAAGGGTTTAAATAACTTTCTAACGTATTTAAATTATTAGGATTAAAACTAGGGTTAGTAGCCGAAGCCACAATAGCGCCCGTTTTAGCATCCATTACCGCCATAATTGCCCAATCCATAGCGTATGTATCACTGATATTACGAATGGCATTTTCGCAAATTAACTGAATGCTACTATCAATCGTTAAATAAAGATCACTACCACTTTCGGCTTCTTCTTCATACATTGGCACATTTGGTAACTGATAACCATAAGCATCGCTTTGATATTCAATAAAGCCATCTTTACCTCTTAAAACATCATCATAATAACCTTCAAGTCCTAATTCTCCAGTTATTTGGCCATCATCATCACTCTTGGCATAACCAACAATGTAGGAAGCAAAGTTACTCATTTTATAATATCTTTGCGTACTTTCAATAAAATCAATGCCTGGAAGTTCTAAATCTTCGATTTTTTTCTTAGTAACCTCGGTTAAGTTCTTACCTTTAGTACCAAATTCCACTTGATAAGCTTCTTTATTTAAATACTCTAATATTTGTTCTTCAGGAATATCTAAAACGGGAGATAGTTTTTGAGCGGTTAATTCTTTATCTACAACATGTCTTGGATTGTTTTCATCAGTTGTCCTAGACTTACTTAAATAAGCAATTAATTTATATGAGTTAACAGATAATGCCAAAGCATCACCACTGCTATCATAAATACTACCTCTGGAAGCATGAATAATTTTTTTCTTGGTATTACGTGATTCAGCAAATTCTCGAAGATTAACTCCATCAACATTATCCGATACTGCCACATAAAAAAGTTTTATTATGCCTGCACATAATAAAAAAGCAACAATTAAAAGGACTAATAAACTAGATTTAACTGTTACTCTTTTTCTCATATTACTTTATTTTTAAGATGTTAGAATTATTATAAGAAAGGCCGTATTCTTTAGCAACTTCTTGAATATTATCTAAACTTGCTAGTTCATCAATTTGCATTGAAAGACTTTCGTTTTCTTCTTTTTGTTTTTGAATACTCATTTTAAGTTCTTCAACTTCAATATTCGTCTTTGTGATAATGGAAGAAGTATAAACATTTAAGATTTGCATAGCAGCAAAAAGCATTGGTATTACAAAAAACACCATAAACTTTTCTCCTTTAAGTAATTTTAATCTTTTGCCTTTCTTCTTTGTCATCTTATATCCTTTCTATTATTCTAAGCTTAGCGCTATGACTACGACTATTTTCTTTTAGTTCTTCATCATTAGCAATAATCGGCTTATTATTAACTAACTTAATGAGTGGTTTATATTCATCAGGTATAACCGGCAAGCCTTTAACCATATCATCTATTTCACTATATTTTCTAAATATACTTTTAACAATTTTATCCTCAAGTGAATGAAAAGTAATAACACAGATTCTTCCACCTGGATTTAACATACTAATAGCATCTGGTAAAACACTTTTTAAAACATCTAATTCCCTATTTGTTTCAATTCTAATAGCTTGAAATATTTTTCTTTCAGGATGATTTTTAAAAAAGTAATTAGCTCCAACTGCTCTTTGTATTACATCCACTAGTTGCATAGTTGTCTCAATTTTTTCTTTTGTTCTTTCTTCAACAATCTTTTTGCTTATTTGCTTCGATAACTTTTCTTCACCATAATTGTGAAAAATATTTGTTAAGTCATTTTCAGAATAACCATTTACAATATCACTAGCACTAAGAGTTGAATCACGATCCATTCGCATATCTAATGGACCATCCACCATGAAGGAGAACCCCCTTGTCTCATCATCGATTTGTGGTGAGGAAAATCCTAAATCAAATAATATGCCATCCACTTTTTCAATATTGTGTTTGGCAAGTACTGATTTCATGTTTACAAAATTTTCCTTAAAGATTTGAAAGTTATCACTTATGCTATGAAGCAAATTTTGTGAATACTCTACAGCTGCCGCATCTTCATCGAAGGCGAACAAAAAACCCTTTTTACACTTTTCTAAGATTTTCTTAGAGTGTCCAGCATATCCGACTGTGGCATCGACATATACACCATCTTCTTTTATATTTAATCCCTCGATAACTTCTTTTTTTAAAACACTATAATGATAGGTTTTCAAACAAATTCTCCGCGATAGATTCAATATTTTGTGCTGAATCATTTAAGAAATTATCAAAAGATTCCTCATCCCATATTTCTAGTCGGTCATTTACGCCGATAATAACACATTTATTTGTTAAACCGGCGTAACTAACCAATGGGGAGGTAATGTTTATCCGACCATTTTTGTCGAACTCACAAACAGTCGCACCAGAAAAGAAGGTTCTATTAAATGTTCGAACATCTTTTTTGTTAAAAGGAAGTTCGTTTAATTTTGCTACCAATTTATTCCATTCAGCCATTGAATAAGCATATAAACACTTTTCAAGTCCCCGAGCTAAAACGAAGGATTCGCCTAGTTCCATACGGAATTTGGTAGGAATTACAATACGGCCTTTATCATCAATATTATGATGAAATTCACCCATTAACATTTAAATCCCCCACTTTCTTCCACAGTGTACCACTGTCTACCACTATATTACTACAAGCCAAAAAAAAAGTAAATAAATATTTACTTTTTTAACATCTTGACGTCAAATTATTAATTATTTAAGTAACCTTAACTACTTCGTAAAGTTAAATAACCAGTAGTATAGTTAGCATAGCTTTTATTTGTCTTAGTACTATCATATGATATGGCTCCGCTTAACTTATAACAATTTGTAAACATATAATCGCCCGAACCGCTTGATGTAAGTTTGGCAATGCTCCAACTTGAAGGAACATATATTTTTTTCAAATTTATATCACCATAAAACATGAGTGACATATTGTCTACATTACTTGTATTAAAGTTTGGACCCAAATCTAAGCTTGTTAGGGAGGACGTATCATAAAACATAGAATTCATATTTGTTACGTTACTAGTGTCAAAATGTAAACCCAAATCTAAGCTTGTTAGGGAGGACATACGAGAAAACATAGATCGCATTGTGGTTACATTACTTGTATCAAAATGTAAACCCAAATCTAAGCTTGTTAGGGAGGACATATAATAAAACATAGAATTCATATTTGTTACGTTACTAGTGTCAAAATAATCGCCTAAATCTAAGCTTGTTAGGGAGGACATTTCATTAAACATAGAACTCATATTTGTTACGTTACTAGTGTCAAAATAGTCGCCTAAATCTAAACTAGTTAGGGATTTCATATAAAAAAACATGGAATTCATATTTGTTACATTACCTGTATCAAAGTTGGAACCTAAATCTAAAGAAAGCAGCATCGGCGTATCATCAAACATATGTTGCATATCAGTAACCTTACTTGTATCAAAATTAGGACCTAAATCTAAATCGATTAGCATCTCCATACACTCAAACATAGAATTCATGTTTGTGACATTACTTGTATCAAAGCTTGATGTATCTAAATATTTTACAGTAAAAAGATATACAAACATTTCAGCCATATTAATAACATTACTTGTATTAAAGTTGGCTACATTCAAACCGTCTATATACATGGTGTCATAAAACATCTTATACATATTGGTGGTTTTATATGTATAGAAATTGGATAAATCTAGGATAGTGGCATATTCAAATTCAGAAAATAATAACCGACTATCCGGATTAGCGACAACTCCCCCTTCTTGGCCTATATATAATTCATATGGTGTTAAATACGTATCATATTCTACTCCATCAATAGTTATATCACTGCCATAACTGACTATATTAGCATCACACCAAGTCTTGTTTCTTGCCAAAACAATATAAGATTCAGTAGTGTCATTGTAACTTGTTAATGTACAATAGCGATCATCATTTTCAACAATCCACGCCATAACACTTTCATCCTGGGCAGTTGATACATCCCAACTATCGATAGCATTATTTGGTATATCAATATGATCCATCGTATATATTGCCCCAATATTATTTTTAGTTACTCCAGTAACTTCATGGCCAAATATTTCATCATCTTCGCTAGAAGCAAGTGAAGCATCCATACCATTTGGATCACCATTTTCATAAAGATCCATAGGTCTTGCCATCATCGTTCCCGGAACCGGTAATGAACCGCCAATGCATGAGACAATCTCGACGCTAAACTTACCAGCATAATTTTTACCTGATAAGGTTACTTGATCAGCATCAGCATTATAAAATTTAGTTCGAATTGTCCATTCTGCTGTTTGCGTTGTACTTCCACTTCCCGATATCTTAGCTCCTGTTACCACGGTTGTTTTATTGTTGGTATAACTAAGAGTTGATAAATCTGTTTCATTAGCAATTAGATTATTTCCTGCTAGATTATTATCATTACGATTTAAATTAGCTTGAATCGTAAATTCATTATCGGTTACCCCTAAACTATGCGTGGTATATTTATCAGCACTTGTCCATTCATAAACTATATCATATGTACAAACCATGCTATATTCGGTATTCGGAGTAAAACTTACCGTTAAACTTGTCATATTTCGGGCCGCAATAAGACCTGCTTTGGACTGAACCATATTGGCTACCGTAACATTAAGGGCCATATTACCACCGGTGACATCAAAAACCATATTATTTTGTTCAGTAATAGCATTTAAATTAGCAACATTATTGGTATTAACATTTCCTACGAAATAGGCATAGGTTGCAATACCTAATAAAGCAATTAAAACAGTAACCGCTATAATTGACAAAACAAGATTATTGTTTTTCATATGAACCTCTATTCTAACCACAATTTTATCACATTATAATTTCAATAACAACATAATCATTATTGTTAAAAATTATAGTTTATGTAAAGTATAAAAACTTTTTTATAAAAAAATAAGTAATTATTCATTACCTATTTTTCATTTTGATCACATGTTGGGCAAATTAAAACACCATTTTTATTAACAATCAAGTCCCCACATTTATCGCAAATATCTCCGGTAGGCTTATACCAAGATGCATATTTACATTTCGGATAATTAGCACATCCCCAGAAAACCTTTCCTTTGCGAGTAGGCTTTTCGACAATATCGCCACCACATTTAGGGCATTTACAAACGACGATTGTTTCCTTTTTTTCTTTTTTAATATATTTACAAGTTGGATAATTAGAACAAGCAACAAACTCACCGAATTTACCTTTGCGAATAACTAAAGGATTACCACATTCTGGACAAGTTTCTCCGGTTTCTTCGGCTGGTTTCTTTTCCATATTCTTAAATGCAGCATCCACAAGTGGAGAAAATTCTTCATAAAAGTCACTTAATACCTTATGATAATCTGCTTTTTCTTCGGCAATTTTATCTAAATCATCTTCCATCGATGCTGTATATTTAACATTTACAATACTTGAAAAGAATTCTTGTAATTTATCAGTTGTTTCAAAACCAATCTCTGTTGGTACAAACTTTTTATCCTCAAGAGTAACATACTCTCTTTCTTTAATAGTACCTAAGATCGTAGCATAAGTAGATGGTCGACCAATCCCTAAGGATTCGAGTTCCTTAATTAAACTACTTTCCGTATATCTTGCTGGCGGCTTTGTAAAATGTTGTAGTTTGTTTATCTCTTTAGATAATAAATCACCTTTATAATTTTTTAAATCAGGCAAAATAGCATCTTCTTGATCTTCATATTCACTATAAACTTTAAGATATCCATCAAAAGTTAAAACACTACCTGTTGCCTTAAATATATATTCGTTATTATCAAGATTAATCGTTGTAGATAAGAATTTTGCATCGGCCATCAAAGAAGCTAGAGCTCTAATATAAATAAGTTTATATAGTTTATATTCATCATTTGATAAATACTTTTTAATACTTTCAGGAGTTCGATTGACTGAAGTTGGTCTAATACCTTCATGGGCATCTTGAACATTTTCCGTCTTCTTACTTTTCTTAACGTAGCCAATATATTCTTCGCCATGTTTTTCTTTAATAAAGCCAAAAGCTGATTTAATAAATTCATCAGATATACGAGTACTGTCAGTACGCATATATGTTATAAGACCAGCTGATTCTGTTCCAACATCAATACCTTCGTATAATTTTTGAGCAATCTTCATCGTTTTAGATGCTGGAAAACCTAGTTTAGATGATGCAAGTTGTTGTAAAGTCGAAGTCTTAAATACTTCTTTAGCGCTCCGATTCTTTTCCTTTTCTTCGATGCTAGTTATTTTAAAACTATTAGTTAGTCTTCCTAAAATAACATCTGCCTCATCTTCATTATTAATCTCTACTTCTTTACCGTGATAAGTATCTAATACAGCTGTAAAGTCCTTAAATACCGCTTCGATTGTCCAATATTCTTTTGGTACAAAAGCAAGGATTTCTCTTTCGCGGTCCACAATTAGTTTTAAAGCTACACTTTGAACTCTACCAGCAGACTTTCCCCCTGTCTTAGATTGCATTAATTTACTTAAACGAAAACCAATAATTCGATCTAAAAATCTTCTTGTTTCTCCACTATGAACAAGATTCATATCTATTCTACGGGGATTTTCTAATGCTTTTAAAACTATATCTTTGGTAATTTCGTTAAAAACTACCCGATCATATTTAGAATCAGGAATAGCCAGTTCATCATATAAATGCCAAGAAATAGTTTCTCCTTCACGGTCTGGATCGGTTGCCAGATAGACATGATCAGCACTTTCAACTAATTTCTTTAAATATGATACTTCTTTTTTCTTACCACTTATTATTTGATAATTAGGTTTAAAATCATTTTCAATATCAATACCTAATCCATATTTCCCAGATGTTGCTAAGTCTCGAATATGACCTTTTGATGATACAACACTATAATCACCACTACCTAAATATTTTTCAATTGTTTTACATTTAGCAGGGGACTCTACAATAACTACATTTTTCATTAATTATTCCTTTCTTTTGCTAAAGCCTCTTTAACCGGTTTATAACTTTGACGATAAAAATCTAAAACGCCATATTTTTCCATTAACTCAATATGTCTTTTAGTAGGATAACCTTTATGTTTACCTAGTTCATATAAAGGATACTTCTCATCCAGTTCATACATGATGCGATCTCTTGTCACTTTAGCAATAATTGATGCGGCACCAATAGTTATGCTTTTAGCATCACCCTTTATTATAGGTAATACATTATCTTTATGCAAGTCCATTGCATCAGTAATTATAAAATCCGGTTGAACTTTTAGTTTACTTACGGCTTCATTCATCGCTAACCGACTAGCTTCTAAAATATTTATTTCATCTATTTTTTTATTATCAATAATGGAAATACCTACACTGATGGCATCACGCATAATAATATCATAAAATTTTTTTCTTTTTTTCTCCGTTAATTTTTTTGAATCAGTTAAACCTTCGACAAAATAATTTTCAGGTAAAATAACAGCCGCAGCTACAACTGGGCCACACAAAGGACCGCGGCCTGCTTCATCACAGCCAGCAATTAACTTATAACCTTTAGCATATAATTCTTTTTCATATTTTAGTAAATCTACTTGCATATATCTAATGTAATATTTTTTACCTTTCCACTGATTAAATCATTATAAATTCTTTCACAGACTAACTGATAATTAACTTCCCCATCACTTATAAAATGCCACTTTTGAGCTAAATTATCAATAATACTTTGACTATCACCACCATCAATATGATAAATATTACATAATACTTCAGGATAATATTTTAAATAAAGTTCAATAATATTAGATGCAACATCATACATATTTAATACTTCTTTTTTTATCGAACCAATCGATGCAATATTTAAGGCTTCCGTTTGACTTTCTAATTTAGGCCATAAAATACCAGGGGTATCTAATAAGACTATCCCAAAATTAGTTGGTAAAAAAGATAAATTTTTAGTTACTCCTGGTGTATTAGCTACTTGAGCAGCCTTTTTACCTACCATTTTATTAATTAGTGTCGACTTACCTACATTAGGTATTCCAATAACTAAAGCTTTTATATCTTTAGGTTTCAATCCTTTACTCAAACGCTTATCTTGAATTGATTTAGTGACTTTTTTAGTTAAATCAATAATTTTCTTATAATCTTTATTATCCTTTAAATCAATACATAAAACGTTATAACCTTTACTTTGATAGAAACTAATCCATTTATTAGTCTCTTTTTGATTACATAAATCTTTTTTAGTCATAATTAAGATTTTCTCTTTGTTCTTAATTATTTCATCAATATCTTTTATCTTCGAAGATAAAGGAATACGTGCATCAACAACTTCATACACAATATCAATTAAATCCATTTTCTCTAAGATTTGTCTTTTGGTCTTAGCCATATGTCCTGGGTACCAATTGATATTTGTTTTATTTTCATTCATTAAAGATCAACTCCTTTTATTTTTATCAATATTTGTAAATCAAACTCATTCACAAGTTAAAGTATTATTATTAATCGCCATACAAGATATACCATCTTTAATGCCAACATCAACAGAACCATTAATATTAGTCCCAGATATAAGTTCATCTTTACAAATAATATAATCATCCAATTGTTCACACCTTATGATTATAACATAAAAAAAGAATAAAAAACTATCTTCTTATTCTTTTCATCTCATCTTTCTTTTCTAATAAGCGTAATTGAAATAACTTCAGAAAATAGGTATTTAGTTCATCGTATATATTTATGACATTTTCAAATGATTCAACATATTGACGATCTTTCTTATAACGAATATCTGTACCTTTATGATCAAAGGAAACAGATATGGCATCATCCCAATTCGTACTAGATAAATAGCAACTATCAACAAAACCATCGATATACTCTACTCTTTGAAAAAAATCATTATTTCTAAGACTAACCATTAATCTTTTTTCATCATAGTCTACAAATAATTGCTTAATTTGCATAACAATAGCAACGATATCTTCACAGCTATCATTAACAAAGTATTGGTCAAGAACACTATGCAATCTTTTGTATTCTTCCTTATCAATAGGTGTTGAACTAATATAGTTCACATCTATATATGTATCATTATCTTTCTTTTTAAAATTATTAACATATGTAAAAGAAGACATTCTTTCATTATTGTTCATATTATTACCTCCTATTAATTTATCTTAATTGTATCTTTTATTTCTTGATTTTATTAAAATGCGATATTCTTTGTCATTTAAATCAACATTTCTCTTAGCAAAATCAAATAATTTTTGTACTTTTATTAATTTTTCTTTCACATCAGAACTATTATCACATATAGCATCTATATACATTGAAACAAATTCTTTTTCAGGTATATAGTCCTTATAAAAGGAATCACGATATCTTTCATCAGTATATACCCGGTATACTTTTGAAGTTTGTAACTCCGGCATTCCATTTAACTTATGATAAAACTTGCGAATCTTTTCAATTGTTAAATGATATAAATGATTAAAATATGGACTATTTTCATCAGCGGCTTTTGCTAATTTTTCCATGCGATTATTCAAAATAGAAACACATTCTTTAGCATCCTCACTATCAAGTGGTGGAAGCGGATGAGAAAATTTTTCAAGAGCATATTGTTGAAGTTTATATAAATCGCCATGTTTATCTAAAACGATTCTTGAAGTACCAATAATAGATAGTAAAGCATTACTTTGGTTATTAAAATCATTATCTATCGAAAGATATACATCATCAATAGGCTTTTCAAAATATTCAATTCTTACTCCCTCTATGACAGCATTACCTCTGATAATATGTTTTGTATCACTATTATCAAATATTACATGTAAATCTATATCTGAACTACTATTATTAAAACCAGTTAGGAAACTACCATAAAAAAAGCATCCTAGAACATGTTCATTTTCTAAATAATGCATTTTATCAATAAACTTAACTATAATATTTGACGGATTAATGATTGCCATATAATTCTCCATATAAATTGTTCTATATTTTAACATAAAAAAAATACTTAGTAAATCTAAATATTTTTCTCTTAAATGTCTTTTCCTGTTTTTTTAACTTTCTCACAAAACTATCAAGTATCTTTATGCCATAAATAGTTTCAGTCATATTGCAGCATTATCAATAACACCTTGCTCATTATCAAACATAAAGCCTCCCAGAGATAGCCTCATTAGTGCTCCATTAATAATACTATAAGTGTTATAATATTCCCTTTTATCAAAATTTACCTATCATTTATATCTAAATTATATCATAGAATGTTTTTTTAATACTCTAGTTCTTCCAAATAATATTTCTTTTAATTCACGCATGTTTTTTGGAAAACCAGACATGTATAATGAATAGCAATAATTGTTATTTACTTTATTCTTTGTATTAAAGGCTACTTCTTCTTGATGAACTTCCATACACAAAGTATCACCGAAAATTCTTTTTAATAAATAAGTACTAATCATTCTACCCTGATTATCGATAAAAATACTATCAGCAGAACCATCATCTATTAAACCTAAAGATATATATTGTGTACTTTCTTCATTGAGTAAGAAAGTGCAATATCCGACATCAATAGCTTTACTATTAAAAATATCTTTAACAAAAGCATAAGTATCATCTATTATCTTTTGTAAGAAGAAATCATCATATTTTAAAGACAACATTTTGCGTCTTTTGATTCGCCGACTTAAAGAATTATCACTTTCATAACGATAAAAATTTACCAAATAGTCTTTGTAATCCTCCAAAGGAATAGAAATATTATTTCGTGCACGTAATTTACCTTTGGTTTCATGTAAATAAGCAATTCTTTTATCAAGCTTTTCCGGATTATGAGCTAATGCATCACATCTTTGTACTTCATATAGTTTAACACTAAGATCATAATGATAGTTAACCAAATCATCATCAATCGGAGTGTCATGACTCCCTATTAAAAAACATATCTCATCAATATACTTTTCTGGATAACCTAGTCGTTCAAGAATTGTTCTAGCCATTTTTTCCGATTCCTCAGCATGATGTTTAAAATGCCTTACATCCTCTTCTTCTTGATAAGAAAATGGTTTACCAATATCATGTAACAAAAGACTAAGTCTAATATCAAAATCTTTTTTAGATAAACTCAAAGCTAATAAAGTATGATTCCAAACATCTAAGTGATGATGAGGATGACGATGTTCAAAACCCATCATATTTTTTAACTCAGGAATCAATGTAAGTAAATCATTCATATTGTTGTTAATCGAAGAAACAATATCATCATCTAACAATATTTGTTGTAAATCTTTCATAAATAACCTTTCTAATAATTATATTCTAACATATCTAATCTTTCTGCGAAAATAAAAAACAACAAATAATATAATTTGTTGTTTTTAGTATTATATTTTTCTATTTAATGAATCATTATTTTCTTGTTCGTGACCTTGCCTTAAAGCTTCTTGGGCTTGAATCGCTTTTTGACCAGCCCTTCTTGTCACATTACGAATGATTTCCTCGGCATATACACGACCAATTGCCTCTAAAAGCAAATTCTCATTGTAACTAACTTCATCCTTAACTGAAGGCATATCTGTTTTAGCAAATTCGGCTCCTGCGATGGAACGAATGCGACCGGCTACCTCAGTCTTTTGGTTAGTAAAGCCCTCTTTTTGAGCATTCAAATCATTTTGGGCATTCATTAAACGATTATTTAAATCATGCATAGCTTGTTCAGACAAATCAATATCTACTTGAGAATTCTCAATGAAATCACATAGTGTTTGTTCTGAAAAGAAATCTAATTTACTATGCAAGCCTAATGATTTAGGCACATTAGCATAATACCATGCAATAATGCGATGATAAACCTCGTTTATTTCCAACTGAATAAGGGTATTTAAATTTTGAATTCGGTCTTTAATAGCCTTAGTTTTAATAACTCTATAATCCAAACGATTATGACGATCAATTAAGTCATATATTTGATCAACTTTTCCTAATTCAAGTTTATCACGATGATGGACTAAATAACCAACATCCATCGAATCGTAGAAACGATCTTTTTCTTTTCCCGCTAAACCGATTAATTTACCTTCTGTAAATTGATAATTAAACTCACCTTTGTCTTTAGCAAAACGTCCACTGAAGTCTTGAAAAATCTTTTCAATCGCTCCTACATCATAAGCATATTTACCTTTGTCATCGTAAGAGGAATGATTAACTATCAATGCATGCAATTCATCAGGTAATGCTTCGGGCAATTCCAAATGTGTTTTGATATTTTTTTCTGCAGAAAGTAGTCTTCCATATAACGTTAATAAATAAATCATTTGTTGACATTTAATAGGATCGTCAGCCACTGAGGCCAACATCTTTTCTGTATCCGAAACAGGATTATTTAGAACTCTATTTACACTATCTTCGATAGTTTTTTTACGTTCGGCCTTAGATAGCATATCATTTCTAATTTCACCTGGTTGCTTTTGATTAACCTTCTTCAATTGATCTTTTTGATCATAAATACTACCAAGTAGTTTCTGAAGTTTTTTATCTTCAGATTCTAATTCACTAATTATTTGTCTTCCTCTAGTGATAGCTTCAGTGCGTTGTTCTTCACTTAATCCGCTAAAAGATAAAGATTGCTCATATTGTTCTTTGTTTAAAGCAGCAATTCTTTCTCGAACTTGGCCTATTTGTTCTAATGTTTCTTGAACTTCTGAATTCAACATATCTTTTTGAGTTGTTTTATATTGAGCTAATTCTTCATCTGACATAGCTTTGATACGAGCATATGCTGGAAAACCAGTCAAACTTTTTAAAACTTGTTGTTTTTTTCGAAGTATAGCTAATTGAAAATTAATATAACCAATTTGTTTACTACCGCGATCAACACTTTGATAATACAATAATTGTTTAGTTAATAATTCAGATTCTTGAATAATTGCATCTAACTGTGTATCAATCATTTTTAAAAATTCTTTTTCTACCATTGTTCCTCCTATAAAAGTATCAATAAAACTCAACTATAAAGTCAAATCTTCAAATAATCTAGTTCCTCTTTTTACTAAATATAAGTATAACACAAAATCAATTAATCCCATAATGAATGTCAATATCAATAACATTACGTTTAAACTTTTATCAGCAAATTTGAATAATAAATAACCCATAGCAATTAAAACGATAAAATCAAACAGCAAGGCTGCAAAAGTGCTTATACTTTGTTTAACGACTTCCGTTGGACTATCAAATTGTAATTTAGGAAATTTCAAATTGATAATTAAGCCACTAAAATGTGATACCAAAGGCATTAGAATTGTCAAACCAATAATTAATAGCACTGTAATAAAATCAATCTTAAATTTAATAGCCAAAGCAAAAACCCCAATCAATAGAGCAGGAATTGTTAAAAGACACGCTGCTAAGACTTTTGATAAAAGCACTCTTTTGCTACTGACAGGTAAACTCTTTACTATTGCATAGTTTCTACCTTCTAAACTAATCATCGAACTAGTTATTGACGTTGTAAAAGATGCTACGGCCACAATCAAAACCACTAGCAAAGGAACATTTTGGTAAATAGAACCCAGTTCCACTCCTGAAGTAGTTAGTATTTTTAGGAATGAATCATATTTAAAGCACATTGCAAAAGCAGCAATTAGAAATAGAATAATACCCCAACCAGCATTGATAATAAAAACTGGTATTTTAAAAAAAGTATTAAATTCCTTAAATACTAAGGCCCTTGTTTGACTGTGTTTTTTAATATTTTGTTTTTTTATTGCCTTATGACTTCCTGTAGTTACTCTTTTAATGTTACTATTAATCTTAAAATAAAACGCACTTAATCCAAAAATACAAATAATAAATATCAATAGATTAATGACTATAAATAGTAATAAATCACTAATATGAAAATCCACCGCCAGTTTAGCATATGCTCCAGCAGGGTAATATATTTTTGTTATTAATTCATTTACACTCGCAGCCTTTTGCGCAATATTAGCGATAAAGCTATCGATATTAAAAGATAGATAAAATACTCCTAATAAGAAAATAGCGGTAATAAAAATTTGTGCAAAGTTTTTAAATCTAAACTTGCCAGATAACCAAGTTATAATCGTGCCAATAATACATGATAACACAATTGGAATAATAGGTAGTAATAAAAGCATTACTATTGATGTAATAATAAAAGATGCCGTTACCTTAGTATAAATCATATAACAAACCATCAAAGGCACAAAAAATAAAGAATTGAACATTAACTCAAAAACATAAAATTTAAATATACGTATAAATAAAACTGTTGATTTTTTAATAGGCAAAGATAAAAGCAATTGATCATCTTTACAATTAAACAATAAACTACCCGACTTATAAATACCTTCGATAAAAGTAAAAATAGATATCACAAAAACAAACAGTGACAAAACTACATATTGCATATCAAATGGAGCCAGTTTTTCTAACATCATGCTCGAATATGAAGCAGTCATGCTCATAAAAGCAAAACATAAGAAAAGAATAATCATAATTTTAGATATTCTACTCTTATGCTTTAGGTTTATTTTAAATAATGACATTTCACTTGTCATGCACGCTTTAATAAGAGATATAATCTTTTTCATTTAGTTTCCTCAAGTTCAATAAAGACTTTTTCGAGTGATTTATCACCTTTGATGTCTTTCATAGTCCCTACTTTAATAAGTTTACCGTTCTTAATAATTCCTACTTTTGAACATAATTTTTCCGCTACATCTAAAATATGTGTTGAATAAAAAATGGTTTTGCCTGCTTTCACCATCTCATTTAAAACTTCTTTAATATCAAAAACTGCTTTAGGATCTAAGCCCACAAATGGTTCATCCATAATTAAAATCTCAGGATTATGAGCAAGTGCTGCAATTAAAACCGTCTTTTGTTTCATACCATGGGAATAACTATTAATAGGATCATTTAATTTATCATCCATAGCAAATAATTTAGCATATTTCATAATATTATTAGTTCTTGTTTCTTCATCAACATCATACATATCACAAATAAAATTAATATAATCGATAGCCTTCATATTTTCATACATTTCAGGATTATCTGGAACAAAAGCCATGATTTTTTTACAAGATATGGGATCAGTCTTAATTGATTTTCCATTAATTAATATATCACCTTCATCAAAGTCATGAATACCCATGATAGCCTTAATTAAAGTCGTTTTACCTGCCCCATTATGACCTATAAAAGCAAAGATATCGCCATCTTCAATTTTAAAAGATACATCATCTAACGCTTTCTTACTTCCATACTTCTTAGTTACATTTTTAATTTCTATCATAATAAGTCTCCTTTGTAACTATAGTATACCACAAAAAAAGAAGCTATGTTGCTTCATTTTCATATTTTTCTTTTAAGGCAATTTCTGCCTTTTTAGCATAATAATTATTGTCTTTGATTGGAATATTATATTTAGTAAAAACCTCTTTTATTTCTTCTAAGGAAGCATAATGATCACTTAGTTCTATTTCAATATATAAGTGATTATCATTCACAAATTGAACACCCATTTCATCAGTATCATTTTCCATAATAAGCATGTGATCATCTATTTTTATTAGTGCTTCAAAACCCAATTGTTCAAATATCAATTGCATATCTTTAGGGTTATCAATCTTACAATTAATTTTGCTTTGCTTCTTGATATCGCCATTTTTAAAATACTCTTTATATTTATAAGTTAAATAATGTTCATCATTATCCTTAGAAATAATACTTCGAATTAAAATACATTTATTTAACAAAGATAAATAATTCTTACCCCTTTTATCTTTTTTATGAATTAAATAAAGATCTTTTAAATCAAATTCTTCTTTTACCTTAAAGTTATTCTTTTTTAGTATTCTAAGTAAATTTTGATAACTAGTATCTACCTCAACTGTTAATTCATTTTCAATATGCATTTTAACTCCTATCCTAAAAATTGATAAACATACTTCACCATGAATAAAATAGCAAAAATATACATTATTGGTGATACATGACTTCTTTCTTCTTTCGGAGAAAAAATATTAACTAAAACATATGTAATAAATCCCCATTCAATACCAGTCGTAATTGAATATGCTAAAGGCATCATCACAATAATAAAGAATGCTGGAATTGCTTCCTTTAAATCATGGAAATTAATATTTAAAACATTAGAAATCATGGATACGCCAATGACTATTAAGACCGGAGCGACACACACCATTGGAACAATAGATACTACTGGTGCTAAAAATAAAGCTATTAGGAAAAAGAAAGCTACAAATAAAGAAGTAAGACCTGTTCTCCCCCCCGATTCAATTCCTACAGCACTTTCTAAATAGGTTTCAACATTACTTGTTCCAAAAATAGCGGATGTAATTGTTCCTAAAGAATCTGCTACCATCGCTTTTTCTAAATTCTTAGGCATTTGACCATCTTTATCAATCTTAAAGATACCACTCTTTTTACCTGTACCAATAAAAACACCAAGGGTATCAAATAAATCAGATAAAGAGATAGAAAACAACGTCATTAAGAAAACTAAAATACCATTATCATGAGTAATAAGTCCTTTAAAATCAAATTGCATTAATGTAACATGGGGAGCAAAACTATAATTACTAAAATCTGGCAAATCAATAAGGCCCATTATTAAGCCAACAATCGTTGGAACTATGATACCAATTAAATAAGCCCCTCTTACTTTTTTTACTAAAAGAAATATCAAGGTAATAAGACCAATAACAGCTAAAATAGTACTTCCTGAGGTTAGATTACCAAGTGATGGTGTAACCCCTATGGCAAGACCTTTTTCAATCTTATCAGCATTGAAGACAATAATACCGCTATTGATAAGACCAATATAAGAAATGAATAAACCTATACCAACGGTAATGGCATCTTGAAAAAACTTTGGTATCGCCTCAATAATCTTTTTCCTCACACTTGATAAAGTTATAATCAAACCAATAATACCGCATAATAGAACAAAGGTTAATGCTTGCTGATAGGTATATCCCAAGCCACTACATAAAGTATAAGTAAAAATACTTGCTAAGCCAATCCCTGAACTTAGAGCATATGGCACATTAGCTACCAAGCCAATGATAAGAGTTCCAATCATCGAAGCAATAATCGTAGCGCTATAAACAGAATCATAATCCATTCCTGTTTGAGAAAGAATAGCTGGAATAACCAAAATAGCATAGCTCATAGCCATAAAGGTACTTAAACCAGCAATAAATTCCTTAGATACTGATGTCTTTTTCTCTTTTAAATGAAATATTTTATTTAACATATCACACCTCTTTTTAATCTTATATAGGATTAACATGAATAATTGCTAAGTAAACATCATCAACTTTTTTACATATTTCTTTTTCTAATTTATCGGCTATCTGATGGCTTTCAAAAGTAGATATATTGCCATCAACAAAGATAGTCAACGATATCTGATATTTATATCCTACTGGGGTGGAATTAAAGTGTTGTATCTTCTTAATTTCGGGATATTTATCAATGATTTTTAATACTTTTTTTCTTTCTTCTTCACTGATAGCCGTATCCATTAAAACATCGTAACTTTCTAAGAAAATCATTAAACCACTATAGAAAATCCAAATTGCTATTACAAAGCCAACAAAACTATCAACCCATAAAATATTATACTTAGATAATACTGCCGATAATAAAGTACAACTTGTTAAAATAATATCATTTCGATGATCAAGCATATTGGCTTTAATTAAAACATTTTCTGTTTTTTTATAATAACTACGTGTATATAAGAATAATAAACTTTTAATTAAAATAGCTAAACCAGCGATTAAAACCAAACCAATTGAATAATGAAACTCATTAGTAATAAAAAAACTTTTGCAAGCATTAATAGCTAATTTAAGAGCCACATAGATCATTGAAACACTTATTAATAAAGAAAATACATATTCAGCTTTACCATGACCTAAGTTATGATCATCATCAATTGGTTTACTGGCAATCTTATTACCAATAAAAGTCATCACCGAAGAAAAAATATCTCCCGCACTATTAAAAGCATCAGCTATCATCGCTTGACTACCCGTTATAAAGCCAATAAAACCTTTGATAAATAACAAAAAAGCGTTAGCAACTAACCCTAAAACACTTACCCTTTTTACTTCTTTAAAACGATCCATATTACTCAACCTTACCTATTTTATTAAATGGAAAAACAATTATCTTTGTACTACCCATAATGGCTTTTTCAGGTACTGGGCCAAAATATCTCGAATCTAGAGATACAGTACGATTATCTCCTAGAACAAAGTATTCATCATCCTTTAAAGTGATATCATCAAAATCACTTGTTAAACCATTAGCATATGAATCATCATATTTTTTATCATTAATATAAATAGTACCTTCTTTACAAGATATTTTTTCACCAGGTAGACCAATTATTCTTTTAATAATTAAACTACCTTCGACACTTTTATCAACGACAACAATTTCTTCTCTTTCATGTTTGTTATCTAAAAGATTTAAAATCATAATATCACCTTCATGAAGGGTTTTATCCATAGAACTACCGTTTACTCTAACTAAAGTTACAATAAATGTTTTGATTAAAAGAACTACAATAATTATTACTACATAAGAAAGAATTTCTTTTACGTCAATTTTCACTTTATCCATCCTCTTTAATACTACATTACAATAATACTATAAAAAGGACAAAAAGAAAAGGAAAGAATTAATTTCTTTCCTTAACTTTGTATTCTTTTCGCATATCTTTGATAAAGTTAAGTTTAGCTCTTCTAACTTTACCTTTCTTAATAACTGTTATCTTATCAATAGTTGGTGCATTAACAGGAAAAATTCTGATAACAGAAACAGTTCCACTCTTCTTACGAACTGAGAATGTTTCTGAAACGCTTCCACCCTTCTTAGCAATTACTAGTCCTTCGAAGGCTTGGATTCTTTCTTTTTTTCCTTCTTTTACCCAAACATCAACTCTAACAGTGTCTCCTACGCGAAAATCTGGCACGTCATTACGAACATGCTTAGCATTAATCTTATCAACAAGATTAGCCATAATTTCACCTCTTTCTAAATAATAAATACCTGTAATCATTACATATAGTAGGCGGATTACATACCTTTTGGGCTAGAGGTATTATAACACAAGTGTATTCGAGATTTCAAGTAATTTTGAATAGGAAAAAATATGTAAAAAGTAATTTAAAACTTGTTAAAAATTATAAAATATATTATACTAATATAAGATAAGAGTAAAGGGCTGAAGTGATATTATGTTTAGAGAATTTGATTATGATAATAAACCTGTCGTCGACATAGTTGATGAGATAATTGAAGATGCCATTAAAAAAGGCGTTTCCGATATCCATTTCGACCCAGATGAAAAAAGTATTAATGTTCGTATAAGAATCGATGGTGAATTACATGACTATTGTAAAGTACCTGATTCAGTTCGTAAGAATCTGACTACTAGAATAAAGATTATCAGTGGTATGAATATAACGGAGTTCCGTTTACCACAAGATGGTGCAATTAAACACTTAGACAGTGGTAAACAACTAGACCTCCGTGTATCTTCCCTACCAACTATATATGGCGAAAAAATCGTTATAAGAATACTTGACTATTCAATGTCTCTTGCAGGCCTTGATACTTTAGGTTTTTCTGAACACAACCTACAACTTGTTAAAAGAGTTATTGCTAGTCCCAATGGTATTATTCTAACAGCCGGAGCTACTGGTTCTGGTAAATCAACTACGACTTACTCTATTTTGCAAAAATTAAATACACCTGAAAGAAATATTATTACTGTCGAAGACCCAGTCGAGATGAAAATGAAAGGCTTAAACCAAGTCCAAGTTATGAGTGAAATTGGTTTGGACTTTAATGCCACACTACGTTCTATCTTACGGCAAGACCCAGATATTATAATGATCGGAGAAATTCGTGATGGTGAAACAGCCAGAATTGCCGTTCGTGCCTCTATTACAGGACACTTAGTATTATCTACTATCCACACCAATAACTCGCTTAATACAATTGAAAGACTTCTAGATATGGACATTGAAAGATACTTATTAGGTACGGCCTTAAATGGAGTTATATCTCAAAGACTTGTTAAAAGAATTTGTCCAAAATGTCGTAGATCTAGACCTACTAATCCATATGAAAAGAACTTATTTAAAAAAGTATTAAATAAAGATGTTGAATCAATTTACGAACCAGTTGGCTGTGATGATTGCTTTGGTGGTTATCGAGGAAGACTTGCTGTTCATGAAGTATTAGTTCTAAATCAAGCTGTAAGAGATGCTATTACCAATAATATGCGTAAAGACGATTTAAGAAGACTGGTATACGATAAGAAGAATACCTTCACTATTTTGGAAGATGGTCTTGAAAAAGTTATCCAAGGTTTGACTAGCGTTGATGAAGTAATAAGAATAACCAGTTTGGAAGATGACTTTGGTGCTGATGATGAAGAAATTAAAAATGCCTTCATTGGTAGTGATTTACATGTTACAGCCTTTACTACAGAGGAAGCAGAAAAAGAAGAAGAAAAACAAGAAGATATCCATCAAGATATTATCGATATATTATAAGTATTTAATCCCAATGAAAGTTGGGATTTTTTATTGGCATAATTAACTATTATTTTCATTAAATATAATAGAATGAAAATATTTCAAAATAAGTTTTTTACTTCGGCATTTATTCTCATGCTAAGTGGGATGACTACAAAAATATTAGGTCTAATTATTAAAGTGATTTTCACAAGAATTGTCGGCACTAAAACGATTGGTTTATATAGTATTGTTATGCCAACTTACTCTCTTCTTTTAACCCTTTGTACTTTAGCTATGCCAACAACGATTGCTAAATTAATAGCACAAAAAGAAGATTTAAGAATCTTAAATAGTGCTTCAATAATTATTATTATAATAAATACTTTAATCGTTATTCTTATGCATATTACCTCACCCATCATTGCTAATCATCTTTTAAAAGAACCAGATAGTTATTATCTATTAATTGCTATGAGTTATACTCTTCCCTTTGCTTCTCTTGCATGTATTTTAAAGGGTTACTTTTATGGTATTCAAAAAAATATTCCTCATGTTGCTTCTAATACTATCGAGCAAATAATCAGATTATCCATTGTTATAATTATAATGCCCAAGTTAATTAAAATATCTTATATACATGCCGCCGTAGGTCTTATTTTAACCTCGGTAATAACTGAACTGGCATCTATTATAGTATTCTTATGTTTTATGAAAAAAAATGATGTTATAAATCTTTTTAAATTTAATTATAATAATCTATATTTCAAAGATATCTTAGATCTTTCAATACCCAATGTTACTAGTAAAATTATCGGCAATATTTGCTATTTTTTTGAACCCATTATTTTAACAAATCTATTGTTATATAAAGGATTTTCTAATGAATATATTTTAACAGAATATGGAGCCTATAATGCTTATGCCATCTCAACTTTAACCATTCCCTCTTTTTTTATAACGGCTATTGCGCTTGCTTTAATACCGGAAATAGCTAAAAATTTAGAACAAAAAAATTATTATCTTATCAAAAAAAGATTAAAGCAAGGATTTGGAATAACGTTTACTTTAGGGATTTCATTTACTTTTGTCATTTTTCTATTTAGAGAAAAGATTCTTTTACTTTTATATAATACAATGCTTGGATCAGATTATATTAAGTTCTTAGCACCCTTTTTCATTATCTTTTATCTTGAGGCAATTTATTCTGCTTTTATGCAAGCTATAAACAAGACCAAAATTACGATGTTTATCACGATTATTGCTTCATTAATTAAACTAATTAGTTTAATCGTTTTAATCCTATTTAACTACGGTATTTATGCATTACTAATATCTGAAATTATCAATATAATAATTACTGTTTACTTAAATCATTTATATACAAAAAAATATTTTAAAGATTTAGAGCATTAAAAAAAACACATAAAATGTGTTTTTTAGAAAGGAGTTTGCTATAACAAACATCTACTTCAAAACATAGATTACTCTATGTCTACAATTAGTATAACACTAGTTACTATATTAAGTCAAAGATATAATACGTAAACAAATGTCTAATTGTGTCAAATTATGTTACTTTAAAAATCAGCATCAAATCTTATATATGATTTTAAATATATATTTTAGATAGACACTATCTTAACTTCATAGAATTGTAAAAGCCTTGTACATAAATAAACCGTATTAAAAGTAATAAAAACAATTGTATCCATTTATAATAGATTTTTAAATAACTAAATCCACTACAATACCTAAAACAACACCCACAAAATAAATAATACTTAATATTAATAGATTCTCTTTTAAGTTCTTATTTGATTTAAATAATAATAAAATACCTAAACCACTTCCTGTTAAAAGACCAGCTAGCATCATACCTACAGATATTAATTCTTTTAAATACAATTCGGTAATGACAATACTAGCAGCACAATTAGGAATTAACCCAATTAAACTAGAAGCACAATATGTCAGTAAATTATCCTTAACCAATAAATTAGCAAGCGTATCTTCGCCAACATAATAGATAGCAATATTAATCAAAAGATTAATAATTAAAATAAATAAACCAATTTTTAATGTATGCTTAATACTTGAAAGTAAAATACCATCATGGTCGCATTCACAATGGTCATGTTCACATATTTCTGAGATTGTATTATTCTCTTTTTTGCGATATAAAAAGTCAATAATAAAGCCGATAGCAATTCCTACACATACTTTAAAAGAAATGATTTTTAAAATAAGTGAAATGCTAACATTTTGACTAAGCATAATCGGAAGCATTTCATCACTTGTTGATAAAAAAACCGCAATTAAAGTACCCATAGTTATTACGCGAGCTGAAAATAGATTAGCAGCCATTGAACTAAAACCACATTGTGGTAGTCCACCAAGGATTCCACCAACCAAAGGTCCAATCTTTTGATTGTTAACTAACAATTTTTGATTCTTTTTATCTAATTTATGCTCAATAAATTCCAAAATTAAAAAAGCAATCAATAAATATGGTAATAATTTTACAGTATCTATTAATCCATCAATGATAACATCTTGCATAATATCTCCACTTCCCCGTTTCTTAACATACAATAAAATAAACCATTTTAAAAAGATAGTCAACGCTTTTTAAAAGGTTTATTGTTCTTTAAGATTCGCTCTTTTTTTAATAATTCTTCGTAGTATTCCATTATTTCTTTCGTATCGCCATATTTATCGCCAAATTCTTTTCTGACCTGAATGGCAAACAAATAATTACGATAGACATTTAACAAATCATGTAATTGTTCTTTTTTCATATTATAATATTTATTTAATTACGACTAAATAAATTCCTTTTGGCTATATCTTACCAATGATCCTATAATAAATAAAGTAGAAATACCTAAACTAATAATAATCATCCATGGATTTAAAGCAGTAGCCGATATAACATTACGAGTATCTGCTAAAGTATATAAGCTAAAATATTTCAAAAACTCTACTTTCGAAGATAATTCTGATAAAACACTAAATACATAAGATATAAAAACTATTCCTAAAGATACACCAATAATCTTTTTGGTTTTTCTTAAAAATGTTGAAATAAACAAATTTAAACAAAAGAATGGTAAACCAATAAAAATTGGTGTTAAACTTAATAAGATAAACTCTTTATGATTAAACTCACCCGTTATTGATAATGCAACATAATTAAATAAACCAAGTAATAAGACAATTAATAAAGCATAAAAAATACCTACGAAAATTTTATTTAAAACTATTCTACTTCTTTTAATAGGCAAAACACCCAAATATTCAATCGTTTTATCACTTTCTTCCTTTAAAAGAATATTACCACCAAGTAAAGAAACATAAAAACCAATAACTAATAGTACAAAAGTAAACCCCTCTGTTTTAAACCAACCATATGCCGTAGATATAGAACTCATATCCATATTAAAGGCTTTTAAAACTTCAGGTGGAAAGATTTCCATCATTTCATCAATACTCTTCATCGCTTCATCAGTAATAATATAAGGGTAGATTAAATAAACAACTAAAAACATTATAACTAATACTAAAAGCCAGATTATAAAACTTTTTAAATTAACTTTTAATTCTCTTTTGATAATGTTTGCACCTACTTATAATAATTTAAGAATAAATCTTCTAAAGATATTTCTTCAATTAATAATTTACTAATATCATATTTAGATAATTTTTTAATAATGGTATTAGTATCTAAATCATTAAGAAAAGTAACTTCATTATTATTTTCATTCACAACTTTTAACTTTAAATCTTCTTTAATTTTTTGAATATCTGGCGAAGAAATTTTTAAATATGTATAGTTATATTTTCGAATATTTTCTATCAAATCTTCTTTAATTATTTTACCTTCTTTAATAAAGCCAACTTTATCACAAATACTTGCAACTTCACTTAAAACATGCGAAGAATAAAGAATGGTTGTTCCTTTGTTTTTTTCCTCGAGTAATAAATCATGAAATACTTTTTGCATAATTGGATCTAATCCAGAAGTTGGCTCGTCTAAAATAAGAATTTCCGGACTATGCATTAAGGCTAATACAATACCAACTTTCTTTAGATTACCTAAAGATAATTCTTCAATGCTTCTTTTTTCATCAATTTTTAATAATTTAACTAATTCTTTGCGTTTTTTTGAACAATCAGTTTTATAAAATAAAGCATGATAATCTAAAATATCTTTTACTTTCATATCATCGTATAAATGAATCTCACTAGGTAAATAGCCTATTTTTTCTTTAAGAGGCAAATCTTCACAATCTATTTTTTTATCATTAATAATTATTGTCCCACTAGTTTTATTTAATAAACCTAAGATGGTTCTAATCGTCGTCGATTTACCAGCTCCATTTGGACCTATAAAGCCATATATTTCTCCTTTTTGAATCTTTAAAGAGACATTTTCAATACCGCGGACTAATCCATAATACTTTTTTAAATGTTGAAGTTCAATCACAGTTTCTTTCATAATTAATCCTTTCTAAAATACTTATTTAGCATCTTGTATAATTCCGCAATAGTTATTAAGACTAATGAATAAACAAAGCAAATAGCAATAGTGTTCAATGCTAAATTATTTATTTTTAATATTTCGGATAAAAATGGTACTTTGATAACAATTATCTGTAATAGAATGGATCCAAACACAGATATAAAAATTAACGGATTATTTCTTAATGATTGTTTAAAAACACTTCTTGTTTCACTGCGACAATTCAAAACATGCATATTTTGAATAAAAACCATAATAGTCATAATAATACTTCGAGCTAATAACAACTCGACGTTCTTATCCATTAGATATTTCCATACCGCAAATACCATGAAAGCAATTGTAATACCATACAAAGCTATTTCAAAGGCTAATTCTTTATCAAAAATAGATTCGCTAGTCTTACGAGGAGAATGACGCATAATTCCCTTACTACCCCGTTCAAAAGATAAAGCAATATCTTGAAGTCCATCCGTAACAACATTTAGCCATAAAAGCTGAATAGCTACTAAAGGTAATTCATAACCAAGAGCCACAGCTAAAAGATAGAACAGGATTTCCGCAAGTCCACATGAAAGCAAGAACAAAATAATTTTACGGATATTAGCATAAGCAATTCTTCCTTCTTTGACACCAGATACAATGGATGCAAAATTATCATCTGTAATAATCATATCAGCCGTATCAATAGCAATATCGGTTCCACTTCCCATAGCAACACCAATATTTGCTGCCTTGATAGCTGGAGCATCATTAACACCATCACCTGTTACGGCAACAAATTCCCCGTTTCTTTTCAAAGACTCGACAATATTTAACTTATCAGTCGGAGAAACTCTAGAAAAGACCTTTTTATCTTTAATGCACTTATCAAAATATTCTTCCCCTTTTTCAAAGGCATTCTCTAATTCCATACCTGTTATAACATCTTTTGCAGAGGAAGCTATATCCAATTCTTTAGCAATTGCTAAAGCCGTACTTGGATGATCACCGGTTATCATCATAACTTTAATACCAGCTTTTTGACATTCTTTAATTGAATCTTTTACTTCTTCCCGTACAGGGTCTATAAAAGCTACTAAGCCTAAAAAATCCAAATCATGAATATCACTTTCTTTCGTGCTATCTACATATCCATCACAAACAGCAATGACCCGATAACCTTCTTTAGATAAATCTTCATTCATTTCAAATAAATAATGATCTTTCTTTGAAAAACTCATAACTTTTTCAATTGAGCCTTTAACTGTGCATTTTAAACCTTTTTCTGTTTTATAAAAGACCGCTGAAAATTGTTTTTCAGACTCATAGGAAATCATTTTAACTGTTTTATAATTAATATTTGTATTAAATTTAGATTTTAAGGCTAAGAATGCCACATCAATCGAATCACCATGATAAACAAATTCGTCTTCCTTACGAGCAAAATAAGCTTCGTTATTTAGGGCACATAAATTAATTATTTTAGTAACTAATGGAACATCTTTTTCATCATTAATGATTAACTCACCATCATCGTTATAACCAGTTCCTGTTACTTCGACAATATTCTGATTTTTTAAAACAATCTTACGAGCCGTTTGTTCATTAAGTGTTAAAGTACCTGTCTTATCACTAGCAATTACCGTACAACTTCCCAAGGCTTCGACAGAATTAAGTTTTTTGACAATAACATGCTTTTTACTCATTTTATTTGCTGCAATTGTCAATGCCAAAGTTAAAGCAAGTGGTAATCCTTCCGGCATCGCGGAAATGGCCAAAGCTACCACCGCTAAGAAAATGCTATTAAATGGATAACCACTAACATAAAGGATAATAGTGGATATAAAAGCAATAATTAGAATAATAACACTTATTTGTTTTGTAAACTTATCTATCTTCTTAGTCAAAGGAGTTTTTTCTTGCTTAGTATTCGTAACTTGCTTAAAAATTTTACCAATCTCAGTATTAATTCCCGTTGCTACGACAATAGCTTTTGCCCGACCAAATGTAACATTACAACCAGCATATACCATATTTTTACGTTCTGATATTGACACTTCACTATTAATAATCTCGATAGTCTTATTGACCGGCAAACTTTCCCCTGTTAAAACCGATTCATCAACTTGTAAGTTATTTACTTCAATTAATCTAGCATCTGCGGGAATCTTATCTCCACTTTCTAGGAAAATAATATCGCCTAGAACAACATTTTCAGAGTCGATGGTTTTCTTTTTTTCGTCCCGCAAAACCAAACTCTTATTTTTTAATAAACTATTTAAACTTTCAGCCGATTTTAGGGCTTTATTCTCTTGATATGTTCCCATAATTGTATCAACTAGAATAATAAAGAGAATAACTAGAGCATCAAGTGTTTCACCTGCAAAAAAAGACACAATAACTGTAATTATCAGAATAATTTCAATCGGAGATATAATCTCTTTTAAATAAAGCATCCAAATGCTTGGACGTTTTTCTTTAGGAAGAATATTTTTACCATCTATTTCTAACCGTTTAAGGGCTTCGCTATTACTTAATCCTTTAGAGGTTGAATTCAACTTTTCATATATCTTTTTAATATCTTCATTATAAAACATATTATCCTCCATTACTCTTGTTATTATATTTATATTATATCATAAATTATTAAATTTCCCTTATTGATAATTTCTACTTTATTTTTTAGAAATAATTCATTATAATATGTCGCAAACAGGTGAATTATATGGAATATGAAAATTATTTAATGGAAATATTAAAAGAACAATTTCGATATTTATTAATAGACAACTATAATGTTAGTGAAAATGAAGTAGTAAATATTGATGCTGATGAAAAAGGCAATATGTTTAAAGATGATATTTTTCTTCGCAAATATGAGCAACAGATCTTTACTGATGAATTAATGAATTATATTTACGACTTCCTAATTCAAATTGATGAAGGATTAGACATTAATCGTTTAGTTGCTTTTTTATCTTCACATTACTATATTAACCACTACGATAATGAAAAAGATAAACCTATTTTAAAGGCATTAGCTAATTGTTCTATCGAAGAATTAGTTAAGTTATTCTATGAAAATGGCAAATTTGGTAAGAGTATCTTAAGTTCTTTTTACAGCAATACTGCCCATAATAAAAAATATAATGACAATAAAGAACTAATCAAAGAAGATGGTAATTATTACGCTGTTGATCGTTTCATCAATTTGGTTTACCCTAGTGATCAATATGATATTTATACCATCAATCAAAAACTACGTCGTATCATTTGTAATATATATAATCATTATATCAGTAATGGTTATAGTGATGATGATGCTCTAAGCATGACTTGGCGTTATTTTAGTCACGGTATAGATCCTCTTAATGAACTTGATGATATTTGCGATGATGACTACCAAATAGCTTACTATAAAAAGTATGCATTAGGTTTAATATATGGTGACTTATATGAAAATACAGCGAATATGTCTCCAATTGAATTAACTGATTACGCTGATGTATTTGCACAATTATTTCCAACCGCATCAACCATATTTGGACGTTCAGTAGTACCTCAAGACCCAATTGTTCGTAATCGAATGTTAAAAACATTTATTATGTTACAAGATGACCCTGAACGAAGAAGAAGTAATCGTGAAAGAACTTTTAAAGAAAAAAGACAAAGAGTATTAAAAAAGGTTAATCCATTCTATATTTTGGATTAACCTTTTTTCTATCGTTTTTTTAATGTTAAAGATAAAGCCGTTGCTCTAACTCGTCCATCAGCCGTTAAACGATCTTCCTTGTTATTGTAAGCAAGGCCTTGTCTTTTAGAATAATCACCAACCATTGGTTTACTATGATATTCAAGTAAAAACCACTTTTGACGATTGATATCATAGATAAAATCAAAACCACATAATAATCCTAATTCAGAATGACACATTTCGTGAACAGCTTGTGTTGATGAAACTAATTCATCAAATTGCTCATTGCGAATACCATGACTAGCTAATAAACCTTTTTCAAATTCAGAATAATTTGCTTCACCAATTAAGATGTTTTCCCCACCCGATAAAGTATTGGAAACAATTGATTTATTGGTCAAAGGATATACATCACGTAGTAAGTACTCTAGTAAGGTTGAATTATCCATACAAGTACCAGGTTCATTATACTTTAAAGCACCATATAATAAATCATTCGAAGAGGAAGTTAAAAGACGAACAGTTGTATTGTAATCAGATGGTGTTGGAATATACTCCTGAACAAAGAAGTTATCCTCTAAATACTCACCATAGTTAACTTGACACGCAGCATTATTGCTACCTAATGATGTTAAATACATTAAATTCTTATCTAATAAACAATTACAAGCATTTATTAAGTTTTCATAATCTTGTTCATTAGCTATTAAGAATTTTTCTTTACCACCATTACGATGTTCATTTTTTAAAACAAATGGTAATTGATATCTATAATTAAGTAAATCATCTAAGGAAAATTTCATCGTACTTGGTTTAGCAATACCCTTTTTTAATAAAAAACTTTGAATCGTTTTATCAACGATTTCTTTATATTCTTCAGCATTTTTACAACCTAATAATTGTCTTCTACCGGTAATAAAAATAGTCGAAGCATCGGCATCATATATGTTATTAACAACCTTATAACCTTTAGAAATTAAGTTTATATATAATTTAGGATCAGTTTCCATGCGCATATAAACTGATTGTCCATCTGTAAATGGTAACTCACCATAAGATATAATCTTTTCCATCAAAACCCCTTCTTTTTTACGAATAATAATATACCACAAAAGCGCAAAAATGTCAATTTTGTGTAAAATAAAAACCCAGTTATGCTGGGTTTTATTACTATTTTCTAAGTTAATTTATGAACATCAAATTCCAATACTTGGAAGTTATGAGTATAAGAAACACCACTGGTAGAAGCCTCGAAATAACCTAGTTTAACAGATAATCCGTTAAATCCAGAACCAAGTTCTGAATCGCTAAATGTAATTTTCATATAAGCATGAGGAACTGCAATTATTGTCGTACCGTCAGAGTCATATATTGTTGAATCACAAGTTGTACTTGTTCCACTTCTTGTACATATTAGATGAAATACTAATGTATATGGATTAACGCTATTTGTAGTTGCATTATACCCAAATCGTCCACTACCAACTGATTTATTAACTAAACTCAAAACATTAAAATCATCGCTACCTGTGGCACTACTATCCAAGTATTTATTAAACCTAAATTTGTTATATGGTGTACCAACTTTTGTACCGCTCTTATTATATGCATTACCAGTAGACCGTGCCTCATATATTAACACCCCATTAACTTTATTATTTACTTTTTGTGAAGCATTAATAATTGGACAGATTGTTTTGGTACAGTTTGCAAAAGTAAATTTTCCTTTTAATGTTACTTCAAAACCATTTCCATCAAAAGCAATAACACCAGTATTGTAATTACTATTAATTGTAACACCATTTGAACCAGTATCAGTGAATGCAAAATGAGTAATATTACCATTAGAATCCGCCGTAACTTTTGGTTTACCTTCAACATTATTATATTGCGTTGTTCCTGCAGTTACATTTGAAGGATCATATGAAGAAGTAGTATCATCTTCAACTGGTTCACTCCATGTACCACCATTTCCTCCGCCACTAGATATACCAGTTATGGTAATATTTGAAGTTATATTATTGATGGTTAATTGTCCCGTCGTTGGATTAAAACTAGAACTACCGACTGTTCCTGTAACAGTGACATCAGTCAAAGTATCAGTTGTAGTTATAACAATACTATTACTGCTTACAAATACGATACTTGGTAAATTATTACCATTAAAATCGACATACGTTACAGTATAATAATCATCAAAATTAAATCCTAAGATAGAATTTAATACTTTATTTTGACTAATACCATTAGCATAAGAAAAAGTTACCGAAAAGGTTTTACTAGCTTGATTAGCTATAGTCTCACCAACTGTAATACCTGATACCTCATATTTAATACCCGAATTTGAATAGAAATTACTCTGGGTTTCATATGAAGGTACCGGACCCTTAAAAGCTTTCGTAGATCCTGTATTATTAAATACCGTTATAGTATATGTAACCGAAGCTGCACTATTATTACCTAATTCAATAGTGGTATTTAAATTAGTATTAAAATAACTATTAATTACACAATTAGAGGTAACTGCATTATTACTATTAGACATCGTAACACTAGTAATTTCCATTGTATGCGTAACTATGGCAAGAGCACTACCATCTACTTCCATTAACATATTTACTGTTGCATAACCTATTCCCATGAAAAAAGTGGCTAATAACATTATTAGCAAAATAAGAATCTTATTTCTATTATCATGTTTTTGTTTACGTTTCATAAGAACTCCATTAAATTCCTAAACATAAAAATAATATAAGTCATTCTTATATTATTTTTCGTTTATATCTTTTTTCATATCGCTTACTTTTATACAATATGTATAAAGTAATTTAGTACTCGTTGGTATAACAAAATATGCGCTATTCTTGGTACCGTTTTCAACCATTAATATCGGTTGATTAGTTGTATCACGTATCTCAAGCATATCTGTAAAATTATCAACTTTTAAAACTTGATAACCTGTTAATGTAAATTTATTATTTACCTTTTGAATATAAGAACGATAATTATTTAAGATTCTCTTTAATTCTTTTTCATAAAGGGTCTTAGCACTGCGTGTCTTTCTAATGTAACATAACATATCAATTAATAATATTATGTCGAGTAAGAAAGCTAAACCACTAATAACAGCAAACATAAAATTAATTGGTAATGGTTTGCTACAAATCATGACATTGTCATCATTGTTAACCAAATTATCAACGATATCAATAGACATTGTTTTATATGTTAAAGGTATTTCTAATGTCGTGACAGATTCATTACTTGTATTTTCGCTTTCTGAATCACAAGACCCTTTAACATCAACATATAATTTAACATATAACATGCTATCTACTTCACTAAGATCATATAATGAAACAAAGTCTAAAATCAAATCATTGTATTTATTATAATCAATATTAACTAATTCATTAATTGATACATTAACATCATTAGTATTAAAGGTTTGAGTGTCTAATAGTGTTTCGTCATATTCATATAAAGTCTTTTTGGTAACTTGATCAGATACAATAACATTGGCCTCAATACGATAAGAATATTGATAATCAACATTAAGATTCTTTAACGATAAATCATATTTAAAATTAGCTCTAATATAATCAATTAACTCACTAATATATTGATTATTCTTAGGCATTACTTTATTGTCAAAAAAATCATTTTCTTTTAAATATACATCATAATCAACGGTGCTTGATTCACTATACTTAACATATTGAACATGACTTTTATTTATATATAACAAAAGGAAGAATAAAGATACGATAAAAATAAATGAAATTACACAAACATATATAATGATTGTATTTCTGCGTTTCGCATCATTACTAAAAAAATCATCAACTTGATTTTTTTTCATCTCGTATCTCCTTTCCCTTTTTTATAACTTAATTAAATAACTCATTTAACCATAAAGTAGGAATCCCTATATATTTAATATTTAACCTACTTATACCAATAATATCGCCTCTTGTACGATATTCCGAATCGTTCATGGAGTTGGCATCACCCTTGGTGTAGTATCGCACTTCTCCATTAACGTTTTTTGTCTCAACAACACGGTGTATTTTTCTTGCACCATTGTGCTCAAAAATAATAATATCGCCTGTTTTAATCTTTTGACCACTATATGCTTCATATATCGTAGCATCACCTTTATCAATTGCTCCGGTCATACTTCCTGAACCTACTACAATGATTCCATATCTAAAATTACAAGATATTAACATTGTAAATAATACCATGAAGGCTACCAAACCAGAGATAACAAAAGCATCTTTTCTTCTAGCACTGTATGATTTAACAAAAGTCGTTTTACTATAAGAACTTTCCATGACTAGATACATAACATAAGGATAAACCATTCTTAAAAAAGATCGGAAATAAATATACATGTTAGGAACAAACGGAATAATATATACGTATAAAACCGTAATTAGTCGATATACAATAATACCTATTATTCCAAACCTTTTAGAGTAATAGTTATAAAACAAATTACTCGATACCGATGCAAAAGCAACAAAACCAATTAATGCAAGAAATCCATCTAAACGATGAATATCATAAACATTGATATATACAATTAAATCAATGAGTATCATATTAATAATGGTCAGTGCTTTAGCATAATCACGATTAGAATTATGAATTCTAATTTTACCATCCTGTGATAAAAAGCCAAATCTTATTATTTCTGAAGAAACAATAATGATTGATAGTGGCATTATATATCTTACGAAAGTTCCTAAACTAAAGGTAATAATTTGTTGAGTAAAACTATATGCTATATATCCAAAAAGATAAAAGATACCGACATATAGAAGCCCCATACCTGCCATTAAGAAAGTAACTTCTTTAGATAAATAATTTATAATTTTGTCTTTTTTAAGAAAAGTCTTAACTAAAACAGCAAAAATAAGCAATATTATTGATAAAACAATCCGTGACGTACTAGTTGATACAAAGAGAGCAATAAATAATACCGCAAAAAGTATTATTTCCAAAAAGTATAATTTAATTTTATCTTTTTTCATTGCTACCTTCCTATGATTATTTATTGCTTACGTTCTATTAACTAGCAACAGCTGCATCGCCAGAAACTTTAATATAGAAGTTTTGGCTAACATCTGCACCTGTTAAATTAGCTTTCTTTAATTGTACAGTAACTGTAAGTGTTGTAGTTTCACCACTAGCAAGTGATGTTGCAGCAAATGATGGAGTAATAGTAAACCATTCATTACTTGAACTCCATGCTGTTTGCATTGAAGAATCAGAATAAACACTAGCAGTTAAACTAGTAACATTAACACCTGCATCCATAGTTGACTTTCTTGATATCGTAAATGTACAAGTTGCTTCTTGATTCTTAGTCTTTAGAGCAACGTTACATATACCAATAGTACTATCAGTGCCATCGATTGAAGCACTAGTACCTGAAGTCTCACCACCGGAAGCAGTTGGAGTACCAGTAAACTCTACTTGTGCCCCTGAGCTTTGTACAGCAGTTGCATTACCAGTAATGTTCAATAAAGCAGTTGTTGAGGCATAACCTATACCTAATGCTACTACTGCTAATAATACAGCTACTACAATGTAAGTTCTTTTTTTGCTACTCATTCGTTTCCACCTCCCATCTTTATTAAACTTGGGAACGAAAAACAACCTAGATACCCGTTCCCACAGTATTAGGTAGTCCTAAAACTTTAGTAAAGTCAGATATTTTCTACCCTACAACTCTACTATAACAATATTACCACTATTGATGACAATAGTAAACCAAAAATGTCGAATTATGTATTTTTTTATTTAATGGATTGACTTATAAAAATAATGTGATATAATGTCATTTTTTTATCATTATTGTCTAAAAAAAATAGTTTTTTTTTCTAAAGTATGCTATATTAGTGGAGAAAGGAGTTTATCGTGGCAAAAGAAAAGAAAATTGTTAATATTACAGAAGAAAGTGAAAAAAGCAAAGAAAAGTTTGGCAAAGATGCTAAGGGCAATATTATTAAACTAGAAGATCAAGGTAATAATGAACAAAGAGCTAAAACCAAAAGAATATTTGCCGTTATTCTATGGGTAATTGCTATTGCCTGTGAAATTATTGCTATCTTAAGATTAACAGATAAAATTAGTTTATTTGCTCAAATGGATAAAACAACATTCTTAATTATCTTTATTATCCTAGATTTATTGTTCTTTGTTCCGGGTTCACTTTTATGGAAAAAAGCTAATCATATCGATCCAATCTCTGAAAAGGATAAAGCAAAATTCTGGATTTGGAACAATTTAGGTACTATTTTATCTGTCTTAGCTTTCTTACCAATTATCGTTTTTGTATTATTAAACAAAGACTTAGACAAAAAGTCAAAAACAATTGTAACAGCAGTTGCTTCTGTAGCATTAATTATCGCTGGTGTTTCAAGTTATGATTTCAATCCTGTTTCTTCCGAAGCTTTAGAACAAGCACAAAAAGAAGTTATGGCCGTTAATGGAACCGATACTGTATATTGGGCTAAGCATAGTAAAAAGTATCACGTTGATCCAGATTGCCCTGCTTTCTCACAAAGTGAAGAGATTTATGAAGGAACAGTTGCTCAAGCTTACGAACACAATTTAACTGAACCATGTAGAAGATGTATTCCAGAACTACATGAAGATCATGAGGAAGAAAATGACAAAAAAGATAATTAAAGTCGAAGACACAAAAGAAACAAAGAAAAAAAGTAGTTCTAATGGACTTGATTTAGGTAAGATCAAAGAAGCTATTAGTAATAATCCCAATGCTGTTCGTAAAATTACCGAAGGCCTTGGAGAAATCATTATTAATAATAGTATGAAATCATCTACAACTAAGAAAAGCAATACCAAAAGTACTAAAAAGACAACTAAAAAGTCTTCGTCAAGTGACGTAACCAACACGATTAAAACAATAACTAATTTGTTAGGAAAATAAAAAGCCAAGTATCAATACTTGGTTTTTTATATGTTTGTTAATTTATCTTTGATATAATCATCTAAAAGTTCTGAATCTTTAGAAACCCATTTATAACTCAAATGTTCACTACTTAGTTTAATATTTATTTTATCCTTATCAACATTAATGAGAAAATCCAGTTCTAAATTATAATTGCCAGTTACTTCATCACTATAATGCATTATTATCGGTTCAAATTCTTCATTAAAACCTATTTCCTCGAATAATTCTCTTTTTAAACCGTCTTTAATGGCCTCCCCTTCTTCAAGATGGCCACCAGGAAATTCCCAAGCACCAGGATACAAATCATCATTTGCACTTCTCTGAACAATTAAATACTCATCATTACTTTTTAAAATACCCGTAACAACAATCCTTTTTTCCATCATATCACATCCTATTTCTAATACTATTAAAAATAAGTATCACAGTTGGCACGACCAAGCGAATTAATCTGACACTCTTTGTTACCATTTATATCGTAACATTTAACATAGCCGCTACTTTGCACCGCGCAGTAAATGTCGTCAACAGAACAGTCAGCTTGCATCCAAGTATAAGAATGACAACCTGAGATATCAATATTAATTCCCGCATCGATAAAGACTTGATATAAAGCTTGCTTTGCACTTTCTTGTTGCGCACTTGTGAAGTCGGAATCTACTGTATGACCAGTTAAACCATATTGCGTATACGGTTGTGATAAGCATACTTCATGGCCACTTATGGTTGCACATACGTAATACTGGCTAGTATCTTGACCTATATAAACATTACTTCCTGTTGCAAGTCCATTACTTTGTAATGTTCCTCCATAATTTGGATGAGCACACGGATTTCCAGGCTTACAAGTATTTCTATCAAACCAATAACTTGTTGGACCTGGAAAGGTAGATCCAAGTACGCAAGACACATTGGCTACCATAAATTTACCAGCATATGTTTTTCCTGATAAAGCACTTTGATTAGCATCTACATTATAAAACTTACTTGATAAGGTCCATACAGCGGTATTCGTCGTATCGCCCGTTCCATCTATTTTAGCACCACTTACGACCGTGGCACTGTAATTTGTATATGATAAAGTTGATAAATCTGTTTCATTTTTAATACTATTGGTCCCTTCACTAACATGTGCATTTGAAGCTAGTGTTCCTTGAATGGTAAATTCATTTGACGATACCCCACTTGTATGGGCCGTATATTTATCACTACTTGTCCATTCATAGATGATGTCATACGTACATACCATACTATAATCAGTATTGGCCGTAAAGTTAACAGTTAATGTTGTATTATTTTCCGCGGCCACATTACCTTGTCTAGCTTCTACCATATTAGATGCAGTGATATTAAGACTCATTCCCCCACCTAGAGTATCAAAGACCATATTATTACGTTCTGTCACAGTATTAGCATTGACAACATTTGTGATATTTAGGTTACCGGTAGCAAAGTATGCATATGTTGCACCAATTACTAAGGCTAGTAATGTAATTGTAGTAATTGTTAATAAAACTATGTTACTTCTTTTCATACGCACACCTACCTTATATGTTAAGTATATCATATAAATAAAAATTGTCACACAAAAAAACTAGATTGCTCTAGTTTTTTGTAATAATTGTTCTGTTTTTACAATATCTTCATAACAATCAACATCCCAAATATTATCAACATAGTTTGGTAATATATCAACTTGTTTAGCTAAATTAGTTACTAAGCTTGTAAATGATAAATCATCTTGAACAATGCTTTCTTCGACATAACTAATAAATTCCGGATCAAAAGTATATAAAAAGCCACCATGAAAACCCTTTTTAGCCTGTTTATCAAAAGCCTTAATCTTATCATTTTCAATCTGAAGATAATGATTATTTTGAATGGTGGGCTTTTTAACAATAGCAATTGTTCCAAAGCAATCCTGATCATTATTAATAAACTCTTGCATTACTTGGGGAGTTACAATAATGTCGGCATCGGCTAGAATAAAACGGTTTTGAATATATTTACGTACTAGCATTAAATTGTAAAACATCTTTTTTTCTTTAAGAGCATTAATAAAAATAAGTTTCTTATCAGCATAAATGTTTTTAATTTTTTGCCTAATTGATCGGTTCCAAGGTTCAATAATAATTATATTTTTTATATTACATGCTATTAAACTGTCAATAATATAACATATTAATGGTTTTCCGTTAACAATAACTAATGGTTTAAGAGTAGCAATACCTGATTCTTGCATTCTTTTACCTTCGCCCCCTGCAATAATTATTGCTGTATCAATCATTTAACATCGATTACTTTTTTAAAGAGCGCGTAAAAGAATGGTTATTATTTAGTAAAGACTCTTCGA
This sequence comes from Caryophanales bacterium, assembly GCA_016282375.1. Taxonomy (GTDB): domain Bacteria; phylum Bacillota_I; class Bacilli_A; order RF39; family UBA660; genus UBA6448. Next base: position 31,704 of record JAEEKI010000011.1, on the reverse strand, counting down.
CTTCATTTAAATCAGGAATACTTGCTCTTCCACCTCTTCTGGTTGTCGATAATGAAGCGGTTACATTAGCAAACTCTAAACTTTCTTCATATGTATAACCGTTAGCTATAGCATGAGTAAAAGCACCATGGAAAATATCCCCAGCCGCATTAGTATCCACCGTGGGTTCTTCTGGTTCATAAGCGGGTTTAGTAATTATTTGACCATTTTCAGCATAAATATAACCTTTAGCTCCTACGGTAATAGTAATTTTAGCTTGAGAAAAGATATTTTGTAATTGTTTATAAACATTACAATCATTTTGATAATCACCATTAATAGTTAAACCGGTCATATCATTGGCAAAATCCTCTGAACAGATTAAGTAATCAACATAATGACAAAGTAATTTTATACCTTCGTTTACTCTGCCTGCATCAATAATTGAAATAGCATGAGGATTATTAATCATTAATTTCAACGCATCTTTAGGATATTTACCATCAGTTAAAATATAATCATAACCTTTTTGATAATTAATTTTCTCTATCTGAGGACAATTATAATCGGATTTACTACGCATTGAACAAATCGTCCGAGTAGCATTTGTTTCATTAATAATTACATAACTAAAAGGTGTCATAACATTATCTGAAACATTAACATTCTCAATATTAATACCTTCGCTTGCCATCTCCTCAAGGGCTCTTTTACCATTAGCATCATTACCTACTTGACCATAAAAATCAACTTCATCGCCATACTTAGCTAGAACGCTTGCCGCATTGGAAGTAGGCCCTCCCGTATTAAACTTAACATTGTCATAACTATTACGTACCCCTTCCTTAATGAATTCTTTACCACTTACGGTACAATCGTAAGCAATATTTCCGATACACAATATTTTCATATGTATCCCTCCTTTCAGTTGCATAATATCATTTTCATAGCGAGCAAATCTAGACAAAAAGGCCAAAAAATGGTATATTCGTGATGAATAGTTTTCATATTAACTATTCTTGTGAGGAATATATGAATATAAGTTTTGATTTATTAAGAATTTTTAAAACCGTTGCATACTATGGAAATGTCAGTAAAGCTGCCAAAGTTTTATGCGTAACTCAACCATCAGTAACAAAAGCAATTAAAAAGTTAGAAAGTGATTTAAATATTGTATTATTTGTCCGGGATAAAAAAGGTATGATCCTAACAGATGATGGTAAAACTCTTTATCGTTATATTGTTGATTCAATTAATACTTTAGATAATGTCGAATTAATTGCTAAAAACATTAATATTAATGATGTCGGTAAAATACGGATTGGAGCTGGCGAGTCTGTAACCAGACATCTTTTAAAAGATACCATCATTGAATTTAAAAAATTGCATCCTGGTATTGTTATTGAACTAGTTAATCAAAGTTCTGATCAATTATATGATGATTTAAGATACGGAAGATTAGACTTAGTCTTTATTAATTCTACGATTGTTATTAATGAAAATAAATATAAAAAATTTAAACTAATTGATATCGAAGATTGTTTCTTTACTACTCCTGAGTTTTATAAAAAGATAGAAAATGTTACGAACTTAAAATCAATTTTATCGCAATCATTAATTGTCCAAAATGAAAAATATGATACAAGAACATTTTTAAATAATATTTGTATTAAAAATAATATTCAATTAAAACCAACCCTAGAAATGGATCGTCATGGTTTACTTGTGGAATTTGTTAAATCTGGTCTAGGTATTGGTTTTGCCACTAAACAATATATCGAAGATTCTTTAGAAAAAGGTGAACTAGTAGAAATAAAAGTAAATTTCAATATTGAAAAAAGACATATTAATGGTGTTTATAAAAATATTAAAAATCCTAAATTAAAAAAATTCTTAGAATTATTAAAATACAATATTGAAAAAAACCATGCAAAATAAAAAACTGGATTATTCCAGTTTTTTTGTTATCTTTTTCGACTAGCAACAGGTAATTCTATGTCAAAATCTTTAGGCAAACCCATCTCTTGATATAATTGTTGACAACGTGTGTCATAATCTTCAACCTGACATACTTTTAAAGCGACATAATCTAATGCATCAGCAAAATTATTAGGCATTTCCTCAGATTTTATTTCATGCCCATTGTAGTTATAAACAATTTTCTCCCCTCTTGCTTTAGCAGCAAAGCAAAAAAAGGTAACACCTAATATATCACTGGCTATTAGAGCATCTGGACGGCACCTTAATGCTTTGGAATCCTCATCAAGCGGAGCAATCGGACAATTAGGTAAAATCTCAACAGCTTTTTCTAAAAGATCTAGGTATCCTTCATATGTTAATATATCGACATTTGATTGATTTTTCCCATTTTTTAAAATAACTTTCTTAATATCTCTTGATTTTAATCCTAATAGCGAAAAAATAACGCTTAACGAATTATCTAATTCATCTAATTGCATTGTAAAAGACAGTTGACGATCATCAGGATTACGTTCACCTACCGCACCACAACGTTCTTGAAAAATTGTTTCTTCTTCCATAAACACCTCTCACAATTATTTAATCAATACTTTTAGGAATTGTCAATTGTTCTTTGAATGGCATCAAGATATCTTTTAGAATCCACTAAATAACTAATTCCATGGCTAGTTTTTTCAAATAAAACTATTTCTTTAGGGCCATCATATTTTTCATAATTAACCTTTGTATTTTCACAAGGAACGAAATCATCATCCACCCCATGAATAAAAAGAATTGGTATTTTTACTTTATTTGGTAATAAAGTTGTATTAGTTTTCTTTAAACTAAATTTAGCAATTCTTTTACACCAAAAATTAATCATCCCAATAAACAATTTACCATGTAAATGAAAATAATGTTTAATGCAGTATAAAACCTCATCATATGCTGATACAAATCCACAATCCACTAAAGCACACTTTATATTCATTTTTCTTTTAATATGCTTTAAGGCAAGCAGAATCGATGTTGCTCCCATGGACACCCCAGCAAGAATAATAGCCTGCTTATGATATGATTTGTTTATATATTTAACCCAGCAAATAACGTCATCACTTTCTTTCATTCCAAAAGTCACATATTTACCTTCACTTAAACCACAAGCTCGATTATCAGGTATTAGCAAACTATATCCCATTTTATAATATTCATGACATGATGGATATAAATCTCTTTGAGCAGTACTCTTATAACCATGGCACTCAAGAAAAATACCCTTACTGTGTGGATGCATAATAAATATGGCATGTAATTTTAAGCCATCATTAGACTTTATATAAATATCGTTAATTTGCTTTCTTTTTAATTTATCTTCCATCCATTTTTGACCAATATCAATCATATCTTTGTAAGGTTCTAATGTCTTAGCAACTTCTTTTTCCATTGGCATTTTGTTTTTATTATTCTTACAAACCATTAAAAACATAATATAAGTTATCAAGATATATATAATAATTATAATTACCGCTATTATAACAAAAGCCATAATTACCACCCAAAATAATTGTAGCATAAAAAAACTAGATTGCTCTAGTTATTTATAAAAATTACCTATCTTAACAAGTTTTCTTTGAACTTGATTATCATCTCTAATGTTCTTATCTAAATTAATAAGTAATTCTGACATTATATCATTATGACTCTCATATAATGAATTAAATACTTCTTTTTCATTATATGGTCCTTCTTTTTCTTCAAGACCTACATAACCATCATAAGCATTAATATAAACCATATTACCTTCTTTAAGTTTTTGAGACAAGTATGGATAATTATCAATATCGAATGGACTACTGCTGATATGAACAATACCTTTGGCATTTTTTAAAAATATACTTATTCGATATAAATGTTCACTTGCACTATAATTAATAAAAACAACTTTAGTATACATTATAATGATCTTCCTTGATTTTTAAATGAACTTAAATATAATTCTAAAAGTTCTTCTTCGGTACCTTGAACAAACTTTTCATTATTAATATCAAACATTATTTTTACATTTGGACCAATATAACCAAAATTATCGTCATCATAGTAATATAAATCATCGTCGTTAGCACTATCATAGTAACCATATTTATCTTTCATTAAGACAACAAAATCATCATTATATTCCAACCACTCTTTACCACTGCCAAAACTATATTCAAAATATGATCCAAGTAAAATTTCTTTATCTGATGATTGATATGTTACCTCAACCCATTCATAATCTTCGCTCTTTTTTTCAAGAATCAAGACAGCATTATTACTTAATGCTATTTCTTTTTTTCCAATACTGTAAGTTTGTCCCATAAACCCTCCAAATAATTAATAACATATATTATATATTTAAACTAATATATTATCAATATTAATATCTTTGTCAGTTAACGTACGAAGGATTTTTTTACTCTTCTTATCTTTTGTATTCGTAGCATGTAAAATAATACTTTTTTCAAATAGATTACGCATAAATCTTGCATTACCAAAATTAGGCTTATCTTTATTATCTTTAATAATTAAACGTACTTTATTAATGGCTTCAGGAGTTATTTCAAAGCCTGATTTACGAACCATACCTTCTAGAATCTTAACTAATTCATCTTCGGTATAATCCTTAAAATCTAGTGTATAGCCAATTCTTGATGCAATACCAGAATTAGAATTAATAAAATCTTGCATTTCTTTAGTGTAACCCACAAAAATAACGACTAAATTATCACGGTTATCTTCCATACCCTTAATTAAAGTAGCAATTGCTTCATCATTATATGTACTTAACTTACTTGATAAAGAATAAGCTTCATCAATAAATAAAACTCCTCCTAAAGCTCTTTCTAAGACATTATTTGTTTTAATAGAGGTTTGACCAACATATTCCGCTACTAAATCTTTACTTGTTACTTCCATCAGTTTATTTTCTTTAATATAACCTAAATTATATAAAATTCCTGACAATAATCTGGCTACAGTAGTTTTACCAGTTCCTGGATTACCTAAGAATAACATATGTAGATTAACATCATTAATTTTTAAATCACTTTTCTTCTTTAACTCAATTAGATTAACTAAATCATGTAATATTTTCTTTACATCACTTAGACCTACTAGTTCGTCAAGCTCACTAAATATTTCTTCGATAGTCTTTTCTTCTTTAATTTTAGGTATTTCTTTATGAAAAGATATATAATCAATTAACTTATCACGATATTCTGTATAATCACTAATTTCTTTATGTGATGATGTAATATAATCAAGTAGATTAATCTTTTGATCATCAGTTACTTCAACACTAGCTAATACCTCATTATAAATATCTTGACTTGTAGGAATTACCTCCACTAAACGAAAATTAAAATACTTATCAATTACTTCGGAATTAAAACTCTTAAAATTAGCTATTTCTTCTTTGGAACCACATAAAAGTGTTATATTCTTTTTATTTAATGTTAGTCCCATATTATAAAAGAATATCTTAATATTATTATCACTTTGCATCGATATACTACTTAAATCACTAATACTAATAAGACCATTTTTATCATATAACGCAACTGTATCAATCTTATTATTTAATTCATATAAAGACAAATTATATATATTATCATTAACAGTATATTGAGTTTTACTAACACTATTTCTAAGAATATCAATTATTTTATTACGACATTCTTTCGTTTTACATTCAAAAATAATATTAAAATTGATATAGTTAGTCTCTTTTCCTTCATTATACTTTTGCATATAATCTACTATCTTTTTTAAAAGACTTTTTGATTCGTCATCTAAATACAAATTATCTATTTCGGTGTAAATATCCATATCATTAGTTTTTTCTTCTGGAACAATAATCTTATTTACTCCAAAAAAGTCATCATAAATCTCACTAAAATATTTATTTTCCATTATACTCTCCTTGCTATATAGAAAAAAAAGACATAAAGTCTTTTTTTAGATATAATTTTTAATCCTTCTTTGATTTAACATTAATCTCAAGTAATTTAGACTTAAGTTCTTTTTCCATATTTTCAAGTTCTTTTTCAGCAGCTTGTCTTTTAATCCGACCATCTTCATGAACTTTAATAACTGTATCAATAGTATCAATAAGATTTTGGTTAGTTTTCTTAATTGTTTCAATATCAACGATAGCTTTTTCACTTTCTTTAGCAATCTCAATAGAACCTTGTTTTAAAGTTTCACTGTTCTTAACTAACATCTCATTAGTAAGTTTAGACACTTCTTGTTGTGATTGTAAAGCATGTTTAGCGTTGCTAATACCAAGCGCAAGAACCATTTGATTCTTCCAAAGAGGAATAGTATTTGTAATAGAACTTTGAATCTTTTCTACTAACTCTGATTCATTATTTTGTAACAATCTAATTTGTGGAGCCATTTGAATAGATATAATTCTTGTTGTTTTAAGATCATAAATTTTCTTTTCAAAACGATTAATTAATTGCTCCATATCATTAACTTTTTGAATATCAAGTTGTTCACCAGTTTTTTCAGCTTTAGCTTTAAGTTCTGGTAAAACTACCTCACGAAGTTCTTTAATTTTACGTTCACCAGCAATGATATATAATGATACTTCCTTAAAATAATCCAAATTCTTTTGATACATAACATCAAAAATGCTAATGTCTTTTAGCATTTGAATCTTATCTTTTTCTAAGCCTTGTTCAATAGCGCCAATATTAGTTTCAATCTTCGAATAACGAGCCTTAATACGATCCACTTCTTTTTTGGCACTTGTAAACATTTTTTCTAAGAAGCCAACCTTTTGACCAGCAACTTCTTTATCAAAGGTTTTAATCTCTGAAACCAACTTAGATAATAAGTCGCCAACATCTCCTAAATCCTTAGTTTTAACATTTTGTAAAATAGAGTCAGAAAATTCTGCTACTTTATCTTGGGCAGCAGCACCAAATTGTAATATTTGTGTTGCATCATTAACATCAATTTTAGCAACAAACTCATCAATTGCCTTCTTTTCTTCATCTGTCAAATTGTCATAGTTAAGAGTACTTTCTACCTTTTCTTCAGATACTTTTTCATTACCTGCTACTAATAGTTCAACGTCTTTCTTTTCAAAATCTTCTAAATTAATATTCATGTCCATTCTTTAACCTCCTATTTAAGACCATCAATTAATGCATTATATTCTGCCATTTTTAAACCTGGAACAGTACTAGTTATTTCTTGTGGTACAGCAACCCCTATCTTTGACACATCATATTTTCCACCTGTTATACCAGTTCTAAAGCCATATTTTTCCCAAGCAATTTGTTGTATTTTTTCATTCTCTTCAAAAGCTTTATAAAGTATCTCACCAGCTTCCGTAAAATACATATAACAGTGGTTATTCCAAGATGTTGGTTTTGGATATAGTATTCTTATCCGGTCTTTAACTTGTTCAAAGCCCTTTTCATTAGAATTAGAAAAATCAATAATACTTTTTTCATAATCAACGATAATCTTTTGCGTACCCATGCCTGCTCTTAAGTATTCTTGGAATAAATCAGCTGGCGTAAACTTCATATTTCCAGATTTAATATATAAATCTTTTAGTTTAGGCATATTAGCTATGACATTTTCTTCCGTAACTTCACCGTGAGAAAGAATAGCAAGTAATAAACCATAATATGTAGCACCTGGACTAGATTTAACTGGGTCAATTGATGAAATAGATACATTACCATAAATATCATCTGTTACACCTAGTTCAGACCATTTCTTACCATTTAAGATGATATCTACTAATCGATCCATGTCGGTAACATAATAAATGCCATCTTGCTCTTGTGCAATACCATTAGCAATTAAGGCATCTACTATCTTATCCCAACTATAGAAAACAATTGGTGTATTAAGCGTTAAACCTCCGCCTAATACCGTATATCTTTCAGCTTCATTTTCTATAGGTTTTTGTTTATAGTATTCATAATAACGGATATCCGAAGTAAATAAAGCATCATACTTCGTTACTCCCTCGGAATTAATCGTGAATGTTTCCCCATTTTCCATCCGGTTAATGATATCTTGATTACCAAGACCAATTGTTTCTCTAATTAACGGACTAGATACTGTCTTACTATTACTCCACGTATCAAAGACTACATCAAGTTTATATTCTTTTCTTAATATCTCTAATACTTCTTTATCTTTAAGAAAATCTTCCTTTCCTCCACCTGTAGCCACATAAATGGTTGTTAAATCACCACCCATAATGTGATTAATAGCATTACCGGCAACTTTATATAAAACAATAAGTCCTATCAAAACTGCAAATATTACTATACCTATTATTGTTTTCTTATTCATCTTTATCCTCCTTTTTTAAGAGTCCTTTATCATTAAAGCCATCTGCTTTTAACATTTGATTAAATACTTTCATTTCCACATCTGTATCGACAATTTCCTCTTGATATAAACTTGATAAAATTTTTTTGAAAGAATCATTTACCTCCTCAATCATCTCGGCTGTACTTTTCATAAATTTTTTTATCTCGCTTGAAGTTAAATTCTGATTCTCAATCTCATCATAGCGAGAAACGATTTTAACAAGTACTGGCAAATAATAATCAAAATAATTATTGATGCTTTTCACTTTAGCATTATTCTTCGTTACAACATTAATTATTTTAGTATTTGTACTATATATCTCTTTCAAATTGGCTTTTACTGCTTCATCATCAATCTTAGGTATCATAGAAAGTATAAAAGCATTACTCTTATTGGCCTTTACTATTTGATTATATAATCTTTTATTAGAGTTTTCCAAATCCTCCAAAGCATTTTTTTTCTTAGTACCAGCAAAAACCAATTCACTGGCCCCAAAAGCCGCTGCCCCAATAACTAGAGCTGGTACAAAAGGAACGGCCAAGCCAAGATATGGTACAGCAAAAAACGTTCCTCCGACAACTGCCGATATTACTCCTTGATTTTTCATAATAACTCCCTAATTATAAGCACGTACTTCTTTAAATGCTGCTACTAAATCAGTTTTACCATCAAATACCTTTGCATTCGATAAATCAGCTATTTGATCTAGATATCTTTCAGTTGCGCTACCAAAAGTAATGGCAAAAATAGGAATTTTTAAACCAAGTTTATTATAATAATTTTGTAAATCTTTAAAAGTCTTACTATCGTTTGGATCACCATCTGTCATCAAAATTATTGACTTATTATAAGTAGTCTCACCATCATTAAGTAGTTTTAACGCTTCGATAGTTGCCGAATATAAATAAGTTGCTCCACCTGGATTACGTTTTTTTATCCTATCAATTAAATAATCTGTATCATCGCCTTTATCCGTACTCCAAACTTCATCATAGTCACTATCAAACGGAATAACATCAATCTTATCTTTAGATGTAAATTGAATACTTTCTTGACTTGCTGCCTCATAATCTAAAATAAATTCCATCGCATTAACCAATTCATCATAACCATCACCCCACATACTACCAGAATAATCTAAACAAAAAACAACATGAATGGGTTTACGAAGTTCTTCTTGATACATAGCTAAAGCACGATTAATAACCGCATCACTCGGATACTTAAGTGGTGAAATTAATTTAGTGGTATCAATACCCCAGTTAGGATTAAAAACATTCTTATCAGCACTATCTGTTGTTCCACCATACCAAGTTCTACGTCCTAGATTAGCTAATACTTCTTGACCATCTCCCGAAAGAAAATAATCTTGAATCTTTAAAAAATCTTCTTTTTTATTCTCATCTTTATTATTTACAAGTGCAAAAATACTATCTGATATACTGACACCATCTACTGGATAAATAGCATATAAAGGTTCCTTTTTATTATTAACAAGTTTTTTATTAATATTAATAATCGAAGATTCATAAGAAACAACGGCGTCATAATCACCATTTAAGAATAATTCCTCTAAGTAATCTTCATCACCACTTGTTCTTTCTAAACCAGAAAAGAAAGAAACAATATTATTTTTTAAATACTCTTGTTCAAGCATGTCAAGAGTTAAAACATCGGGATTACCAGCTAAAGTAGAAAGAATTCCTAGATAAGCAACCGCCCCACTATTGGTACTGTTAGGATTAGACATACTAAATTTTAATTTACCATCCTTAATGGCATCTAAAATATCTTGTGTTCTAATATCTTTACCAACAAAGCCTAATTCTTGAGCTTTGCTCTTTTTGATACCAAAAATAACAGGATTAATACTCATTGACTTTGACTCTGATAAGGATACTGACTTATTTAGTTTATAATTCCAAATGGAATTAGCACTCCATACAGCATCATACTCTTCACCACTATTTAATTTAGATACAATATCTAATGTATCTTCATAAGTTATTTTAACCTTTATTTTATTCTTTTTAGCAAAATCTTTAATATAACTATCTAATGGCTCATTTTCAGAACTAGAAATAATATTCAAAGCCTTTGCATCATAATCGCCATTTTTAGGATTATCTTCCCCATTAAAGAAAGATGTTACTGTCGAAATAACAAAACTTGCTATCCATAAAAAGACTAATAATTTTATAAAAGAACCTATGCCCTTTTTCCCACTCTTATTCATAAATTACCTCTATTCCTAATTATAACATAAAATTAGTTTTACGATACTAATTTATATTATCTTCAGAATGATTTTCTTCTTGATAACTCTTAATCGTTTTTAAATAGTAATCATAAGTATCTTTAGCAATATCTTTCCACGACATTGCTAAATCATTTTTCGCAGCTTTCTTCACACTATTATATAATTTTTGATCATTAAAAATACTAATGATGCGTTTAGCAAATAATTCAATGTCTTCTTTTTCTTTAAACCCATTAACATTATTTTCTACTGTATCCGAGGTAACAGATCCTTCGACAAATATTGTTGGAGTTTCTTGGGAAGCTGCCTCAATTTGAACTAAGGAAGATGCATCAAAAAGGGATGGAAAAATAAATAAATCTGCCCGATTATAAATCTCTTTAAGTAATTGTCTATCCATAATCTTCCCAGCAAGAATGACTTCATCTTGCATGGCATATTCTTTAATTTTCTTACCTAATTTTTCATAATCTGGTCCGTTGCCAACATAGATCATCTTATATTTAAAATTTATTTCTTTTAATCTTTTTAAAACATCTAAAATAAAGAAAATATTTTTAACACTTGTTATTCTTCCTACAAATAACAAAACTCTTTCTTTATCATCTAAGTTAAACATTTTATTAATCTTACCACGTGATTCTTTTGGATTTGCTACAATTTCTAGGTCGGTGCCATTTCTAATAATATCCATTTTACCTTTATAGCCATAATCTTTATAAACCTTAACTAAGGCATTATTAAGAGCAATACAACTATAACATTTATTGTAAGATTTAATTAAATGCTTAATACCCACTTTGGTTACTAAATTTGATTTCAAATATTTTTTTAATTCAAATTCCCATCTTGTATGCATCGTGGCAATAACAGGAATATTTTTTTCTCTTGCTACCCTAATACCTAATCTTCCTAAAGCAAATGGCGAATGAATATGAATAATATCAAAATCTAATTTTTTAAATAAGCGTTTATATTTTAGATATTTTACATCAACCATGCCTAGTTTATATCCCGTCTTTAATAAAGGAATACTATCTACTCTAATAACCTTAAATGGATAGTTACCGTCATCCTCTTCACTTCCTGTTGTTGGAACAACAAGGGTGATATCTGCATAATCTTGCATATTCTTAATTAAATTATCCATAACTAAGATAACACCATTTATATCTGGATACCAAGAATCCATAAACATACCAACTTTTAATTTTTTCATATTACTTCCATCCTCTTATAAAGATTATAACATACAAAAAACGGATTTTCATCCGTCTTATTACTTATTATAAAGAATTTTATGTTCCTAAAGAAGTACCAGTAAATACATTTGAACCTAAAGTTCCACCATAGGCTGATGTAAACCCTGACTGTGTTGTATATGTATTACCATTATATATAACAGATGATAAAGAAGAGCAATTTCTGAATGCAACATTACCAATACTTGTTACACTGCTTGGAATAGTACAGTTTGTTAAACTACTGCAACCATCAAATGCATAATTAGGGATTGTTGTTATATTACTTGGTAACGTTGCAGAAGTTAAATTTTTGCAGCCACTTAAAACACCGGTTCCAAGTGAAGTTACGGTATCTGGAATGGTTATCGATGTTAGGCCTGTATTTCGAAAAGCATAATCACCAATCTTAGTTACACTACTTGGAATAGTACAGTTTGTTAAACTACTACAACCATCAAATGCATAATTAGGGATTGTTGTCACATTGCTTGACAACGTTGCGTTTGTTAAACTCTTACAGTTTTGAAAAGCATAGGTTCCAAGAATTGTCACTGTATCAGGAATAGTTATCGAAGTTAGACTACTTCCAGAAAAAGCATACGTACCTATTGTGGTTACACTACTTGGAATGGTTACCGAAGTTAGGCCTGTCTCTCGAAAAGCATAATCACCAATACTTGTTACACTACTTGGAATAGTATAGTTTGTTAAACTACGACAACCATTAAATGTTTGTTTAGGTATTGTTGTTATATTACTTGGTAACGTTGCAGAAGTTAAATTTTCGCAGCCACCCAAAACACCGGTTCCAAGTGAAGTTACGGTATCTGGAATGGTTATCGATGTTAGGCCTGTATAAGCAAAAGCAGAATTGCCAATACTTGTTACACTACTTGGAATGGTTATTGATGTTAGGCCTGTAGTAAAAAAAGCATAATCACCAATACTTGTTACACTACTTGGAATGGTTATTGACGTTAAACCTGAGGAACGAAAAGCATTATTACCAATACTTGTTACACTACTTGGAATAGTATAGTTTGTTAAACTACGACAACCTTCAAATGTTGATTTAGGTATTGTTGTTATATTACTTGGTAACGTTGCAGAAGTTAAATTATTGCAATAATATAAAACATTGGTTCCTAGTGAAGTTACTGTATCTGGAATGGTTATCGATGTTAGGCCTGTATCTTGAAAAGCATAATTACCAATACTTGTTACACTACTTGGAATGGTTATCGATGTTAGGTCTGTATTTGCAAAAGCATAATTGCCAATACTTGTTACACTACTTGGAATGGTTATCGATGTTAGTTTTGTATTTAGAAAAGCATTTGTACCAATACTTGTTACACTACTTGGAATAGTAAAGTTTGTTAAACTACTACTACCCCAAAATAAAGAAGTCGGTATTGTTGTTATATTACTTGGTAACGTTGCAGAAGTTAAATTTTTGCAACTAGATAAAACAGCGTTTCCAATTGTAGTTACGGTATCTGGAATGGTTATCGATGTTAGGCCTGTATTTTGAAAAGCATAATCACCAATACCTGTTACACTACTTGGAATTGTTACAGATGTCAAATTTGACTCACCGTTAAAACTGTATTTGCCAATCGAAGTAATACCATTTCCAATTTCAACACTTTCTATAGAGTTTCTATTTGCATACCATGGTGAACCACTAGAACTATAATTTGGCATAGCTCCTGATCCCATTATTTTAAGGGTGCCGTTATCATCTAATGTCCAGGTGATATTTTCATTAACATTTCCACTTGCTATAACGGTTGTTTCAACCTCGCCTGCTACACATGAGACATTGGCTATCTTAAATTTACCTGCAAAGTTTTTTCCCTCTAAAGCTGTTTGACTCGCATATACATTATAAACTCTACTTATTAAGTTCCATACGGCTGTACTAGTTGTGCTACCACTTCCCGATATTTGGGCTCCACTAACAATTGTTACACTATTATTGGTATATGTTAATGTTGATAAATCTGTTTCCTCAGTAACAACGCCATCGCCATTAACCGTATTTTCCGCATATGTTTGAAAGGCTTGAATCGTAAACTCTTTATTTGTTACGCCTGGACTATGAGCAGTATATTTATCACTGCTCGTCCATTCATAAATGATATCATACGTACATATCATACTATAATCCGTATTGGGTGTAAAATTAACTGTTAAGGTCGTATTATTAGAAATAGCTACTAAATTATTATTAGCAGCGCCATCCGCCATCTTAGCTAACGACATATTAATGGATATACCTCCCCCAATTACATCAAATACCATATTATTTTGCTCAGTTATTACATTAGAGGCTGCGACATTAATGACATTTAAATTACCGGTTGCAAAGTACGCATAGGTAGCAAAAACTACAAAAGATAAAAAGACTATCACAGTTATGATCATCATAATAGTGTTCTGCTTTTTCATATTCTCACCAATTATAATTAGTATATAATATAATCCATTATTTATCAAGATGATTATGTTTCCATAATTGAAATGCAATCTTGTGATGTTTCTCAAATTCAAATTAAAAAACGGATTTTCATCCGTCTTATTTATTATTATAAAGAATTTTATTCTCCTAATGAAGTACCAGTAAATACATTTGAACCTAAAGTTCCTCCATATGCTGATGTAAATCCAGACTGTGTTGTATATGTATTACCATTATATATAACAGATGATAAAGAAGCACAATTTCTGAATGCATTACCGCCAATACTTGTTACACTACTTGGAATGGTTATCGATGTTAGACCTGAATTTCGAAAAGCATAATTACCAATACTTGTTACACCACTTGGAATGGTTATTGATGTTAGGCCTACTCCTTGAAAAGCAAAACTGCCAATACTTGTTACACTGCTTGGAATGGTTATCGATGTTAAACTACTACATCCATCAAATGTGCTATCAGGGACTGTCGTTATGGTATTTGGCAAGGTGGCACTTGTTAATTTTTTGCAGCTTGATACCACACTTGATCCCAATGATGTTACTGTATCAGGAATGGTTATAGACGTTAGACTGCTATTTGAAAAGGCACCAGCATCAATGGAGGTCACTGTATTTGGAATGGTTATTGAGGTTAGACTACTACAACCAGAAAATGCCATATTGCCTATTGTAGTTACACTACTTGGAATGGTTATTGACTCTAAACTACTACATCCATAAAATGCATTACGAGTGATTGTCGTCATATTGCTTGATAACGTTACGGTGGTTAAATTTCTGCAGTATTGAAACACTTGTTCACCAATTGATGTTACCGAGTTTGGAATGGTTATTGAAGTTAGGCCTGCATATTGAAAAGCAAGATCACCAATACTTGTTACACTACTTGGAATGGTTATTGAGGTTAGACTACTACAACCAGAAAATGCCATTGGTCTAATGGTAGTTATATTACTTGGCAGCGTGACACTTGTTAAGTGTTTACAATTATAAAACACACCTGCTTCCAATGATGTTACCAAGTTTGGAATGGTTATTGAAGTTAGGCCTGCTCCTTGAAAAGCATAAGCACCAATACTTGTTACACTGCTTGGAATGGTTATGGATGTTAAACTACTACAATAATTAAAAGCATAACTACTAATCGAAGTAATTCCATTTCCAATTTCAACGCTTTCTATAGAGCTTCTATTTGCATACCATGGTGCACCATTAAAACTATAACTTGGCATCTCTCCTGATCCCATTATTTTAAGAGTGCCATTATCATCTAATGTCCAGGTGATATTTTCATTAACATTTCCACTTGCTATAACGGTTGTTTCAACCTCACCTGCTACACATGAGACATTGGCTATCTTAAATTTACCAACAAAATTTTTTCCCTCTAAAGCTGTTTGACTCGCATTTACATTATAAACTCTACTTATTAAATTCCATACGGCGGTAGTAGTTGTGTTCCCTGTTCCTGATATTTGGGCTCCACTTACAATTGTTACACTATTATTGTTATATGTTAAAGCTGATAAATCTGTTTCCTGAGTAACCATACCATCGCCATTAATTGTATTTTCTACATATGTTTGAAAGGCTTGAATGGTAAACTCTTTATCTGTAACTCCTGAACTATGCGTAGTATATTTATCACTGCTTGTCCATTCATATACAATATCATAGGTACATATCATACTATAATCCGTATTGGGTGTAAAATTAACCGTTAAGGTCGTATTATTAGAAATAGCTACTAAATTATTATTAGCAGCTCCATCCGCCATCTTAGCTAATGTTATATTAAGGGACATACCTCCCCCAATTACATCAAATACCATATTATTTGTTTCCGTTATTGTATTAGCATTTGCTACATTAATTACATTTAAATTACCGGTTGCAAAGTACGCATAGGTAGCAAAAGCCACAAAAGATAAAAAGATTATCACAGTTATGATCATCATAATAGTGTTCTGCTTTTTCATATTCTCACCTACTATAATGAGTATATAATGTAATCCATTATTTATCAAGATGATTATGTTATTAATAGTTAATCACTTATCTCATATGTATCACGTTTAATAGTTATATTATAAGTTTTTTTATTACCTTCTTGATCTTCCAAAATAATCTTAGTTTTACCCTCTTTTTTAAAAGAAACTTTAATCATATAATCTTCAACACTATCTAAATATTCAATGTTAACATCACCGTATTTTTTATCTTCTAAATATACTTTATAAGTATCATCAAAAGAATATGTCTTTCCATTACCCATAATATAAGTTTCATAACGATAAGGATTCATCAAACCATTTACTGTTACAAAAATAATTAATGCTAGACTAATTATTAAACCAAATATTCTAATTTTCTTATTGTTAAAAATATAAAGTGGATAAATAATCATAGCCCCAATACAAAATAGACATATTAATGCATATTTAGGGTAAGAAAAAGTAAAATAAGCTAAATATGTTATATAACAATATGCTGTCAATATAATCATCGGAAATAAGATTAAATATCCCCACCATTTATCTTTTTTCATATAATAACCAATATATCCCATTGGTAAACATAATATTGTCCAAATAAACCAATATTTATAGTAACTAAATAGTCCCCAATGTTGCCAACTAAAAGGTACTTGTAATAAGTATATTAAAGGTTGACTAATTAAAAAGAAAACAAAGCATTTTAAAGCAGAATCCTTCGCCGATTTACTATTCATAATAATAAATATCCCAAAGAAAATCCAAACTTCAAATGTCGCTACAATTGTCGAAAATGATGTATATTTTAAATCAGGTATTATCGCCATCACCGCCGTATAAACACCCGCAACAACGGCTAATAATATTAGTTTTTTCCAAGTTAAATTAATACCTCCAAATAATTTTTTCATTTTCTTTTCCTTCCCTTCATTTGTTCATAATCATTTATAATATCTTTCATTTCTAAAATAATATCATCAACATCTTCAAGCATATTCCAAACAGCATCTTCACTTAAAACACCCGCTTTTATTTTAGAAATATTATTACTTTCATATGCCTTTTTATCTTTAAACCAATTAGAACTACCATAATAATTATTAACTAAACGTATATTCTTAATATTTAATTTAAAGTCTTGTAATACATCTTTTAAATTACTAATCGAACATAACAAACTATCTAATCTTTCTTCATTTTTTTGAATTCTTTCTAACATCATTATAACATCACATATACAGTATACCATAAAAAAACTAGATTACTCTAGTTATCTATTATGATGACAATAATCGTCTAAGGACAAAGTTTTAGTAATAATGTTTTCTACAAATTCACATTCTTTCCGAGATATTCTTTTTTGTCCCTCACGAATATAATCGGCTAAGCTACTTATTTCTAAAATAATATCCTCGTCATAATTGGCCTTAGGATTAGTTACTTGGGATATATCTTTATATTTTCGTTTAAAATCATACAAATTAACAAACTTTCCTCTGTGATAATATAAAATAGTATAATAATCAACATAATCAGGACGTGGCTCTATTACTTGACCATCTTCCATATATGAATTAATAATATCCATGATACAAAGCCGACATTTAGCAAAATATAAATCATTAACGTTGTATTTCATCCAAAACACCTCTTGAAAAGTATTCTAACATAAAAGACTAGATTACTCTAGTCCTTTTATTGTTCAATATCTAATACCATCTAAAGATATTCATAAATTTTTTAATTACTTGGTCTTTGTCTTCAAAAAAAGATGCATAACAAATAGTTTTTTGTCTAAAACTCAAAAAATATTTAAGATATACTACTTTATTAACTCGATATTTAACGCCCTTTTTCATTAAGTATGGACACACGAACAGTTTACAAGCAATAGATTTAATACCACACCTTTTGGTTTTTTTATCAAAATGTTTACATAATCCTCGTTTTGTTCCTTCACAACAGCTGTGATGTTTTGAGTTCTTATTTCTTTTTGAGGCACAACGATCATTTTTAAAATCACAAAGATTATGACAAACAAACTCTTGATCTAAAACATCACAAGCATAATCGTATATTAAACTATAAGTATTTTTTCTTCCTTTGGTATTTAAGATTTTAATAATATTATTTATCTCTTCACTTTTTTTAACGGAATCATCTTTATATTTTAATTCAAAATGATATCCTAAAAACTTTAAAAAGCGATAGAATCTAATCTTTTTATAAAATATCGTAGTATCATTACCCAAAATAATTACTTTTTTCATACTTATCTAACAATTATGATACCAAACTATTTAATACTATTCAATTTACTTCTTGTTATTATCAATACTGGCTTTAACAAACGAATCAAATAAAGGCGCTGGTCTTAAGGGACGCGATTTAAACTCCGGATGAAACTGTGATGCTATAAAATGTTTTAACTTAGGGATTTCAATTATTTCTACTAAATTAGACTTTTCATTGATACCTGAAAAAACCATTCCCTTTTCCTCTAATAAAGTACGGTATTTATTATTAAACTCATAACGATGACGGTGTCTTTCTAAAATCTTATCACTATTATAATCCTTATATGCTAAAGTATTCTTAGTTAGAGTACACTCATAATTGCCTAGTCTTAATGTACCACCCATATTAACTATAGATTTTTGGTCCGCCATCAAGTCAATAATTGGTTCACTAGTATTGGCATCAAACTCTGTTGAGTTAGCTTCTTTAATATTGCAAACATTGCGAGCAAATTCTATAACGGCTAATTGCAAGCCAAGACAAATTCCTAAAAAAGGTACATCATTAGTTCTAGCATAATTAATCGCTTTAATTTTTCCTTTGATACCTCGGCTACCAAACCCTCCAGGTACTAAAATACCCTGAGAGTTTTTAAATATTTCTTTTAAATTAACTTTATCACCTTCAAGAGTTTCTGAATCAACCCAATTAATATTGATTTTAGTATGATATTTATACCCTGCATGTTTTAATGATTCCACTACAGATATATAAGCATCGTGTAATTCTACATACTTTCCTACCAAAGCAATTTCCACTTCTTTATCAAGATTATCTACTGTTTTAATTAATTCTTTCCAATCCGACAAATCAGCTCTTTTGATTGGTAAACCAAATTGTTTAAGAATAATTTCATCTATTTTTTGTTTATAATAATTAATAGGTATTTCATAGATATTATTAACATCTATGGAATCAATCACATGTTCTTTAGGAACAGAACAAAATAACGATAACTTTTCTTTAAGATGATCACCAGTGCTAAAAGGCGCCCTGCAAACCAAAGCATCTGGTCTTATGCCCATATTTCGTAAATCCCTTACACTATTTTGGGTAGGCTTGGTTTTAAGTTCATTTGAGCCAAAAATATAAGGTATTAATGTACAATGCACAAAGAATGTCTCGCTCGAACCCTTTTCGTATTGGATTTGTCTTAAAGCCTCAATAAAAGGTTGGCTTTCAATATCTCCGACAGTTCCTCCGATTTCCGTAATAACAACATCTGCTCCACTAGAATGACCTGCCTCATATACTTTATTCTTAATTTCGTTTGTAATATGAGGAATCATCTGTACAGTTGCTCCCAAATAATCACCATGCCGTTCTTTATCGATTACTGACTTAAAAATTTTCCCGCTGGTTATATTCGAAGAATAATTTAATTCACAATCAATAAACCTTTCATAGTGTCCTAAATCCAAATCAGTTTCACATCCATCATAAGTAACAAAAACTTCTCCATGCTGAATCGGATTCATTGTTCCCGGATCCACATTAAAATATGGATCAAATTTTTGCATGAACACTTTATATCCTCGTGATTTTATTAATAAAGCTATACTACTAGCCGTAATCCCCTTACCTAATCCTGAAACTACTCCACCCGTTACAAATACATATTTTGCCATCATAAACTCCTTTAATAAAAATATTATAAAAGTTATTGACGACAAATTATAGAATATTTTTTTTAAAAATGTTATAATATGATTGTTATTAACCCTTTATGAAGTAATTTCAAAAGACTAGATTTCTCTAGTCTTTCTTTTTTTATAATTTTTCCTATTTAGAAAAGCCTGATTTTGCTAAATTATCTTCTACCAAAGTATCATCATTATTAGTTCGTTCATATTCCTCAAGAGGAACCGTCCAACCAACCTTTTTATAATCAATTGGATTGGGGGCTATTTCCTGTGAACTTAAATATTTATAATTATCAGCAACTTTGTAATTATTTCGTCTATATAATTGTTCTGCTTTAGTAGTTTTAAATTGATAATAGATTCCACCTTCATTGTATTTAAAAATATCAACAACCATTTGATTGCCTAATAATGTTGTTCTTTCACCATTATCGTATTTCTCTGGTTTCTTAACAGTGAAGCCATATTTATTCATCAGTGATAATAAATCTAGTTTTCTTTGCTTTGTAGTTGATTGTGCAAAAGTAAATCCATTATCATAACTATAATAAAGATATACTGACATAAGTAAATCTCCTAAACCCTTATTTCGGTAATCTTCAAATACTTTTAATCCTATATACTCGGAAATTGGTATACCTTCTTTTGTTGTATATAACATAAAATAGACATAACCATACTCTATTATTTGATTATCTTTAGTGAATCCAATAATTCTTAAATACTCTCTATTCTCTGGATATTTGTCACCATTATTTCCACCATTAGAAACTTGATGTAATAAATATCCCTTAGTAGTAGGAAGACCATAATCATATAAATCAAATTCACCAATTATTGTACCCTTTTCGGTCTGAAACATTCTAACACATCCCCATTAATTATAACAAAAAAAGATGAATTATTTCATCTTTTTCATCTATGAATTATCATCATTTATTTAAGCCATAAAAATTACCATATTTTTCAGTTAATTCCGCCATCTCAACAGGATACTCTTCGAAAATTGTTGGATGTAAATCAATAAAATCTCTAACCGATTGATTATCATTTTTTTCTAACAAACTAGTAATCATTAATATAGGATCTAATCTAATTATTTCTTCATATAGTGCATCTATTTTTTGCTGACCTTGTTGATTTAAATTTCTTTTTTGATTATCCCAATCTTGTAATATTTCTTCATAATTCTTCACTCTATTTTCCACAAATAATAATCTTAAAATAGGATATTGATTTTGAAGTTCTGGATGAAATTTAATATATTTATCAATGAGTATTAGTTTATCAACTTGATGATTATGAAAAGTATAATCACCATTTAACATGTTTTCACCATAAAGCTGTTGTATAATCTCTGGATCAAGCCTAAATTCTTCATCTCTTAAGACTTTAACAAAAGCATCTTTAATTTTCATAACCTTTGGCAAGAATTTCATCATGTCAATTGATGATTTATTACTTCGTCTTTTATACAAAGAAAATAAATTATCGATAAAATTATAAATATTTTTTCTCGCAAAATTTTCAGCATCATTTTCAGCAAAAAGCATTGTATAATTACTAGTATAAAACTCTCTATTATTCTCCGTTAAACTTTCTTCTAATAATGATTCTCTTAGTATTTTTAACATATGGGGAGGAAATAAAACTGGTTTATCAGCCATATAAACTCTATGCTGTAATTTATGACAAGCCTCATGCAAACAAGTATGTAAAAAACTTAAATCACTTTTTGTAGCTAAAAGAGCCCCCATCGTAGAATAATACATATTTCCATCTTGAGAATTATATCCACCGCCTGCACCAGAAAGACTATACTTGTTTTCTAAAATAATATTCATATCCATACCATAGATTTCTTTTACATAAACTTTAGCAAGTTTAGCATAATACTCGTGAATTTTTTCTGTCAAAGCAATTCCAAATTCAAATTCTACATCTGGTGGTAATTTTTTTTTATCATTTTTATAATTTATAAGAATGTATTCTAAATCTTCCAATATCAATGGAAAAATTTCTACAAAACTTCCACTGCTGAGATTACTTATAGTTTTATCTAGTCTATGCATAATACTATCTATCATAACTATACCATCCTAGTATTATTATAACATAAAAAAAGACTAGAACAATCTAGTCTAAAAATGGCTTATATTTTTCTTTTAAAAACCCTTTTCATTTGTTCATAATCATCATTTGTAGCATTTTCTAAAAGAGACTCTTCCATTGTTATTTGGTTATAATCATTAATTAATGCATTATTTGCTTCCGCAAAAAAAGTAAGCAATCTTTTTTTTGTATCTTTTTGTTCTTGATCTATTTTACTTCTACCATCAAACAATATATTTTTTATAAAAACATTAAATCTTTCTTCAAAAGAATCACTATCTTCTAAATGATCGACAAAATCGAGATATATCTTATCCTTTTCTCTACGTACCAACATATACTTTTGATTTTTCTCTTTTGTATCATCGTCATCAATTAATAATTCATTATCATAATTTAATAAATGAAATAATGGTAAGAATAAAGGATGATTTTTATCAAATTCAAAAGATATCTTATCAATGCCTTCATCATTATTAATCCATCCGCCCAAACCATAATCATCCCATTGAGATAAACTATAGGTACTTAATAAAATGCCATCTTCTAAAAAGCCTTCTGTTATAGTATATGTTGGTTTAACATATCCATTAGTTATTCTGTATATCAAAAATCTATTATCATCAACTTGAATTTTCTTTTCTACTTCTTTCATAACCAACATCCTATTTAAATTATAACATAAAAAAGACTAGATTTCTCTAGCCTTCCCCAAAATTATCAGAATCGGTATAAATTAAATGTGCATGCGATGTAATTATTTTTTACGAAGCAATTCAGATGCATTAACTACCGGAGTAATTGCAAAACTACATGTAAAAGCAGCGCTAAGAAAAAAGCCGATATATCTAATTGCTTCTGGACATGCCTTTAGATAGTTAGCAATTGTATAAATTAATTCCTTGAGTTTTGGATTCTCTATAATCTCTTCAATGCCATGTGGATTTATTGATTCTCCTAAAAGAAACATTACTGCAAAGGATACTGCGGCAAGTCCATAACATACGATTAACTCCTGAAAAAAAGCTAATCCTTCACTATAATCTTTTTTGTTTTTCATAAAATATTCCCCCTTTCATGTGTGTAAATCAAAAAAAAGAGACTCACACACTAATGTGTGAAAGTCTCGTTCATTTTACTTCTTTTGATCCGGATATTTATCATATCGTATTGACGAACCAAAAACCATTATGGGAACTACTCCCTTTCAACGCTAGACATTATACCACAAAAAGCCAAAATAGTCAAATTTTAAGTCTAAATTACTTTTACATAAACTATGATATTACCAATCAATTTAAACTAATTCCTTTTTCTTGAAAGCTTGATTGCTGCATTCTGTTATGTCTTTCAATGAGTTCTTTTTTAGGAACAATTGTCATTGCATATACAATGTAATCTGCGCCCTTTGAAAGATTATTATTAGAATCTTTACCATAATTATATATTTTATGTTGATGGACACTACCTGATTCAATTTCATAATCTTGCATATTTAGCATTATCTCCATAACTGGAGTTTCACTTGTTAAATCATCCACTATCGTTTTACCTGAAGCGGTATTTATTACTTTTTGGGGAAAGATTGCTGTTATAGTTGTTCCCTTGTCGTATAATATATATGATTATTTCTGTCTCCATGTAGTTCATCTCTTACATAATAAATTAAAAGATAATAGTAATGTGTTGTTTCAAAACCATAATAATAATTGGTACTAAATTCATCTACACCATCTCTATAATAAACATCAATATCATTATTTACAATTTTAGATATTTTACTACTAACATAGTCGATATTAACAATACTAGGTGTGCTCTTTTCATTAAACCATTCTTCAAAAGAAATATTATTTTTTATCATATTTTTCAAACCTAAACCAACAAAAAATTCCGCCTTTTTCATCATTGTAATATGTATGACTTGACTGTTTATCATTATAAAAAGATGTAAAATCAGAAGATACACTATAATCTATCTCGTGTACCTTGTCAAATGTTTTTCTATCAAAACCATTTTCTTCATTCGAACTTAGTCTACTAATTATTACCTTATTTATTACGAAAAATAAGATTAAAATTGTAAAAAGGATAATTAAAATTACTATAACTGTCCCTAAAAAATCAAATATCGCTTTTGTCCGCAACCTTTTATTCTTCATTTTTATTACCAATACTCTTTATTGCATAAAAAGAAAAGTTATTTCTTAATCACTTACATCTATATCTAATGTTATATCAAAAGTATAACCTTTGTATTTCTTGCGAAGTTCATCACAAATCTCTTTATATAATTCTTCACGATCTTTAACTTTAAAATCAATAATTATATCAAAACTTATTATTTTCTCGACATCATCATAATAAAAGCCATGCATTTGAAGTATTCCTTCATGAGCAAAGACAATACTACTTACTTCTTTTCTAGCTTCCGTAATCTTTTTATCTTTAGTATTTACAGAATAAACTCCGACAGTATGTAATATTACTCCATATTTTTCTTTGATAATTCTAGTTATTCTTCTTGATATTTTGTCAATCTCAGCAACTGACAAAGTATCAGCAACTTCAATATGAACTGATCCTAAATACTTATCAGGTCCATAATCATGCAATACTAAATCGTATGCACCTTGAACATTCTTTTCTTTCGAGATTTCTTTTTTAATTGACTTTGCAAGACTACTTTCCACTCTTAGGCCTAATATATTATCAATTGACTCTTTAATTAGTTCTAAACCAGCTTTAATAATAAATAAAGATAATAGCACACCAACATATGCTTCTAAACTTATTTTAAATATCATATAGATAATCGCCGATGCTAAAACCGATAGTGATAGTAAAGCATCATTAAAGGCATCAGACCCACTAGCGACTAATGAATCAGAATTAACATCTTTACCTTTTTTCTTAACATACAATCCCAAAGCAAACTTAACAATAATACCAGCAATTAAGATAATTAATGTTATGGTACTATAATCTGCTATTTCAGGATGAATAATCTTCTTAACTGATTCTACAAAGGCTGTAACACCAGCATACAAAACGATTACCGATACAATCATCGAAGTCATATACTCTATTCTTCCATAACCATATGGATGTTTTTTATCTGGAGCTTTCCCAGCAAGTTTAGTTCCTACAATGGTAATAATACTAGATAAGGCATCACTCAAATTATTTACGGCATCAGATATGATTGCTATTGAATTAGCAAGAAGTCCAACGAATGCCTTAAATCCCGCTAAAGTTATATTAGAGATTATGCTAATAATACTAGTTCTAACAACTACTTTTTCACGGTTATCTTTCATTTCTACACCTCTTATATATTATACAAAAAAAGACTAGATTAAACTAGTCTTCTTCAAAGTATTATTTTTTTAATACTCTACTTTTACTTAATAGGCTATCTAATGATTCATATTCAGTAAAATTATTTAGTTGTTCTTCATATAATTCATCATTTTCCCAATATCTTTTTAAAGCATATGGAGTAAATGATAAGTCTCTAGCATCAGATTTTAATACTTTAAATTGATTATCAACAATCTCAATGGCAGAGCAATCGCTTAGAGATATGCCAACTTGGTTAAGATTTTTTAAACTTCTTATTTCACTTTCTTCTTTACCATGTTTTTGACAATGTGGTGATAAGTAAGCATCAATAAGTCCTAATCCTTCGACCTTGTTACATTCGCTATTAGCAAATCTTTTATCTAGAGTATTTCCATAAGTAAACCAAGCCATAGCTCCAGCAGAAATGCCACACATAACTTTTCCTTGCTTCCAAGCTGATTCTAATAAATTGTCAAAACCAGTTTTTTTCCATAAGGATATCATATCAAAAGTTGAACCCCAACCTTCATAAACAATATCGGCCCATTGAATAAAATCTTTAACTTTAGTGGGGTTATCATACAAATCTGAGATTAGTATGCATCGACACTCGCAGCCTAATAAATCTCCATATGCTTTTTGCATTATCTCAAAATATCTTTTTTCATTTTCAGGATTAAATGCTATTTGGGCATGAGCAAGAAACAAAAAATGCGGTTTATCTTTAGCGGTTAAATTAATAATTTCCTCATCAATATTTGTAATCTCATAATTATTATCTTCAAGATTTACTCTACCAGTTCTTGTACCTCCGATAGCTACAATTTTTTTATTCATACTACTAATCTAAAACTTTTTTTCTACGTTTAGTTTTGTTAATACACATTAGAAGTCTTTCTAATCCAAATGAAGCACCTACTCTTGTAGCTCCAAACATTGTACCATGTCCACCACCCATAATTGCGGAACCTAATTTAGAATGAAACATTTCATAAACAACACCATCATAATATAAAGCTCCTCTTGCAAGTAAGGGACGAATAACACATTTATCGTCTAAAGCCTTATAATTTCGAAAATAATCAACAATTTCTCTTGGAACTTCCTTTATTTTTTCTAATTCCTCAACTGATGAACTTTGCAATACCTTTTTAGCAATATCATAATTTTCTTTGAACATTTCTTTACACTTTTCATCAGAAAACTCTTTATCCATAGCATCTAACTCATTGTAGAATTCTTGACGATCTGAAATATTTGATAAACTCATTAACCATTCAGTTAAAGGACGATAATTAATTCTTAAAGTTATTGATTTTTCATCAAAAAACATACTTGCGATTTCTTTCATATATTTTCCGATATCGACATCATCACGAATTGAATCGGGATTAAAGATATCTATTTCATATTGATTAAACTCACTTAAATGTGTAGCATCTTCTTTTTCAACTCTAAATACAGGTCCAACAGTATAAGATAATGACTTTTCTTTAATTTTATTATTGCCATAATAGACAAATAAAGGCAAAGTTAAATCATAACGAATAGATTTTGTATCTGTCTTAAATATTTTACTATCTTCGATAAATACACCATCTTGAACATTATGTTCCATTAAAATGGGTACTTCAATACACGTATGATGTTTGTTTAAAATATAATCATTAATTTGATTAATTACATCTTTCATTTGTTTATTATCAGTTTTTTCACTAGATGCATGGTTCTTACAATTGTTTTTTATAATCTTCATATCTCCTCTCAAAAAACAATAGCGCTTTTGCTTTTCACGTCTTCATTAAAACATATAGCCAGAAAATAAACCAATACTAATTATTTATAATCACTATAAATGTAAATTATATCTTACATGGAACCTCCTTTTCATTTCATGATGTAAAGAACCTTAAAAATATATTTTGACATAATAAAACTAAGATGCCGAAACATCTTAGTTTTATTTGTTTATTAATCATTAATAGTGGAAGTGAAAGCATACTTATTTGTTTATCAAGCGAAATTACCTCTTGCTCAATTGACAAATTTTCTTTAATAGCACAATCCTTTTCCGATTTTAAGGACATAAATGGGAGCAAAATATCCCTTATGAGGTATTGTATTATCGATAATAATCTCAGTATCAACAATCTCAAAGAGATTTTCTTTACTCTCATAATATCTCCCTTAATTTTCAATATTATAACATACTTTTTATAAAAATCTACAATTATCTTAGTTTTCTTGCAATATAAATAAATGGTGTATCACAAATTGCTATTATTATTTCCACTATAGAAATAGTGGTTGCAATATTTAACATTGTTTGTATATCGTAAATACCTACGAATGCAAAGAAAATAAAGAAATAGTTTTCTAAAACATTAGATACGATAGTTGCGACATTGTTTCTTACCCATAATTTGTTAGGTAATTTCTTTTTAATTTTTTCAAATAAGAATATATCTAAGTTATTACTTATATAGAACATAATGATACTAGATATTGTTATTCTTAAATTAAGACTAAATAAGGTCTTCATAGAATCATGAGCCATGTCTGTTACATCTGGTTTAAATAATAAACCTATTTGCATTATAATTGTAAATGCTACCATAGCAAAGACTGCTAATCTAATGGCTTTTTTACTATACTCTGCTCCGTATTTTTCATTCATAATATCAGTTGCTAAGAATACTGATGCAAACAATACATTTCCACATGTAGCAGTAAAGCCATGGAACAATCCAACTGTTTGACATTCTAAGATGTTAGCCATTATAAGAGCAATAGCTGACCAAACATATAGGCCTTCTTTTTTAAAGATTTTTTCTATTAATATTACTAAACTAAAAGTTACCAATATATTAATGAATATTAGCAAAACATTTTGCATTATTATCCTCCTTCCCTTTTTTATACTAGGATGTGTAGGTTAACTAGTATATGGAGTTAAACTCCTTTTTTCATTATACATCAATTAATAAAAAAGCTAATACACTATTTATTCTTTTTTGAATTAATGGCAGATTGTATTACAATAAAACACATATAAAGATAGCATTATAAACATATTTTAAAATTGCTTTTTAAATTCTCCTTTTACACTTATACCTTCACTTTTTACCATAAAAGTTTGAATGTTGAATTTCTTCATATTTCTTTCTAATTTAATCAATTCATATTTTGTTAAAACAGTATATATTATATATGTTCTTGAATCATCATAGCCTCCATAGGCATGCCAATATGTAAAGTCTCTTTGTAATTCATTTTTTATAAAATCATTGATTACTTTAGGATTTTCTTTACAAAAAATAAATGCAGTTGAACAAATATTTTGTTCATGCATCTTATCAAGCATTAGATTATCTACTGCAGAATATATTATTGAATATATCATTATTTCTAAACCATATCTTATTCCCGCAACTGAATAAATTATAGTATTTATTATCATACCAAGTTTACCAACAGAAAAATGATTATTCTTTTTGGCAATCGCTAAACCTACAATATCAATTCCACCTGTTGAGGCTCCACTGGATAGAATCATTCCAACACCAAATCCAGCTAATAAACCACCTAATATTACATTTGTTAGTAAATCACTAACTACTTGATTATGGGGTATTACAGATAACATTACTGTTTGAATTGATACTGCAAATAATGTTCTATAAAAGAATGTCTTACCTACTGACTTATATGCAACAATAAAAAGAGGTATATTAATTAAGTAGTATAGTATCCCGGAAAAATCAAAACTACTTTTTATATTAAATATATCAATCAATATACTTCTTATTATTTGAGATAAACCCAAAACACCTCCTGTATATAAGCCATTGGGAACAACAAAAAAATTAATTGCACAACAAAATAGTAATGACCCAAATATTGTTTTACAGAAATCCATTAGACTCCAATTAAAAATCTTTTTAAATATATTCATTTTCCTACCTCTAGCGAAAATAATTATAGCATTTCAAAATATAAAGATAAATAGATTTTATATTAATTCCTCTTTACATTTTTATAATTATAATTTAAAAAGACTAGATTTCCCTAGTCTTAATTATTACTTATTTTTATTTGCATTAATTGCGGCTTGTGATTACACCCAACTAAAAGCTCCAAATCCTACGAGTTTCCGTATTGTTTTTGACTAAAATGACTAAATATTTATTAATCCGAATAGCTTATTCTTCCGATTATTTTTTTACTTTTTATTAAATGGTTTTAAATTGCTTACTGCATCTTTCTGCGTAATTTCACTGTCATTATTATCTATATCAATCAATTTATATTTTGTATTACCCATACCTAACTCATGCATATAAGAAAGTTGTCTTAATCCATGTCTAGTTTCTATTCTTTCTACAATATCATGGTTTTCTTCATTTTTCATTGCATAGATTAAATCTACACAAGCTGTATCTAACGCACAAATATCTCTAGAGGCTAATATGCCTACATTTGGAGTTACCACAGGAGCAGCATTTACTCCTTCACAATCACATGAAATACTCATGTTTCTCATTACATTTATGAAAGTTATTTTATCTTTAAAATAATCAACTGTTGCTTTTGTACTTTCAGTCATTCTTTCCATAAAATCTTCTTCTGAAATGGACCATTGACTTTCACCTGGATAAGTATGAATCATTGCTTTTCCAATTCTTCCATCGGCGCAACCTATACCAATGTTTTTATTGCTTCCTCCAAATCCACCCATGGCGTGTCCTTTAAAATGAGTAAGCGCAATGAATGAATCGTAATTAACTATATTTTTACCCATAGTCATATGATCAAACCATTTACCATTTTCTATTGGTAAATCAACAGTACCATCTTCATCTATAATATCAACAGGACAGAAATCCCAACCATTGATTTTTAAAGTTTCTCTATGTTGTTCTGTTGTATATCTATCACCATCATAATATGTATTTGTTTCAATTATTGTCGCCTGTGGGCATTCATTTTTTATAAAATCTTTTACCCATTCTCTTGGAATAATATTTGGTCCATGAGGTTCTCCTGTATGCAACTTAATTGCTACTTTCCCATCAATATTTTCATTTATCTTCTCGTATATTTTTTTTAAACCTTCTGAACTTAAATCACGAGTGAAATAAACAATTGATTCTTTACTATCTCTTTCATTAAAGGGAATATATTTTTCTCCTCCCTTTTTTGCTTTTTTATCTTCCATTTTGTTTCCTCCTCACATTCATTATAACATAAAAGAACGAATTCTCATCCGTTCTATATATCTTAATCTTACGATATAATTTAAAACATGCTAATTATTAAATCTCAATAAATAACCATCTGGATCTTGAATCAGAAATTCTTTGTCATAAGATATGATGTCATTAATTCTATATTCGTGAATTTCCAAATCCAGGAATAATTCAATATTATTTTCTTTTATTTTTTTGTACATACTGTCTATATCTTCAACAGACATACTTATATTTATTCCTCGCCCATAAGGGTAGTCCATTTCTCCAGTATTCCAATTATTGTTATTCTCTTCAATCATAATTTGATTGTCTTCTAATTGTAAAAAAATAAATTTATCTTCAACTCTTTCATACATTATATTAAAACCTAATTTTAAATAAAATTCTTTACTCTTATTAATGTTTGAAACACTCAATTCAGGTATTAAACTATTAAATTTCATTAAAATCACATCCTCATATAGTTATTATAACATACCTTACTATAATTTAGATATATCGGAATATTATTTATTTTATGATTAACAAAATAAGACTAAGTTTTACCTTAGTCTTTTATATTAACTTGTTTAATTACATTTTGTGTCATATGGCGCAAAGTATGGCAAGTTGCCCACTATTTTGATTGCCCTTTAGATTTGATTGCAGCTTGTGAACCATAATCAATCGGAAAACTTATTGGAACGATATGTCGTTCTATTTTGACTAAAATAACTTAATCTTTTATTATTACAAATTCTTCTT
>JAEEKI010000010.1 GCA_016282375.1 Caryophanales bacterium | reverse complement strand
GTACGACATGTACATATGACATTGTATGGGAATGGGATACAGATGCTGATCAATATACTAAGACAACCGGTGCTACAAAAGAGTTTACAGTGTCTGGCGTTTCTAGTGATGGCAAAAGATTTAATGAAGTTCAATTAAATAATTATAATGACTCGAATTTAAAAACGGTTTTAGCATCAGACATGTCTATTGATGCTGCGTCTGGGGTTATGAGTACTCAAACATGGACCTTTACAATCCATTTTTATAAAACAGAGGCAATTCAATCCGCTCATCAAGGTAAGTTATATCCAGGCAAGATTTATGTCGATAATGTTATATGTGAGAAAACATCTGGTCCAACAAGTTACTGGTTTCCAACGACATTAGCAACAATGAATAGTAGTACTCATCAAAATGAACCAAATTATACACACCCAGCGACAGGAGGAACAGTCCAAAGTACAGGTACAGCAACAGGACATAATGTCTACATTGGCCAAGATAGTAGTAAGTACTATGCATGTGCAACAATACAAGGACACGAAATATGTTTAAGTCAACCATATACGCAATATGGTCTTGAAGGCCATACTTTAGATACGGTTTTTACAAGTGAACAACAAACAAGTGTTAAACAAGCATTGTACCAAGCCTTTATTGATGCAGGCATAAACGTCGATATCAATAATGATTGCTTCGCGGACGGCTGGTACCCTCACTGCTCTGTAGGCGACCTCTACTGTGAGTTGGACGTCTTCGGCGATGTCTACTGTTACGATAACTCTGAGGACGTGAACTGTTTAGTCGATCCGCTTGGCCATGCCTATTGTGATTCGTAGGATTAGTTGAGATAGTCATCATGCTCGCTGGCCGCTCCTGAGGCATCTTAATATCTTGAATCTAATTTTGCTTTAAGTAAAATTAGATTTTTTTATGCTATTGAATTGCCAAGATGCTTTGTTTATTATATAATCTCTTTTGAGAGTAGGTGTTTTAATGAAAGTATTAGTTACAGGTGGAACAGGATATATAGGTAGTCATACATGTGTTGAGTTATTAAATGAGGGTTATGAAGTAGTCATTATTGATAATTTAGTTAATAGTCAAAAATCAGTCGTTGATAAAATTGAAACGATTGCTAATAAAAAAGTAAAGTTTTACGAAGATGATTGTTGTGATGAAGAAGCCTTAAGAAAAATCTTTAAGGAGAATTCTGATATTGAGGCTGTTTTACATTTTGCAGGCTTAAAAGCTGTAGGCGAGTCAGTACAAATGCCAGTTAAATATTATGAAAATAATTTGGGTAGTACATTATCTTTGATTAAAGTAATGAACGAATTTAATTGTAAAAAGATTGTTTTTAGTAGTAGTGCGACGGTTTATGGTGATCCAGAAGAACTACCTATTACAGAAAATGCAAAAGTTGGTGGAACTACTAATCCTTATGGGACTAGTAAATATTTTATTGAAAGAATATTAAGTGATATTTGTGTAGCGGATAAAGATTTTCATGTCGTATTACTTCGTTATTTTAATCCTATCGGAGCTCATGCATCTGGTTTAATTGGAGAAAATCCTAATGGTATACCTAATAATTTAATGCCTTATATTATCAAAGTTGCTGTTGGAGAATTACCAATATTAAATGTATTTGGTGATGATTATGATACTCCTGATGGAACTGGGGTAAGAGACTACATTCATGTTGTGGACCTTGCAAAAGGCCATATTAAAGCTCTTGCAAAAGGCATGACAAAGCCAGGAGTAAGTATTTATAATTTAGGTACTGGTCAAGGTTATAGCGTTTTAGATTTAATCAAAACATTTGAGAGAGTAAATAATATAAAGGTAAAATACCAAATTGTGGAAAGAAGACCAGGGGATATAGCTTCTTGTTATGCTGATGCATCCAAGGCATATGAAGAACTAGGTTGGAAAGCTGAAAAAGATATCGAAGATATGTGCAAAGATGCTTATAATTTTGTAATTAAGAATAAATAGTATTTGGACAATTTAGTATGAATCTAAGTTGTCTTTTTTGTATTAGGTAATAGTATTGAATTACTGATAATTTTATGTGATAATAAACAACAGTCGTGAATATCATGATATACATAATTACTCAGGGGATTTTATGGACAATAGTTATTTAATTAATAATATGGAACAAATGCTTGTCGATATCTACAAGATAAAAGATATTGAAGCTATTTATTACTCAGATTTGATATCTTCAGTATCTCAAGAAAGAAGAATAACAATCATTCCATGTCTTTCAATAAGATATGACGGTGGTAAATTTTTAAGTCTATGTAGTAAAGATAAGTATTTTGATGTCTTTGTAAAAAAAGTATTTGCGGTTTATAATTTAGAAAAAAATCGAATTGTTATGGACCATGAGTTAGATCCATTTTCTTTACATGCACATATTTTAATAGATGATAATGCAAAAGTTTTGTTGGAGTCAGGAGATTTAACTAAGGTTAATAAGTCATATGCTTTTTATCATGGGAAAAAAGGTTATTCAGAAAGTTTATTATTTTTGAAAGATGTTTTTAAAATGCATTTACCGTTAATTGAATATCATTTAAAACAATTGCTTTCTCTTTATAACATATCTATTTCATTTTGTAGTGATGAATTGCGTGGTTATCGTAAAAATTATACATTAGATTATAAGGTTGATGGTTTAGATGATTTTTTATACTTAGAGATAGAAAGAATGGATAATCGAGAACTAATAGTTAAAATAAGAAGCTTGAATAATCATTTTAAACCATTAGTATTGCATACTAGATTTAATAATAGTAATCTTACTACGTCGATTTCTAGCTTTGATGAAAAACTATACTGTGTAAATAAATATTCTTTGTCGAATGAAAATGGTGTTGTTAATACTTATGATGTACATCAGAATAATGAGTCTATTGCCTATTATAATATGTTATTAGATAAGGTCGATAATCCTTATGAAAATCTAGCTAATATTGATCAAACTAGTAAGTTAATATGGTTTAAGTTGCCTTGGAATGCATTTTATGGTTTTAGTAGACAAATGAGCTTAATTAGTGATAATGAGAGTATTGTAAATGCTAATAACAAATATTTATCAGTGGGGGATAATGAATTTATGATTAGAGAATATGCTTCTCATTATTATCAAAGAATAAAGAGTATGACTACTAATGCAACTTATGTAGTTATGGATGAAATCGGTAAAACTGTG
The DNA here is from genome assembly GCA_016282375.1 of Caryophanales bacterium. Classification (GTDB taxonomy): domain Bacteria; phylum Bacillota_I; class Bacilli_A; order RF39; family UBA660; genus UBA6448. The sequence goes on along the minus strand of JAEEKI010000010.1, from coordinate 26,557 downwards.
CGAGGGATTCCTTTGAGCCATGAAGATAATATTTATCTAATTGAGACGGCTTTTGATCATATGTTAGGTAGTAGTGGTTATTATGAGAATAATTTAGATAGTCGTTATTTTTATCATTTAGTTGAAAGCGACAATGGCATATTAGGAATTAATAGTGATAATCTTGTATCTATAAGTAGTGAAGATGACATTATTATGCCAGCAGATTTATTGATAAAAGATGATGTTAAAAGGTTATTAAAAAGGTGATAGGTATGGATAATTATAATGAAATGGATAGACCAAAATATTTTAAAGAATTAATAAATATAGTTATTAGAAGCGATTTATCATTTGATGATAAAAAGTATGTGATAGCTTATTTAAATGATATTAAAAATAGACAAAGAGATAATGATTTTTATGATGCTGATTTTTTGTGGCATGCTATTATCAATTTGCTTTCCTTTAATACAAATAGTTATGGAGAGATTGCTCCAGTTTTAGACAATATGTGTTCGATTGTTAAAAAAGTATTGCCAAAAGGAATGCAAACTCCTAAATATGAAGAAATAAAAAACATTTTATTAAACTGTGGTTTTAAGGTTTACCGTAGTAATGCTTTTAATGAAGAATTATATGCTTTATTTGATGACCCCCAAGATTATTTACAAATTGCTAGTATTATAGCAGATAATCCGATATTACAAGCAAATATGGATGCATTTGTTTTATTTTCTATAACTTTAGGAAAAGAAATTGATGACCAGAAGTTACTAAAAAGGGAAATTATTACATACTTACATAATTATGCGAATATTGAAGATGATGAAGATTATTTAAATACACGTGTTAAAGAAATAAAGATGCGGTATGGTGTTTATCCAGGTATTGACGAAAAAACTTTAGCTACTGTTTACAGAGAGTTAGAAAAAATTAATGGTTTATTATTAAAACTTGAAATTGCAAGTAAAAAAATTGATGAGTATTTAAAAAAAGCTGATTATTTAGCCGAAAGTGGTATAAAACAATTAAACGATTGTATTACTCAAGGAAAAAATGATATAGAACTATATGCTAATGATTCTATTAAAAAAATGCAAACTGATTTATCTGTTGCTAAAGCTAGTTTGTTAGAAGAACTTAGTGTTTACTTACAACGCCTTGAAGATACAATGAAGGAAAATAGCGACCAAGTCTTTAACCAAATGCTTCTTGATGCTAAAGATAAGTTAGAACAAATAAAAGGCTTTGCTAATAGCTTGTCGGTTACAACGGCCAAAGATTTGTTGCGTATTCAAGCTCAAACAAATGAAAGCTTAGAACAATTAAAGAATTATGTTAGTAATAATCCTGATTTAAAAAAATCTATCGAATATGCCGAAGAAAATCGGGATATAATGGAGGCTTTATTAAAAATAGGTTCAAATTCGCCACAAACAAGTGGTGAAGTAACATCACCAGTAATTGTCCAACCTCAAGAAATAATTGTTCCTGAAAATCAAGATTTTTTAGTACCAAAATTTACTATGACTGATGGGATTTTACCTACTTTTAATCGTAGTACTCCGTATAGTAAGAGAATGAAGGCTATTGAGGATAAAATAACTGAATTAGAATGTCAAGGTTATATAATTCCTCAGGCTTTATATGATGCTCTTCCTTGGTATTTAATGGGTAATAAAATTGTTTATTTATATGGCCCAACGCAATCAGGAAAAACAACGATGGCTGATTTAATAGTCAAAGTTGTTGGTAGTGAGCTACTTAGTGGTGGTAAAATAACTGATGAGTATTCCATTACATCATATAATGATGTTCGTGGTATTTTTGATGAAAATGCTTTATTTTATAGTTTATATTATGGCAAAACCATTTTTTATGATGAAATAGATAATGGCAATCCTGATAATCTTGTTGTTTTGGGAACTTATATTTCCGATTTAATTAGTAAAATAAATCATCCAGAACGTGATGTTCGCGTTCAGTTTGCTAAAAGAAGATTTGTACCAGTTAACCCTAACGCTAGGATACTAACGGCAGGAAATACATCTGGTAAGGGTAAGAACCAACAGTTTACAGCTCGTAATAGAATGGATGAATCGTTTTTAGAAAGAATTGTTCCTATTAGAGTAATATATGATAGTGATGTCGAGAAAAAGATTTTTGGAAAAAATGCTGCATGGTATGAATTCTTTAATTTATTTAGAGAAATGTGTAGTGAATATGCCAAGGCAAATGGGATGGAATCGGTTGAAGGAAATGTAACAACCGGTGACGCGGCTGCTATCGTAGAATGCATTAGTGAACAATCTATGGATATATATTTATTGATGAATAGTATATTTGTCCAAACTAAAGGAACTGACTATTTATCATTTTTGTGTAAAAAGATGAAAGATAGATTTCATATCGTAGAAATGAATACCAATAATTACAATAATAAGCCTTTAAGTGACTTTAATACAAGGCAAATAGTTGAATCATTTGTTTATACGGCTCAAAATGCTATGGAAGATATGAAAAGGCTTCGAGTAGTTCGATAAAAAGAGGTGTGATGATGGAATATCCACATAATTATCTTGATTATCCATATAATATTTTTGAACCAGAAGAACTTATCTTAGATTCTATCCATTATCTTCATTATTGTGCAAGGTTTAACAGCATATATGATTTATATTTATATTTAAATAGTAATCCACGGTTAAATCGAATTGTTTTTGAAACGTTACACAGTTTAGAAAATAATAGTAACTTTGCCGGAGAGAACTATGCTGATGCTCTAAAAAACTTAATTGAGCTACCTAAAAAGGAATATGATTATTTTTTAAAGATAAGTAAAGATTTAGATGAACATCAACTAAGTGATATGCAGGATTATGTTTCTACGAAATCCCCAGGAGGAGGCTATTTAAACATTCCATCTTATGCAGCAGGAGATCCCTTATGTTATCGGACTGTTACTAATGTTTCGAAACCAAAATTTATTCGTATAAATATTGATTTAGGCTATTCATATGTAACGACAAAGAGTCAGGTTTTAAACCGGGCTCTAATAGTTATTGCTTTGGTTAATTCTTTAGAGAATCTAGGCTATATCGTCGATATAAATGCTTTTGATATGTCACTAATGGCATATGAACTAATAGATATTAATGTTAATCTTAAAAATAGTAATGAGACAATTAATAAAGTATCTTTATATAAAGCATTATGTAATGTTGAGTTTTTAAGACGGATTATCTTCCGGGTTTATGAATCATTAGATGTACAAAGTTTGGGTTGGCAAAACAGTTATGGCAGAGTATGTAGCAGTGATTTAATTAGGAAAGTAAAAAAGTTAACTAAAGATGATATTTTAATTGAATCTCCGAATGCCATGGGTATTGATAGGGGTAATACTTTTTTCGAGGATTTATATCATGTTTTGCAAAAAACAGGCTTGTCAGATGTAATAGATCGTAATAGTGTTAATGCTTTAAGTAGAATATTAGAAAAAAAGTAAATTATTCTTACTAATCAGCTTAATACGTGTTATAATTTATGCAGGTGATTTTTTATGGTTCATAGTCGAAGCGAACTAAGAGAAAAAGCGATGATTATTTTATATCAAATAGATATCTGTCGCGAACAAAAAATGGATTATGATATTGAAAAGATTATTAAAAGTAATTTAGATATCGATAATGAGTTTGTTAAAGATATCGTTTTTGGTGTGACCACATATAAAGATGAATTAGATAAGTTAGCTAATAAATATATGAATAATTGGACAATAGAAAGGCTTGATAAGACGGGGGCTGCCATTTTAGAAATGGCTTTATATGAGCTTAAATATACTGATACTCCAGAGGTTGTTATCATTAATGAAGCTATAGAATTATCTAAGAAGTATAGTGATGATAACGTTCGAAAGATGATTAATGCCGTTTTAGACAAAGTAATTAAAGCATAATGAATCCACATAATAATAGTTTTATTGTTAAAAATGGGAAAAGATATTATTGTAAGATGGATAAGTACTCACGCAAAAAAGAATTAATTGTGGAGCGACTTGCCAAATTAGTTAATATTAATTGTGCTCATTACGAATATATGAAATATGAAGGATTTCATTATTATTTAAGTGAGGATTTATCTAATAAAGGGGATTTTGTTACCGGTTTTGATATTGGTTTAGAACTTGAAGAAATATATTTATATCATATATGGGATTTTTTTGAGAGTTATTATCCTAATTTTTCTGTTAAATTAATGCGTCAATATATTAGAGCTTATTTATTTTGCTTCTTTGTCCTTAATAGTGACTTCCATTGTGGTAATTGGGGAGTTGTTATGGATGATAGTCTTGATCGAAATCTCTATATTTTTGACAATGAACTCTCTTTTGATGAAGTAGATCATAATTATATAACTTGTGAATTTTATGAAGGCAAAGCAGAATACCAACATCGTTTAGATTCTAGTTCCATCGAAGAAAATATGAAAAACATTGATTTATTTATCAAAGTATCTGATGAAGATAGCATTAATGAATTAGTTCAAATGTATGAAACATTAACTCCAGAGGTATTTTTGAATGTTTTATGTGAAGTTGAAAAAGAATATGGTATAAGTAAGGCATATAAAAAGGAATACTATAATCTTTATGTCCAAAATTATGAAGCAATTGGTGCTCTTTTGAAAAAGTATAACTTAGTTGACTGTTTAGTCTTAAAATGATATAAATGATATATAAAATAGGATGAAGTATGGAAAAAGAATATATTACAATTAGTGAAATAAATAGTTATATTAAATCGGTAATAGATAAAGATTATTTTTTAAATAAAGTCTTTTTAAAAGGCGAAATATCGAATTTTAAGAATCATACCCGGGGACATTTATATTTTACTTTAAAAGATGATAATTCGCGACTAAGTGCCGTAATGTTTGAATCTAGTGCACGTAATTTAAGTTTTGTTCCGGAAGATGGAATGAGTGTTTTAGTCGAAGGAAGAATTTCTTGTTATCCTACGACGGGTAGTTATCAAATCTATGTTGAGAGTATGGAAATGGATGGCTTAGGTCGTTTATTTATTGAATATGAAAAGTTAAAAAAGAAGTTAGAAAAAGAGGGCTTATTTGACTTAGATCATAAAAAACCTATTCCTAAATATCCAAATAAGATTGGTGTCATAACCGCTTCGACGGGAGCAGCGATTAAGGATATTATGTCGACAATTAAACGAAGATATCCTATTTGTGAAGTTATTTTATTTCCATCTTTAGTCCAAGGCGAAGGTGCCAAAGAAAATATTGTTAGACAGATTAAAACGGCAGATGAGTTTGGTGTTGATACAATAATTGTTGGTCGAGGTGGAGGATCTATCGAAGATTTATGGGCCTTTAATGAAGAGGTCGTCGCTCGGGCTATATATGATTGCAAAACCCCAATTATTAGTGCTGTAGGCCATGAAATTGATTTTACTATCGCGGATTTTGTAGCAGATCTTCGAGCACCAACACCAACCGGTGCGGCTGAGATGGCTGTTCCAACGATAATTGATGTCCAAACATTAATTGATAATTATGTTATTCGTTTAAATAAGAATATTAAAAACATGGTTAATCAAAAATTCATCATGCTTGAAAGATTTAAAAGATCTTATATTTTAAAAAATCCGATGAGTATGTATGAGATTAAAGAACAAAGATTAGATGGTTTATTAGATTCATTAAAGAATAACATGCAAAGTTTATTAGATAAACGTCTTAATCAATATAAAGTTGTAACGTCTAGTTATGTTTTAACAAATCCAGAGATGTTAACAGTTCAAAAAAAACAAAGACTGGATTTATTAATTGAATCAATTAAATTATTAAATCCTTTAGGTATTTTAGAAAAAGGATATTCGATTGTTAGTAAAGATGAACAAACAATAAAAAATAGTAAAGATGTTAAAAAAGATGATGTAATAGATATTAGACTACATAAAGGTAATATTAAAGCTAAAGTAGTGGAGGTAAAAAATGGAAAGTAAAGAAAAAACTTTTGAAGGAGCTCTTGAGAAATTAGAGAGTATTGTTAAAGAACTAGAAAGTGGCGAAGAAGGACTTGATGAAGCCATTAAAAAGTATACAGAGGCAATGAATTTAGCTAAATTTTGTTCTGAAAAGTTAAAAGATGCCACGGATAAAGTAAATAAGATATTAATGGAAAATGGCGAAATAAAAGATTTTAAAGTCGAAGAATAATTACCAAATATTTCTAATATAAAGAAAAATAAATAGTTAATAATATTAAAGTGATTAGTATGAAAAAAGTATTAATATTGTTAACTATTTTATTTATGCCTATTAATATTTTAGCTTATTCTGATTATGTTATTCCTGGGGGCGATACTTTAGGAGTTAGAGTAGATACTGATGGCATTATGATTGTGGGTTTTTATAAAATAGATGGTAAATATAATCGTGGTAAACCAGAAATTCATAATAATGATTATATTATTAAAGTAAATGATATCGATGTAAATAGTGTCGAAGAAATGACTAGTGTAATTGAATCATCAGATGATAAACGAAGTATTAATCTTACCTTTAAAAGAAATAATAAAATCATGAAAACTAAATTACCTCTTATCTTAAGTGAAGGAAAGTATAAAACGGGTTTATATGTTAAAAGTGCTATCAAGGGTATTGGCACACTTACATATATAGATCCTAATACTAAAATCTTTGGTGCCCTTGGTCATGAAATAATAGAAAGTGAAACCAATAGCATTGTGGAAATTAAAAGTGGTATTATTTTTGAAAACATGATTACTAATATTGAAAAAAGTTATCCTGGTGTAGCAGGAAGTAAAGTAGCTAAATTTAATGAAAATAATGTTTATGGTAATATCTTTAAGAATACTAAATATGGTATTTTTGGTTATTATAATGAATTTTTACCAAACGAAGTGCCTATTCGTGTTAGTGATGACGTTAAGCTTGGTCAAGCTTATATTAAAACTGTTTTAAGTGATCAATTAGTGGCTAACTATTTGATTGAAATAACCAGCATTAATAAGACTAGTCAGACTAAGAATATTACTTTTAAAATAATAGATGAAGACTTAATTAGTGTTACGGGTGGAGTTATTCAAGGAATGAGTGGTTCGCCAATTATTCAAGATGATGCTATCGTTGGTGTATTAACACATGTTATTGTCGATAATCCTTTGACAGGCTATGGCTTATTTATTACTAAGATGCTTGAGGAAGGCGAAAAATAGAACTATGGTTATTATTAGTTAGAAAGCGTAAATATTTTTTTTACAAATAAAAAGGAAGTGACATTTCACTTCCTTTAAAATGATTTAAATTAGTCTTGCTTTTTGTATCCAGCAATATCTACATAACTAAAATCATAATTTAATTTTTTATGATAGGCTTTTTCATATGCCGCACATTTTTGCTTGTAGTCATTATCAGCCATTTGAATACTGTTTTCTCTAACCGTTAAATCTTGACTAGGATAAATTGGCTTTAAAATATGAACTACATATTTTACTTCTTTAAATTCTTCGTTATCATCTTTATCTAAATCAATTATCTCGGTAAAGCAGGGGATGATTGGTATATTAACTTCAGCAGCAAATTGATAGGCCCCTCGTTTACATGGACGCGGTTTGCGATAATTAAACCACATCTCCTCTTCAGGGTATATTAGCACATAATTATGATTATTTAAGACCTTTTTTAAATTGGGTAAAAAGTTTTTAATGATAAAATTAGGACTCCTTTTAAGGGGGATATTGTCTAAATAGTTAACAATTAAAGATAAATCACCGGGTAAAGCCAGGTTAGCGGCATCGGTTACGGTATATAAATCTTTTTTAAAAACATCTTTAACCATTTTACGAATTGGTAAACTATCAAGAGGATTAAAATGATTGCTTGTAATGATGGCGCCTGTTTTAATATCTTTGATATTTTCTAATCCTGTAATCTCCATATTAGCATTTAACTTTTTGTTTAAATCATTAACAATTTTGTTAGCTACCTTGCTTTTAATATTAAATTGAATCTTGTTTTCTCTTATTTTATAAAAATTATCGACTAAAGAATCTAATTCTTCATCTGAAAGGTTAGGGTCATCAATCTCAACTTTTTTATTCAGTTCATTGTTTTCTAGATTCTTTTTAATATTTTCAATGACTGGGGCTTTGCTTCCACCGACTATCATATATCTAGTCTCTTTTCTGTTCCACTTTCAAAGACTTTTTTGAAGGTTACTTCATTTTGTTGAATATCTTTAGCTTGTTTTAACATAGCCAGCATTGTTGTATGATCATTTTCTTTTCTTTGATCTGTAAAAGCTTCTTTTTCGGCATATATTTTATCTTTAAATAGGGAAGTATCAGCATATTTCCAAAAATATTCTTCATAGGCGATACCACTGTAATGCCATGGTTTTAGAAAAAGATTATAGTGAATTAATTTAGGATTATCGACACCTTTTTCTCCTTCGATAGGCATTGCATTCCAATTGAGTGGTAAATATTTAATTTGATCTTTACATAAAGCATTGATGTAATCTTGGTCTGGGGCTACAATTTCAAAATCGTATTTGGATAGAATATAAACGAAATGATTTTCAAAATTAATCTCTCTTAGTTTTTTCATGTTCATTAATAGGACACCAGAATTAACATAGTGATTACCATTAATACCTACAGCATTTTCAATATACTCAATAAAGGGAGCAATTTTAGAAATAGAAATATCCTTAATGGCACCAAGTAGTTTGTCTTCAAGGTCAAAGTTATATAATTCAGCTATATCAGCATTAAAGGCTGTATCACTATCTACATAGATACCCTTATCATATTCTGGGAACATGGATGGTAAAAATAAACGAAAGTAAACTGAAATAGGAAAGTGTGTTTTAGAACGTTGATGATTAAGTTTTTCAGCGATAGGTTTAATTTTTTCTTCGATATCAGTAAAGACAATATGAACATTGTCTGTAGCAAGAGATGATAACTTACTTTTCGTGTCTTCGGTGATGTTTTGATAAACAACATGAATAGTATAATCGTGTTGTGGGTTACTGTAATCAATCAAAGAGGCTAAAGCCACTGAAAAATAAGGGGCGTAATTTTCATCAATTGTGAAAAATACAGGTATTGTTTTTTTATTCATTAATAATCTCCTTTTAAAAAAACAAGGTGTAAATAATATGTCAAATATAATAAAAAATAATATAATTAACAGGTAAAAATTATCCTTAACTTCACACCTTACATCATAATATTACCATAAAAAAGTAAAATTACCTACAAAAAAGATATTCATTTTGATATAATATCTAGTAGAAGTTATGGTGAAGAACATGAAAGCAAAGAATAACCATGAATATTATGATATAAAAGATATTAATAATCTTTTCGATATAATTAAGAATAAGAAAGAGGAAATGCCTAATAAAACCGCCTTTTCTTTTCGAGAAAACGGTGAAATTATTCATAAAACATATGCGGAAGTATATGATGAAATTATTAAACTTAGTTCTTATTTTCATAAGAATCATAAAGATAAACATATTGCTTTAATTGGGGAAAATAGTTATAATTGGCTTATTTTCTTTTGGGCGATAATCTTAAGTGGTAATGTATGTGTAGTAATTGATAAAGATAGTGATAAGAATAAAGTAAGTAAATTATTAAGACAAGCTGATTGTAAGATTATTTGCTTTTCTAATAAGTATTGTTCTTTTATAAAAGAAATCTTATTTATGAAGACTTATCAAATTGGTGAATTAAATAAATACTTAGCTAAAACTAATAAAATGCCTGAGCAAGAGATGATTGTGGATGATGATAAAGATGCGGCTATTTTCTTTACATCTGGAACTACTGGACCTAATAAAGCTGTTGTCTTATCACAAAAGAATATGGCTAAAGATATTGTCGGTGCATCTTCTTGCTATGATCCATATGGCCCAGTTGTTGATTTTTTACCTTTTCATCATGCTTTTGGTTTAATTACAGCGGTATTAATGGCTTATAATTATGGAATGCCTGTTTTAATTAATGATAGTTTAAAAACAATTATGAAGGATTTAAAAGAGTATAAACCTCAAACTATTTTTGCTGTACCACTTTTTATTGAGACTTTTTATAAGCAAATATGGAAAAATGCTCGTTCTCATCATCGCCAAATGTTACTCAAATTATCGATTAAACTTAGTAATAGTCTAGTGAAGATGGGAATTGATAAAAGGCGTAAATTATTTAAATCAATTCTTCATGAATTTGGTGGTAACCTTGATACCATTATATGTGGTGGAGCCTACTTAGATAAAAGGTATATTAAGTGGTTTAGAAGTATTGGAATAAATATTTTAAATGGTTATGGTATTACGGAATGCGGTCCAGTAGTATCTGTCAATATGGTTCATAATTACAAAGATGGTAGTGTAGGTGTACCTTGTAAAGGAGTAGAAGTTAAAGTCATTGATGATGAATTATGTGTCAAAGGTGACAATGTTATGAAAGGCTATTATAAAGATCCTAAAAGTAATAGTACGGTTCTTAAAGATGGTTATTTTCATACTGGTGACTTAGGATACGTTGATGAAGATGGTTTTGTCTTTATAACGGGTCGAAAAAAGAATTTAATTATTCTATCTAACGGTGAGAATATAAGTCCTGAGTTAATCGAAAATGTTCTTAAAAAAGATGATGCCATTTGTGAAGTAGTAGTCTATCCAAAAGATAATAAGATTATTGCGCAAATATATCCAAACGAAGACTTTATTGGAGACCAAGAATATTTTGATGAATTAATATATAAGTATAATAAAGATAAACCAAAGAATAGTCAGATTGCTTACGTAGAATTAAGAAGCGAGGAGTTTCCTAAAAATAGTAGTAAAAAGATTATTCGGGATTTAATAGGAAAGGAAAAATAAGAATGAAAAACGAAATTATTAATATTATTTCTAAAACATTAGGAATTGATAAGAAAAAGATTAATGAAAAAACAAATTTAGTAGCAGACTTAGATGTTGAGTCACTTGACTTAGTGGATTTAGTCGTAGCTATCGAAGAAAAATATCAAATTGAAATTCCTGATCAAGATATTAAGAATCTTCAGACGGTCGAAGATATTATTAATTATATTCAAAGTCATGTATAAATTATATTTTGGTAAAGGATTAAGTACTAAAGAAATATTAAAAAAGTATCATTTCAATGATGAGATTATTTATAATGAATATGGAAAACCATATTTTAAAAATAATCCCATTTTTTTTAATGTCAGTCATTCGGACAAAATGACTGTACTTTGTATTAGTGATAGAGAAGTTGGCGTGGATATTCAACACTTAACTTATCGATTAAGAGTTATTGATAAAATATGTACTCCCGAAGAAAAAAAGAGTATTAAGAATGCTCAGGATTTTACAAGAATATGGGTTAGAAAAGAAAGTTATGTTAAGATGCTTGGTCAAGGTATTGGTTATGGTCTTCGAAATGTTGATACTTTAAAAATTAATAATATTAAAGTAAAAAAATATAAAAATTATTATATTGCAATTTGTTTGAAATAAAACAGTTTTTTTTGTATACTTATAATAGTAAAGGGTATTTATAATAGATGGAGGTAAATATGAAGTATTTAATTATTATTATAATCTTATTGGTAGTAGCTTTTGGTTACTTATATAATCTTTTTAAAAGAAGAAAAAATGAAGTAAATGAAGCTTTTGCAACCATGGATGTTTATCTTAAGAAAAGATGGGATTTAATTCCGAATGTCATTGAAACAGTCAAAGGTTATGCAAGTTATGAATCTAGTACTTTAAAAGAAATTATTGCCCAAAGAAGTAGTTATAATAGTTTAAATCAAGAGGAGAAATTAGCTACGAATACGGATGTTAATAATCAATTGACTAGATTATTTGCTCTTGTGGAAAGTTACCCCGAGATTAAAGCCAATAGTCATTTCTTAGAACTTCAGAAGTCTGTTAGCCAAATCGAAGATGAAATTGCTAATTCCCGGAAGTATTATAATGCAGTTGTTAGAGTCTATAATAATTTAGTAGAGACCTTTCCAGCTAATATAGTGGCTAAAATATTAGGATATAAAACTATGTCAATGTTTGCAGCCTCTGCCCAAGAGAAAGAAAACGTTGAGGTATCTTTCAATGAAAAATAATAATAAAAATTCTTTTATATCGTTTGTTATTTTCTTCATGTGTTTGAATTTATTTATCGTTTATGGTGCTAGTTCGGGAGAAAGCGATACAACTGCGAAGGCGGATGGTTTTAGAATTTCGGCTTACGATGTCAAACTTAATGTTCAAGAAGATTTAAAAGTGTATGTAACAGAGAGCATTACGGTTGATTGGTATGAATCGAATCATCATGGTATTTACAAGTTTACTCCTCAGTGGTATGAGTATACGGGAAGTGATAATAAAACTGTTAAAAGAAAGTCTATTATTAGTGACTATCGGGCTTTATATGATCCATTTACCGTTGATATGGTAAAGAAAAAAGCAAGAATTAAAATTGGTAGTGCTAATAGTTTTGTAGGTTATGGTGAGAAGACATATCTCATTGAGTATACTTATGATATGGGTAAGGATCCTTTTAAAGGTTTTGATGAATTCATTTTCCATGCATATGGGGATTACTGGGGCACTAGTATTAATAATGCTTCGGTTGAAATTACTTTACCAAAGCAAGTAACGGCCAAAGATATTAAATTTTTTACGGATAAATATCGTAAAAATGATATTACTGAAAGTATGAATGTTAAAGTTGATGGTAATACTATTTATGCTAAAACTGATCAAGCGTTAGATTCAGCTTTGACAGTTGATGTATTATTACCAGAAGGATACTTTGTGGGTGGTAGTAACAACTATGGGATTATGTCACTTATATGTATTATAGGTGGTATTGCTTTAACCGTTATTACATTTATGACATGGTATAAATATGGTAAAAACCATCCAAAAAAGGCCGAGACAGTTGAATTCTATCCACCAGATGGTTTAAGTTCTGCTGAAATAGGTTATATATATGGTAATAAAAATATTAAAAAATTAACAATTTCTCTAGTAGTATCTTTAGCAAGCAAAGGTTATATTAAAATAGATACTGATGATAAAAAGAAAGTTAAGATAACTAACTTATTAAATGAACCGAAAAAACCAGCTGGATTAAGTAGTGTGCCAAAGAGAAAAGCTGAGATAAGGCAAGAAAAAGATATTGATGGATCATTGACTTCGGCTGAAACATTGATGATGAAATTGCTGTTTAAGAAGAGTTCATATAAGGAGTTACACTCTAATTTTGATAAATTTGATGCTGTAAAAGATTCTTTGACACAAAAAGGTTATATTAAAGTTATATACGATAATGTGAATGAAGTAAACGAAGAATATAATAAGGCTGTTAATTCTGCAAATTATCAAGATTATCTTAAAAAACTTGATGAGTACAATGAAAGTATTAAAGATTATCCAAAATTAAATAAGTATGAAAAAATTGTTTATGATAATTTATCAACTTGTGGTACTTCTTTTTATCTAAGTGATGATACCAACTTTTATAAAGTATTTGAAGATGTTGAAGATGAGTTAGAAATAGGTATTTATGAAAAATTAAATGATATGGAAGCTTCTTCGAAAAAGTCTGGTGCAACAATTCGAACGATATTGACGGCAGTGTGCTATTTCCTTGCTTATAGTTATTTTGAGGATTTAAATCCCCAATTATATATCTTATATAAAATTTGCTTGATATGTGTTCCTATAGGTATTTTGTGTCGAATTGTGATGGGAAGAAAGACAACATATGGCGAGGAAATTAGTGCTAAAGTGTTAGGATTTAGGAACTTCCTAATAAAAGTTGAAAAAGACCAATTGGAAAGACTAGTATCACAAAATCCAAGTTATTTTTATAATATATTGCCTTATACATATGTATTGGAAATCTCTCGGAAATGGATTGATAAATTTGAAAATATCTATTATCCTCAAATGGATATGGGTTCATTCGATTATTCAGATGACTCTGCTTACAATCATTTTATTGATGATGTTTATTTTCCTTCTTCATCTTCTCATTCGTCTGGATGTTCATCATGTGGAGGGGGATGCTCTTCTTGTGGTGGCGGGTGTTCGTCATGTGGAGGCGGTGGCTCATGGTAGCCAGATTTGTTCTTCAATGGCATTTAAGTGAACATTGCAATTTGCATTGTTTACATTGTTATCAAGATGGCCATCAGCCGATGATGTTGCAATATCAAGATTTAGAAAAAATATATTTACAATTTAAAAATTTATTAAGTAAATTAAAAATGAAGGGACATATAAATGTTACAGGTGGGGAACCATTATGTAACCCCTTCTTTTTTAAAATTTTGGATTTAATTCAAAAGGATAATGATTTAATTACTTTTTCTATTTTGTCTAATGGAACTTTGATTGATGAAAAAATGGCTCATAAAATTGCTAGTTATCATCCATATTATGTTCAAGTAAGCTTGGAAGGTGGTAAAAGAACTAATGATTATATCAGAGGGAAGGGAACATATAAATTAATTGGTCAAGGTATTGATAATTTGAAGAAAGAAGGTATTTTTACTTCTATTTCCTTTACTGCTACGAAACTCAATTATAAAGAATTTCCTAAGGTCGTTAAATATGCTTATAAACATCATGTTGATAATGTTTGGTCTGATCGTTACATTCCCCTTGGCAAAGAGGATAAGACCCTTATGCTTGACTATAATGATACCAGAAGGTATTTAGAAATAATGAATGCTGAAAGAGAAAAATTAATTCAAAAGCATATTTATATTCCTCGTGTATCGATGTACCGGGCATTACAATTTCAAATGACCCATGATTTTGCCTACGGATGTACGGCCGGTGATACCCTTTTAACTGTAATGGAAAATGGTAATTTAGTTCCTTGCCGTCGGATGCCTATTGTTGTGGGTAATCTTTTGAAGGAGGATATGTATAAACTATATAAAAATAGTCCAATTTTAAAAGAACTACGACAAAACAAAATACCTGATGAGTGTCAATTATGTGAGAATTCTCATATGTGCCATGGTGGATTAAAATGCCTTACTTATGCTATTTATAAAGATTTGAATCATAAAGATTTGGGATGTAATGTCGATTGATAATTTTGTATTGAACATAATTAATTTGTGATATAATAAAACTATGAAAAGTATTGTAAGAATTATATTAAGTTTTGTTACCTTTGTTTTTATTATACTCCTTATATGTGTATGTTTTTTGGCGTTAAATCGAAATGCAAGCATTTTAGGATATTCAGTTTATATTGCTAGCGGTAATAGTATGAATCCCGTTATTAAGCCTGGAGATATTTTAATAGTTTCGCAAGAAAATACTTATCGTGAAAAAGACATCATTGTTTATAAAAATGATGAAGGGATTGTTGTATGTCATCGTGTTCTTAGTACTGATGGAATCCAATTTGTTACAAGGGGAGATAGCAACAATTTTACAGATGGATATAATCCAACGATAGATGATGTATACGGTAAAGTATTATACAATCTTATTAATACTAAAACACTTGATAAATATAAGTTTCATGCTTTAGGAGTTATCATTGGTTTGCCAATTGTATTAGCCATCCTTAGAAAGGTCTTCCATGTACGCTCAGATAATAATTGAGTATCCAGTTAAATCTTTAGATAAGTGTTTTACGTATGTCATTCCTAAGCAATTTCTTGATACTATCAAGATTGGGATGAAAGTTAAAGTACCATTTGGTAAAAGTATCTTAAATGGTATTGTCATTGATATTAATAATAATAAACCTGACTATGAGATGAAAGAAATTATTTCGCTAGAGGATAGCGAAAATTTTTTGAATGAAGAGCAACTTTCAATAGGTAAGTATTTACAAGAAGAAACGTTATGTACCTTAATTACGGCTTATCAAACAATGCTTCCTTCCGCTTTAAAAATCAAAGACCAGAAAACGGATTATAATAAATATGAAGAATTTGTAGTCATGGATGATGAGTATGCTTGTGAAGAATACATTAAAATGCATCCTAGAGCCTTTAAACAAATTGAGATTTTAGAACTCTTAAAGAATGATAAAATACCTAAGAGAATGATTGATAATAATATCGTTAAGGTCTTTAAGAATAACAAATTAATTAAAATAGTTAAAGAACAAAAATATCGAATTAATATTATTGATATTTTGAATAAAGAGCTTACTTTAAACGAAGAACAACAAATTGCTTTTGATGAAGTACAAAAGCAAATAAATGAATACAATGTTTTCTTATTACAAGGTGTAACTGGTTCTGGTAAAACGGAAGTATATATGCATCTTATTAGTGAAGTAATTAAAAATGGTAAGACTGCCATTGTGTTAGTACCTGAGATATGTTTAACAACCCAAACGGTTCAAAGATTTTATGATCGATTTGGTAGTAGTGTTGCTATTTTTCACAGCGGTCTATCTAAAGGCGAAAAACATGATGAATATCAAAAAATTCTTCGTGATGAAGTAAAAATAGTTGTGGGAACACGTTCAAGTATTTTTGTACCACTAAAAAACTTAGGCATTATTATTATTGATGAAGAACATAGTGACACCTATAAACAAGAGTCTATTCCTCGATATGATGCCATTGAAGTAGCTAAATTTAGAGCTAAGTATCATGATATACCTTTGATACTTGCTTCAGCAACACCTTCTTTAGAGGCTAAAGCTAGAGCTGGCAAGCGAGTTTATAAATTACTAACTTTAACTAAAAGAACTAATAATATGAAACTTCCTGAGGTACAGATTGTTGATATGACACAGGAAGTATCTAAAAAAAATTTTATCTTTTCCGAGACTTTAAAAGACAAGATAATAGAAAGATTAACTAATCAAGAGCAAATTATTTTATTATTGAATCGTCGAGGATTTTCGACTTATATAACTTGTGGCAATTGTGGTTATACATATAAATGCCCTAATTGTGATATTACTTTAACTTATCATAAGACTTCAAATAATTTACGTTGTCACTATTGTGGTTATAGTATTAAAAAAGATGATAGTTGTCCTAATTGTCAAGGCAATAGTCTTAATTATTTAGGTTTAGGTACACAAAAACTAGAGGAAGAGTTAAATAAACTATATCCCGAAGCTAAGATTATTCGTATGGATCAAGATACCACTTCCAAAAAAGGAAGCTATCAAAGAATAATTGATGATTTTGCTGACGGAAAATATGATATCTTATTAGGAACCCAAATGATAAGTAAAGGTCTTGATTTTAAAAATGTTACTTTAGTGGGTATTATCAATGCTGATACATCTTTAAATATCCCTGATTTTCGAGCTAATGAAAAAACTTTTGATCTTTTGTATCAAACTTCAGGCAGAGCAGGGCGAAATATCAAACCTGGTGAAGTTATTATTCAAACTTTTAATCCCGATAATGAAACTTTAAATTTTGTAAAGAATAATGACTATGAAGGCTTTTATAAGTATGAAATGGATATTCGCCATAAGTTAAAATATCCTCCTTATACTTACATAGCTACAATTAATATTAAGTCTTCTGATTATGAGGAAGCTGGAAAAAGTGCTAATCAAATTAAGAATTATTTAAGTCATCATCTTAGTACAGCATCTATTATCTATGGACCAACGCCAGCAGCTATTTTTCGTATCAATAATATTTACAATTTTCAAATTATTATTAAATATACTTTTGATAATCGACTACATGAATCATTAAAGCAAATTGATGCTAATTATATTACCAATAATAAGGTAAATATTGAAATTACTTTTAATCCAAGTCATTTTTAAAATTGCCTTTTGATTGATGGTATGATACTATTACAATAGAAGAGGTGTATTATGTATAAACTATGTAATATATTCAAAAACTCCTGCGAAGATCGTAAAAAATTATGTATTAATGAAAATATTCCAGAATCAGTTAATTGGTATAAAGTCCTTGATTTTGAACCATCAGCACAATTGGAACAAAAACTGCAAGACTTAGTTAACTTAATGGTGGGTTTTAGTTTTACTGGGACTTATGATGGTAGTGGAATTAAAGTCTGTTTTGATAACGTTGTACGCAATATTCCTAATTCTTCATATCATAATATTTATGATATTATTGCTGATTACATAGCCCATTATAATAAACTTTTTGAGGATAATCATTTAGTTGATTTGTTTGTAAGAGTCATTAAGAAAATCTATAGCCCTAATTATAACGGGAAACCGGGGATAGAATATGATCGGACACCTGTTGATAAAGATGAAGACGTTACATATATAGGTGTATATGGTAAAACCATTACGATTGGTCAATTAACGAGATTGAATAAAGAAGCGGTTCCTTTGATTCAAATTCATGATGCTTATGCTTGTGAACAAGTATTAAAAGATTTTATTCAGACCATAAAGGATGGAAAGACTGCCTATAATTTATATGCTCTTCCTGGTATGGCGAGTGTTTATGATGAAGATGATTTAGCAAGTATGATCTTCGAGGGTGTTATTTTAAATGCTTCGGAGTATGAATTATCACATGTTGATGACTATTTTCGGAAATATACTTTTATTATTGATGATAAAATTATGCCAAGTCTTACGCAAACAACCAAAATTGGTGATGCCTTTGATGACGAAGTGTATTTTAAGGTAAAGGGAAGTAATATTGAGTTTGAAACACCTTGGTTCTTTGCTTTTATGTTAAAAAATCATGAATTCATGTTACCAAGTGTTAGATTGGGTTTAACTACCGTGGAGGGAAAGACTAGTGCCAATATCGTGGCTATTCAAAGTTCTTCGGTGACTAATCATAATCCTGAAGTATCTAGAATAATTAAAGATAATATTCCTAAGAATTCTACTTTTAGACATTACAATCCTGAACATTTCATTTCATTAGTTTTAGCTTTTGGGGTGTTGAATGGGCTAGGTATAACTAATATTAATGTTCAAGATTTTATGCCTATTCGTTATCGTAAAACGGTTATGGATAAACATTTTAATGAAGAAGAGGCTAATAATTACATTCAAAGAGTATATGACCAAAATATTGCTTGTTATTTTAAAATGGCTCTTCTTAGTGATGATGTTATGATTCAAAACTTTCCAGGTTCAGGAGATAACATTATTATTGAGACCAATGATACGATAGAGTTTAATAATGAATTCTTAGATCATTTGTACTTACTTGGTTATAATTATGGTAAAAGTAAGAGGATTACCACTTTAGAAAGATAGTGATAAAAAACTTTATATGTTAAATATAGAGTTTTTTTCTTTAATATGTTAAAATACAAAAAGAAATGAGTTGATAGATAATGTTTGACTATTTAGGTGATCGGCTTTCTAATGCCATTAAAAATATTAAAGGAATGGGTAAAATTACTGAAGAGAATATTTCTGGTGCTATTCGGGAAATAAGAATGGCTCTTTTAGAAGCTGATGTTAATTATCAAGTTGTAAAAGAATTTACGGATATCGTAAAAGAAAAGGCTTTAGGTGCTGATGTAGCAAAGTCTTTAAAACCTGATGAAGTATTTATTGGCATTGTTAAGGATGAACTAGTTAAATTACTTGGTGAAAACGCAGCAAGTATCGAAACAAATAAAAAAATGCCAATGTTAATGCTTGTTGGTCTTCAAGGTAGTGGTAAAACCACTACGGCAGGTAAACTAGCTAATTATCTTCGTAAAAAATATCATAAGAAGCCCCTTTTAGTAGCATGTGATATTTATCGTCCTGCAGCTGTAGAACAACTTGAAGTTATTGGTAAACAACTTAACATTGATGTTTTTAAAAAAGATAGTAAAGATGTCGTAGATATTGTTAATAGTGCGGTAGAGTATGCTAAAGAAAATCACCATGATTATATTATTATTGATACCGCTGGTCGTTTACAAGTTGATGAAAAACTCATGGAGGAGCTAAAACAAATAGAAAATAATTTTCCTCTTGATGAAAAGATACTCGTCGTGGATGCTATGATTGGTCAAGATGCTATTAATGTCATCAATGGGTTTAATGATAATTTACAATTAACCGGAGCTATCTTAACGAAGATGGATAGTAACACTAAGGGTGGTGTAGCACTATGTGTTCGTCATCTTACGAATGTACCAATTAAATTTATTGGTGATTCTGAAAAACTTGATGGTTTATCAGAGTTTAATCCTGAAAGAATGGCTGAAAGAATTCTAGATATGGGTGATATTTTATCTATCGCCGAAAAAGTGGATGGCATTATTTCAGAAGAGGATGCCAAAAATGAGATGGCTAAACTTCGTAAAGGTAAATATGATCTTGAGGATTTCTTGAATAATTTACATCAAATTAAAAAACTTGGTCCATTAGAAAATATCCTTAAAATGATGCCAGGTGCACGTAAAATGGGCCTTAATAATATGAATATTGATCCTAAACAAGTGGCTCATGTTGAAGCAATTGTAACCTCTATGACACCATATGAAAGGAAACATCCAGAGATACTTAAGGCTGATCGCAAAAAAAGAATTGCCAAGGGATCTGGACGAAGTGTCGAAGAAGTTAATGCTTTATTAAATCAATTTGAATCAATGAAAAAAATGATGAAAGAATTTAGTAATGGCAATATGAAATTACCATTCTAACGTAAAGATAATGTTCTTTCATAAGCATCAATATGTTCTGATGGGGTAATACCCATCTTTTTTAATTCTGTGAAAAATTCATAATTAGATTTAAATTTATAGAGCATTAATTCTTTATATATTTTTAAAGCCTCTTGAGGATCTTTTTGATATATATAATAAAGTTCGATGGCAATCAGGGTGCCAATAGGATATGGACAAATGGCATAAGCAGGGATTCTAAATATTTTAATCATGTCTTTCGTAGTTAATTGCCATTTGTTTTTGAGAAAATGAATTAGTTGAGTATTACTTAAATCTCCGAAATCTTTTTCTAAATGGATAATATCTTTCGAAAAGTCATTTTTATAAAGTAAAATATCCATGTCACATAAAGCATTATCATAACAATTAAATCTTGCTGTTTTAGCATCTTCGGCATATTTTGGGTAATTTTTTTCTATGTAATCAAACGCTAATAATTCCATGAAAATGGATTCAATTTCACAAAACATATTATCAGAAATATCGCAATATTCTTCTTGCCGAGCATTATCCCAGATAGCATGACCGTATTCATGAACTAGGGAGAAGACATTAGCTAGAGTTTTCGTAAAATCTACTGAAATAAAAGTTTCGTTGGCATTAGAACTATAAAAAGTATATCCAGCAAAAGACATCGAATTTAAAACTGAAGTAAAACGAAGATGGGTAAATCTTTGCTCATATAGTTTAGCAAAGATGGAACGAATTGTATCATCCTCTAGGCTTCTATAAAAATCATTAGTTAATTGCATAATTTCATCTTTGGATTTGATTTTTTCTGAAAAACCATTATCTGGTAAATTTTTGACATTACTCTTATATGCAAAATCCATTAATAAAGTTTCGAGAAAATTATTTTCTAAAAAAAAGAATGTATCATCTGCAATGGTGCCTTTTGTGGACATATGTAAATCTTGATCAAACATTAGTAATCCAAAGTAGGACTTGTATAATAACTCTAATTCTTGTCTTGTTTGAGGGTTTTGCCATAGTTTCCATAATAACTTTTTGTCCCAAGTATATTTCATAATAAGATAGCCTTTCTTTTTAAGTTTTATTCTATCTCTTAAAGTTAGTATTTGTAAATGTTTTACTGTTAATTACTTGCTAATAAAGATAATAAAATGGTATACTGTCAATGTTATGATATTTAGTAGGAGGGTAATATGAAATATGATGTAATTATTATTGGTGCTGGACCATCGGGAATTATGACAGCTTATGAACTAGTTCAAAATAGAGAGGATTTAAAGATACTGGTTATTGAGCAAGGAAAATCCATAAAAAAACGTTTTTGTCCACGGGAGGAATTAGGCAGATGCATTTATTGTAAGCCATATTGTTCTATAACTTCCGGTTTTTCTGGCGCTGGTGCCTTTTCAGATGGGAAACTAAATTCTTATCATTTATCCAAAACGGGTAAAGAAGGAGAAATATATCTTGGTGGTAATGATGGTAGTTACTTAAGAGAGTATTACTCAAACGAGGAAATCAAAGATATTATTGATTATACTGACAAGATTTATCTTAAATTTGGAGCCGATCCAGAACTACAAGGTATTAAGTATCAAAAAGAAGTAGAAAAATTACAAAAGAAAGCCGCTGATAACGAGATTAGTTTAGTTACATATCCTGTTCGTCACATTGGTACTGAAAAAACCCATGAATTATTTGATAAGATTGAAAACTTTTTATTAGATCGTATCGATATTATGTTTGATACCACAGTTAAAAATTTAATTATTGAAAAAGGTACTTGTGTTGGTGTTAAAGTTGCTAGTTCTTATCATCAAGATGAAGAACAAGAAATATATGGTAGTCATGTAGTATTAGGCGTTGGTCGTAAGGGTGCTAACTGGTTAGCCCAAATTTGCCATGAACATCACATCGAAGCTGATTCAGGTATTATTGATATTGGAATTCGTTATGAACTACCGGATGAGATTATGAAAGATGTTAATAAATACTTATATGAGGCAAAATTTATTGCTCGGATTAAACCCTTTAAAGATAAAGTAAGAACCTTTTGTCAAAATCCAAGTGGTTTTGTAGCTACAGAAGTTTATGATAATAATATTATCTTAGCTAACGGACATTCATATAAAGGTAAGAAGAGTACTAATACGAATCTAGCTATTTTAGTATCGCACCATTTTAGTACACCTTTTAAAAGACCATTAGATTATGGACGTAATATTGCTGAAAACCTTAATCAATTAGGAGCAGGAAAGTTAGTAATTCAACGTTTTGGCGATTTATTAAATGGTCGCAGAACATGGCAAAAAGATATTGATAATAATAGTGTCGTACCAACATTAACCGATGTAACACCAGGTGATATTTCTTTTGCTTTAGGTTATCGTACTTTAACGGATATTATTGAAACTATTAAAGCGATTGATAAAGTAATCCCTGGGTTTGCTAATGGTGATAACTTAATGTATGGTCCAGAAATTAAATTTTATAGTAATGTTGTCAAGTTAAATAAAGACTTAGAAACTAGTATTCATAATTTATATTCCATCGGTGATGGCGGAGGTTTGACTACAGGGCTTATTATGGCATCATCATCTGGGGTATTAATGGCTAGAGTACTATTAAAACGTCTTAATGACAAGCAAACAATATGATTTATGGAATAATTGCTTTTTTAGGTAATATAATATATAATTTTATTGGTGAAAGAAATGGATATTATTTCAGTGGATGAACCACAAATTGCCGTGCGTATAAGTCAATATCCTACCGATGGGAAGGCAGAGTTTTTACTCGTTGGCCGTAGTAATGTAGGAAAAAGCAGTTTTATCAATACGATTATTGAGCGAAAGAATTTTGCACGGACATCAGCTAAACCGGGGAAGACACAGACTTTAAATTTTTATCGCGTTAATAATGCCTTTTATTTAGTGGATGTGCCTGGGTATGGATATGCTGCTGTATCAAAAGATAAGCAATTAAAATTTGGCAAGATGATTGAGGAATATATTAAAACAAGATCAAATCTTAAACATGTGTTTTTATTAGTCGATTATCGTCATAAGCCAACCGAGGATGACATATTAATGTATGACTTCCTAAAGTACTATAACTTGAAGGTGACAATCGTGGCAACTAAGTATGATAAAGTAACAAAAAATAATCGGGCTAAGCAAGATAAGATGATTCGAGATACGTTGAAATTGAATGAAAGCAATGATTTTATTCCTTTTTCAACATTAATAAAAACTGGTCGGGAAGAAGTATTAGAGATAATATCTTCCTATTTATAAGGAGAGAGTATGAATAAAAAAGGATTTACGTTGACAGAATTACTTGCTACGATAGCTATTTTAGCTGTCGTTTCGTTGGTTGGTACTGTAAGTATTATGGGGGTTAGAGCTCAAATTGAAGCTAATGTTTTTGACTCAAAGTTACAATTAGCTATGGGAGCTGCTAAAAGTTGGGGGCAAGATAATAAAGGACTTTTATCTTCAACAGATACAACTTGTGGAACTACTAAGCCATGTGCTTTTAGAACTTTTACTCAATTAATGTCTGATGATTATCTTGAGGCCGATGAAGAAGATGTAAATGCTTCAGGCGTAGTTACAGGATGGCATATTTTGGATAATGCTAAAAAAGATATTTCATCGACGAAAGTTAAAATCTATTCAAAGAATGGTCGTATTTATGCTTGCATTAGTGGTACTATTCAGTCTACTGATGCCAAAGCAATTGAGAAAACTAATCAATATAAATGTTCTTAGTAATAATTCAGGGGTAATTTTATGCAAACAGTATGTTTAATTGGAAAATCTAATGTTGGTAAGAGTACGATTTTTAATCGTTTAGTTAAAGAAAAAAAAGCGATTATTATGGATACTCCGAATATTACTCGTGATCGAATATACGGAAACGTTAACTATCAAGATAAGAGTTTTCGTTTAATAGACACAGGTGGTATTACATCAGGTAATAGTGAATTTGGTAAAGAAGTACTAATTCAGGCCGAAATTGCTATTGAGGAAGCTGATGTAATCCTTTTTGTTGTGGATGGTTTATTAGATATTGAAAAAGAAGATCGTATTGTTCAAAATATGCTTCATAAAACCAATAAAAAGGTTATTGTAGTGGTTAATAAAATCGATAATAAAGAAAGAGAAAATAACTTATATAGTTTTTATGAACTAGGTTTCGAAGATGTTATTGGTGTTTCAGCTGAACATAATTTAGGATTTGATGTATTATTAAATACCATATCAAAATATATTGATGACACGAATGAAGTAATTGATGATGGAACACTAAAATTTTGCCTTATTGGTCGTCCAAACGTTGGTAAGAGTAGTTTAATTAATGCTCTTTTAAATGAGAACCGTTTAATTGTGTCTGATATTGCAGGAACGACTCGCGATGCAATTGATTCAAAGTTTAAATATAATGGCCAAACATTTACTGTTATCGATACTGCAGGTATGCGTAAAAAGGGTAAGATATACGAGAATATTGAAAAGTACTCTTTTATGCGTAGTATGAAAGCTATTGATCGAAGTGATGTATGCGTGTTAGTTATCAATGCCGAAGAGGGGATTATTGAACATGATAAGCATATTGCCTCTTATGTAATTGATTCTGGTAAAGCTTTAGTTATTGCGGTTAATAAATGGGATACAGTATCAAATCCTAACGAAGCTATCAAAGAATGGCAAGAAAAAATGAAAGTTGAATTTCAATTTTTACCATATGCTAAGGTAGTATATTTATCTGCAAAGACTAAAAAGAGAGTGCCAGAATTAATGCCGGCGATTATTAGTGCTTATGATAATTATTCTAAAGAGATTCCAACTTCTGCCTTAAATGATGTAATTATAGAGGCTTATACGATGCATAATCCACCTTCTTTTAAAGGGAAAAGATTAAAGATATATTTTACGCATCAAACAGGGTTTAAACCTCCAAAGATTACTTTCGAAGTTAACAATAAAAAACTAGTTCATTTTTCTTATGAACGATATTTAGAAAATGAAATTCGGAAGGCTTTTGATTTAGAAGGTACACCAATTATTTTACAGTTTAAAAACAAAAACGATGAATAGTCAATTTACTTGGCTATTTTTTTTATTTTTCTAATATTAATAATTGTTTGCTTATTACAACTGTGGTATACTATCTTATAGTAGGAGTACATATGAAAAGAAATAATATAATCTTATTAACAATAACTATTGTAACATTTTTAGCATTAATAATAGGTGCAACATATGCATATTTTGCAACGGGTAATATGAATATAACTAATGTAGCAAATGCTAATACTATAACAGAAAGAAATAATATGGTATTTGATACCCTAGGTGGTGGAATGATACTTAACATTACTGCAGCCAACATGGTTCAAGCCAATAATGGAACCGTAGCGGCCAATAATTCAACGACTTTAACGGTTAATTTCACACCTAATACCGATTATAGTATGGTATGTACGTATGATATTATCTATGAATGGACAAGTAGTGATAAATATACGGCTCATACAAGTGGTGCATCGTCAAATGAATTTACGATCCAAGGAACACTTGTAAATAATGCGCATGTAAGTGAAGGAACCAATAGTATAAGTAGTGAAACAGACTTATCAACATTAACGTATACAAACTATGCTGCAACGGTAGTAAGTGGAGCACAAATCGATGGAACAGGTTCAACGACAAGTACAGCAGTATGGACATTAACAAGCAAATTTTATAATGTAAATGCTGATCAAAGTACATTATCAGGAAAAACATATGCCGGAAGATTTAAAGTAGCCAATGTCACATGTATTGCTGGTTCAGTACCAAAACCAGGCCCAACAAGTTATTGGTTTGATGCAAGTACATGTACATC
>JAEEKI010000009.1 GCA_016282375.1 Caryophanales bacterium | reverse complement strand
CTTTAATAGCTCCCATTAATTGTTCTTTAGGATCAACTGGGAACTCTTTACCAATTTTCTTCTTATATTCTTTCTTAAATTGACTAGCAAGTTCCTTTAAATCATCAGCTGTTAGTTCAACGTCTTGTTTAAAACCTTTCTTTTCTTTCATTTTATCGATTAATTCTTCAAAGTATTTCTTTCCAACTTCCATAACGACGTCAGAATACATTTGAATAAAACGACGATAGCAATCCCATGCCCATCTTGGATTGTTACTCTTCTTAGCTAAAGATTCAACAACTTCTTCGTTTAAACCTAAGTTAAGAATGGTATCCATCATACCAGGCATTGATGCTCTAGCACCAGATCTTACTGATACAAGTAAAGGATTTTCTTTATCACCAAACTTCTTACCAGTAATCTCTTCCATCTTGATGATATATTCATTAATTTGTTTTTGAATTTCTGAATTAATTTCTCTACCATCTTCATAGTACTTAGTACATGCTTCGGTTGTAATAGTAAATCCTTGAGGAACTGGCAAACCAATATTTGTCATTTCCGCTAAGTTAGCACCCTTACCACCAAGCAAGTTTCTTAAGTCTTTGTTTCCTTCCGAAAACATATAAACATACTTCATTAAATAAGCCTCCTTGCTTTATTATAACATAGGAAGACAAAAAGCAAGTACAAAAAAATACATTCTTTGACAAAAAAAAGCAAAATTACTTTGCTTTTTTTTCTTTATATCGACATTGCTTAAAAATATCTCTTAATCCAGCACTATCTTTATATTTCATATAAAAATCATAATTAAACCATACAGCACATATATTATTCCATCTGTTTTGCCAACAGTCTGGTTTTTTAAGATACACTTTAATGTTAGGCGCCTCAACTTTTTGTTTAATATCACACCCTTTTAAGACAATAAGATATGATAAAATAGTTAATAATTCAAAAACAAAAACAGGAACAATAATTATACCAAACAAAAGATGCTTATCCATCATCACAATATTATTAATAAATGTTTCAGGTAAAAAAACCAACTTATCAATATCCGTAGCTAAATAAAGAGCAATAACTGTTAGAGCAATAATCCAAGTTTTAACTTTACCAGCATAAGAACTTTGAACATTAATATTATTACTATACTTAATAGTTTGAATCATCATAATAGCACATTCACACAAAACTAAAACAATGGCATACTTCGTAATTGTTACTAATACTAAAAGATTAGCTATCGTAAATGCTTTATCAGCAACACAATCATACATACAACCAAAAAAAGTTGCTACTTTGCATTTTCTTGCAATAATACCATCGAATAAGTCTGTGGAATAACAAAAGATAGATAATAAACCTGCGGCTACACCATCATATCGAAGATATATAGGTAATAAACAAATAACACTAACAATCCGGATTGTTGTTAATAAATTAACTAATATCATCATTGATTTTTTACACATACTTCATCCCTATTCTTCTTATTTAACAATTTCTGTTATTTGTCCAATGTTATTAAACTCTAAACTATAAAATTCATCATCTTTAGTTATTTCTATTTTTTCAATATTTTTATTATTATTAAATATTTTAATATTTAGATCATCTGATGTGAAACTAACTGTATTGTCAAACACAATAACCCATTGATCATTCATCAAAGAAAAAAGATAATCAATATTAAAATAAGTTTTAAATAACTCTTCATAGTCTATTTCTTTATATACACCAAAACTAACATCATATTCATGTTCACCATCTAAATAATAACGACGTATACCTTCAGAAGACTCTTGATAACCACTATTCTGATTACCTAAACTATCACCTCGATAAACCTCATCATTATTATGCTTATAAACGTACGAAAAATTTTTCTCTAATAATTTTTGCTTCATTACCGCGAATGATACTGAAGTATCTATGTCTTTTTTATCGTTATTATCAGATACCTCATTAGAACTTACATTATTTAAATACTCACTCGCTGGTTTTATATATATAACACAAATAAAAAAAATAAAGATTAACCACATTATTAAATAAACAAGCGCTTTTATTTTTTTATTAGCCATTACAGTAAACAATTTATTATTTGGATATTTAGCATGGAGTTTATCCCACATTAAACTCACCATCCCTATTTATACCATTTAAGAAAGCTTTAATGTCCATCTCTTTTTTTCCAAATGGTTTTATTCTTAACAAGTATATTATACCATCTTTACAAGTAATACCTAATGAATTTTTAGTTATTATTACCTCATTAGGTATAGTATTATTCTTTTTTTCAAAAGAGGCTTCATATACCTTAATGTCATTACCATTTAATTTAAAATAAGCTACTGGCCAAGGATTAAAGGCTCTTATCTTATTGATAATATTTTGTCCTTCATCAGCAAAACTAATTAATTCATCTTCCCGTTTAATCATTTTCGTATAACTAGCCTTACTATCATCTTGTTTCATCCGATAATTAGTTTTATTGACAATATGAGGTAATTCTTGTTTTAAAACCTCCACACCAAGCAAAGATAATTTATCATGAAGAGTTCCAACATTATCATATTCATCGATTGGACATTTAATTTGACTGATTACATCCCCTGTATCCATTTGCTCATCCATATACATAAGACTAACGCCAGTTTCCTTATCCCCATTTAATAAAGCCCATTGAATTGGGGAAGAACCACGATATTTTGGCAATAAAGAAGCATGGATATTTAATGAGCCTAGTCGAGCTGCCTCAAGAACTTCTTTAGGAAGAATTTGTCCAAAAGCACATGTAATAATTAAATCAGGCTTTAAATCTGTAATTATTTGATAATCTTTACGTATTTTTACAGGTTGAAACACCTCAATATGATGATTAATTGCAACCTTTTTAATCGGAGAGATGGATATTTTTTTATCACGTCCAACTTCCTTATCTGGTTGAGTAACAACTAATACAACATCAGTATTAGCAACTAAATACTCCAAAATAGGTACAGAAAAATCTGGTGTACCCATAAAAATAACTTTTAAATTTTTCATAACATCACTACCATTTATTCTACTAAAGAATAGAACTTTTTCCAAGATATTAAATCAACAAACAAAAAAAGAATCAATAAAGATTCTTCTTCTAATCATTATTTTCGTTTAAAAAGTTTACCAAAAAATGAACCCAATTTACTTTCTGACTTTTTCTCAGGTGGTAATTCCGAACCAACTGGCAAGTTATTTAGTGACATTTGAGGTTGCTCAACACTAGGAGTTGGTTGAGGATTTTGAATACTTGGATCAATTTGAGGAGCACTAACTGGAGCTTCTACTGGTGCACTTGGCAATTCTACACCTACTGGAGTTTCTGCTACACTAGGAGTTACTTGAGGAGCACTTACCGGAGTTTCTACTGGTGCACTTGGTAACCCAACGCTCACTGGTGTTTCTGCCACACCAGGAGTTACTTGAGGAGCACTTACTGGAGTTTCTACTGGTGCACTTGGTAACCCAACGTTCACTGGTGTTTCTGAAACACCAGGAGTTGCTTGAGGAGCACTTACCGGAGTTTCTACTGGTGCACTTGGTAATCCAACGCTTACTGGAGTTTCTGCCACACCAGGAGTTACTTGAGGAGCATTAACAGGAGGCTCTACTGGAGCACTTGGTAATCCAACACCTACTGGAGGTTCTGCAACGCTAGGAGTAGGTTGAGGATTTGGTAATCCCACACCTGCTTGAGGATCTATTATATTAGGGCTTCCTTGAAGATTAGGAATTCCATTACTTTCATTATTCATACGAACACCTCTTTCTATGATAAGAATACTATAAAAACAACCAAGAGTAAATATTTAATTTATTTCATTTACGTAAACATTAAAAAAAGGATCTTTATAGATCCTTATTTTTTAAAATGGTGTCCTGTTGGGAGCTCGAATCCCAGACCCCTTGATTAAAAGTCAAGTGCTCTACCTGCTGAGCTAACAGGACATAAATAATTGATGGCTGCCTCGGATGGATTCGAACCATCGGAATGTCAGAGTCAAAGTCTGATGCCTTACCACTTGGCTACGAGGCAATAAACGATGGTGGGAGGATATGGATTTGAACCATAGAACCCGAAGGAACAGATTTACAGTCTGCCGCGTTTGACCACTTCGCTATCCTCCCAGCACTAAAAAACAATTCCCTTTCGGTACGTGTATAATCTTACCATACTTTTTTTGATTTGTGAACACTTTTTTTCGTATTTTTTCGTTTTTACAAGTATTTATAGCCACAAAACGCCAAAGAAAGCCATAAAATGGCTTTTAAAGGCTTTTATTCTAACGTAATTTGACCATCAACAGGAAGTCCCGAATAATTAGTATCAGTTAAGTTTATTGTCCTTTGTGCGCCCGGTGCATTAGTAATTTCTAACGTTGTTGTTGAACTAGTCAATGTTGTATTTTGTACTGCGTTGTTAAACTCATGGTCCCCATCCGAAGCGGTTTGCTTAAAATATATTGTAGGTGCATTAGTTGCATCAAAAGGAACATTAGCAAAAACTGCATTACCACTTGCATCAGATGTTACTACACTACCATATTCTGTTCCTGCTGAATCAGTTCTAACAAAGGTTGCTCCCACGATTGGTGTTCCAGAAGTTGTACCATCTTCAGATACATGTAATGTTAATGTGCCAGTTGCTCCAATTGTAAAAGCATATGTGTTGGTTCCCTCGACAATATTTACACTTGTTGGCGTAATACTCGTATTATCATACCCTGTCACATCAGCGCTTACACTATAACTTCCATTAATGATATCTAAAGAACCTGTACCATCCGTAATTGTAATTATTTTTGCCATAACATCATCACTCCTTTACTTATTGGCAGATTGGCATAAGATTGATCTGTCAATAGAAAAGTGATAGGTAGCTGTCTATTATTAACTACTCCTTGATAAAAAATGGGATATACATTCCAAGAATTATTCACATAAATTGTTTTACAATTAATTAAACCATTTATACTGTAACAAACTTTATAACAGTTACCCTCTTTTGCACAAAAGCAAAATTCTCCTTTATTAGAGCATCCTTTAGCAATCAGACACCCTTTCATATCATAAATACTTACTTGTGCCTGGCATTTTGAACATAACCCCATTCCCATAAACTTAATCATTATTTTTTTCATTAACCATCACCTTTCTATTTATCGTATGCATTTTTAAAACTTTCGCATATAATAAATACCCCAAACAAAAAATCTAATTTCACTTAAAGCAAAATTAGATTCAAGATATTAAGATGCCTCCGGAGCGGCCAGCGAGCATGATGACTATCTCAACTAATCCTACGATCTACAATAGGCATGACCAGAGGCATCTACTTCACAGTACTCGTCCGCAGAGTAATCGTAACAGTAGACATAACCGTTGATGTTCACTGCACAGTTTCGGTTGCCCACATTGCAGCCAGCGTAGTTGTCGT
>JAEEKI010000008.1 GCA_016282375.1 Caryophanales bacterium | reverse complement strand
CCTTCCTATATCCTTTATTTGTTAAATTAACATCTTTTGTTCCTCAATATATTGATCTTGGTAATTTAGAAACGGTAGTAATTGTTGTATCAGGGGCATTAATTTCTGGATTAGGCTTGGGTTTTGTTTTCAAATCTGGTTTTACAACTGGAGGAACAGATATTCTGAACCAAATATTTAGTAAATTTGGACGAATGTCCATGGGCAAGGCAATAGTATTAACAGATGGTTTTATTATTCTATGTGCTTACTTTGTTTTTGGTTTTCAAGTATTTATATATTCTGTTATTTCATTATTTGTTATTAGCTTTATAACCGATAAAGTTATCATTGGAGTTTCCCAATCAAAATCATTTTATATTATTACCGAACATGAAACGATGATGAAGAAATTTTTAAATTATCAGTTAGGACATGGCATAACTGTTTTAAATGGTAAAGGTGGATATACCGGAAATGTTCAAAAAGTTATGATGTGCATTGTTCCAACTAAGGATTATTTTATTGTTAAAGAAGGTATTAAAAAAATTGATCCCGAAGCCTTCTTCTTAGTAACTGATGCTTATGAAGTGTCTGGGGGATCTAAAGGAGGTCAAAATGGACTTAATTAGATTACGTAATATAAATAAAGTATATAAAAATGGTGTAACAGCTATTCATGATTTGGATTTAAACATCAAAAAAGGAGAGTTTGTTTTTATTATTGGATCAACAGGTTGTGGGAAGAGTACTTTAATAAAAATGATGTATCGTGAAGAAAAACCAACGAAAGGAAAAATCATTGTTGGGGGAATTGATGTTGCGAAACTTCGTAATCGTAAAGTATATAAAATTAGAAGAAAAATTGGTGTTGTATTCCAAGATTATCAGTTGTTACCTAAAAGTACTGCTTATGAGAATGTAGCCTTTGCTTTGGAAGTATTAGGACTTCCTAAAGCAGAAATTCATAGAAAAGTAGTTAAGGTTCTTGATTTAGTAGGTTTAAAAAACAAAGCTAAACATTATCCTGATCAATTATCAGGTGGTGAGCAACAAAGAGTTGCGATTGCACGTGCCATTGTTAATGGCCCTAAATTACTAATATGTGATGAACCTACTGGTAATTTGGATCCAAAAACGAGTATGGAAGTAATGGATGTCTTATCAGCTATTAATAAATTAGGAACAACGATTTTAATGGTTACCCATGATATTGAAATTGTTAATAAGATGAAAAAGAGAGTTATTGTGTTAGATTCTGGAAGAATTTTAAAAGATTATCAGGAAGGGGAGTATAGTAGTGAAAGCAATTAGAATTATTTCTCGTAGTATTAGAGATTCTATTAAAAGTGTTTTTCGTAATTTTTCATTATCCATTGCTTCAATTTCCTGTATTACGATTACTTTAATAGTTGTAGCAATTTCCATTGTTCTATCAGATAATGTTAATAATTTTACGAATATTATTGAAAAAAATGTTACGATGGTTATTTTCTTAGATATGGATATTACAGAAGATAAAATACAAGAAATTGAAAAAAAATTAAAAAGTATTAACAATGTTGATGTTAAAACAGTTAAATTTATTGATAAGATGGAGATAGCTGATGATATGATGGAGTCATCTGATGTTTTAAAGAGTGTTATGGAAAATTATACGCGTGAGGATAGTCCTTTACAAGATACTTTCCAATTAAAGGTAAAAGACATTGATAAAATCGATAAGACTGCTAAAGCGATATCAAAGATAGATGGTGTTAATTTAGTTAAATATGGCGAAGAGATGGTAAAAAAATTAGTTAAAGCTTTTGATGTTGTTAGAAAAGGATGTATTTATATAGTAATTGCCTTAATCCTTGTTACAGCTTTCTTAATTGCTAATACTATTAAGATAACTATTTTCTCGAGAAAACGTGAAATTGAAATTATGCGTTTAGTAGGTGCTTCTAATATCAATATTAAAATTCCATTTATTTTAGAAGGCTTATTATTAGGATTACTAGGTGCTATTATACCAGTAGTATTAACTGTTATTGGATATAATGCCATTTATGATCATTTCAATGGAGTTATGTTTTCACAATT
>JAEEKI010000007.1 GCA_016282375.1 Caryophanales bacterium | reverse complement strand
TCCTGAAAGTATTACAGTAATGTTAAATGACCTTGAAGCTGAACTAAATGAAGATAACGACTGGTCATTTACATTTGAGAATCTTCCAGTTTACGATGAAGAAGGTAACGAAATTGAATACGAACTTTCTGAAGTCGAAGTAGAAAACTATGTTACAGAAATCGAAGAAACAGATGAAGGTTACACAATCACAAATACATTAGTAAAAGACATCATTGTAACAAAAGAATGGATTGATGGTGATAATGCTGACGAAACTCGTCCAGATAGTATTACCGTATATCTAAACGACATCGAAGGTGAATTAACAGCTGATGGTGAATGGACATATACATTCGAAGACCTACCTGTTTATGATGAACAAGGTAATGAAATCGAATATGAACTATCAGAAGTCGAAGTAGATAGTTACGTTACAGAAATTGAAGAAACCGAAGACGGTTATACAATCACAAATACTTTAGTAAAAGAAATTGTAGTAACAAAAGACTGGGTTGATGGTGATAATGCTGATGAAACTCGTCCAGATAGTATCACAGTAATGTTAAATGACCTTGAAGCTGAACTAAATGAAGACAACGATTGGTCATTTACATTTGAAGACCTACCTGTTTATGATGAACAAGGTAATGAAATTACTTATGAACTATCTGAAGTAGAAGTAGACAACTATATTACAGAAATCGAAGAAACCGAAGACGGTTATACAATTACCAATACATTAGTAAAAGACATCATTGTAACAAAAGACTGGGTTGATGGTGATAATGCTGATGAAACTCGCCCAGACAGTATTACAGTTTATTTAAATGACATCGAAGGTGAATTAACAGCTGAAGGCGAATGGACTTATACATTTGAAGACCTACCTGTTTATGATGAACAAGGTAATGAAATTACTTATGAACTATCTGAAGTAGAAGTAGACAATTATATTACAGAAATCGAAGAAACCGAAGACGGTTATACAATCACAAATACTTTAGTAAAAGAAATTGTAGTAAGTAAAGAATGGGTTGATGGTGATAATGCTGATGAAACTCGCCCAGACAGTATTACAGTTTATTTAAATGACATCGAAGGTGAATTAACAGCTGAAGGCGAATGGACATACACATTCGAAGACCTACCAGTTTACGATGAAGAAGGTAACGAGATTGAATACGAACTTTCAGAAGTCGAAGTAGAAAACTATGTTACAGAGATTGAAGAAACCGAAGACGGTTACGCAATTACCAATACTTTAGTAAAACAAATTGTAGTAACTAAAGAATGGATTGACGGCGATAATGCTGATGAAACTCGTCCAGATAGTATCACAGTAATGTTAAATGACATTGAAGCAGAATTAAATGAAGACAACAAATGGACATATACATTCGAAGATCTACCTGTTTATGATGAACAAGGTAATGAAATTACTTATGAACTATCTGAAGTCGAAGTAGATAGTTACATCACTGAAATCGAAGAAACAGAAGATGGTTATACAATTACCAATACTTTAGTTACAAGCATTACAGTAACAAAAGTATGGGAAGACGAAGACAACGAAGAGAACCGTCCAGATTCTATATCTATTATTCTAAGTGCTAATGGTGATTTATATGAAACTTATGAAATTACTGCTGATGATGACTGGACAATAACTATTGAAGGGTTAGAAGTATATGTTGATGGTGAGAAAGTTGAATACACAATTAATGAATTACAAGTAGAAAATTACATAACTACTATTACTGGTAATCAAGATGATGGATTCACAATTACTAATTCTTATGAAGCAATTGGTACAATCGAACCTCCTCATACAGGTATTGAAACAAAAATCAGTACACCAAGTAATCTTCATGATATAGTAATGTTTATATCATTAGTTACATTATTATATTTCAAAAGAAAAGCTTACATTAAAATGTAAGTCTTTTTTTATGGTAAAACATATAGTTTTATAGGTGATAATATGTTTTTTAATGTTATACATACAAGAATGCGTTATATCTTTTTGGAAGTTGTACTTATTCTAATTGCCATTATTATTAAAGTCTTTTATATTGAAGTTTTTTCTTACAACAAATTAAAAAAACTATCAGACGACTTGTATTCTCGGAAACTTCCTATTGCAGCTGATCGGGGAGAGATAATTGATCGAAAAGGTAAAGTACTAGCTACTAATATTACAACAACTTCACTAGTGGTTGTACCAAGACAAATTAACGATAAAGAAAAGGTTGCTAAAGATCTTGCTGAAATACTTCATGTATCATATGAAGAAATGTATAAACATATAACAAAAAAAACTTCTATTGAAAGAGTTCATCCAGAGGGAAGACAATTGTCATACGAAGTTGCCGAACAAATTGAAAATTTGGGTTATGATGGTGTTTACTTAGTTAAAGAAAGCAAAAGATATTATCCTTATGAAACAATGCTTGCCCATACTCTAGGATACGTTGGAATTGACAACCAAGGATTATCAGGATTAGAACTGGAATATGATAACTATCTAACAGGAATTGATGGTTCTATTAATTATTTTTCAGATGGACAGGGTAACCGTCTAAAAATGAGTGAGGTATATGAACCAGCTAAAGAAGGAATATCCATACAACTTACTATCGATATTGAATTACAAAAAATAGTCGAAAATGAGTTAGATAATATTATTGATAAATATAGTCCTGATAATGCTTTAATTATCGTACAAGATCCTAATAATGGTGAAATATTAGCGATAGCATCGCGTCCTACTTTTGATGCTAATAATTATCAAAATGCTTCGACGGAAGTAATTAATCGTAATTTACCAATCTGGAAAACTTATGAACCGGGTTCCACTTTTAAAATTGTTACGACCATTTAGAGACATATTTTTTTAACAAAACCATAATATTTGGTATATGATCAATAACAAATTGTTTAAAATTAAAATGGAAATAATAATTAACTGTTTTTTGCATAATAAGAATATTATTCCCGAAGAGTTGTATCTTAAAACAAATAATCTGCTTCTTAAAAGACTTGAAGTAGAAAGTAGGAAACCATGAATTTTATAGAGATATCCCAACAAATTATGAAGGGAGAAAAAATAGATCATATTCCTTTAAGAGTGGTTTACTACGCTAGAGTATCTACGGATAGTGAGAAACAATTAAATTCATTAGATAATCAACTAAATTATTATGAAAAATTTATTAAAACTAAAGCCAATTGGTCATTTATCAGGGGTTATATAGATGAAGGTATATCTGGCGTAAGTGTTAAAAATAGAATTGCTTTTCAACAAATGATTGCTGATGCTAAACTACACAAGTTTGATTTAATTATTACTAAAGAAGTATCGCGGTTTGCTCGTGATTTAGAGGATTCTATTCATTATATTCGGCTTTTAAAAGAAGCGAATGTTGGCGTGTATTTTGAAAATCAAAATATTCATACTTTTGATTCTAATTCGGAATTAATATTAAATATTATGTTTAATCTTGCTCAAGAAGAATCACGCAAACTTTCCTCTAGAATTAAATTTGGCCATCATCAAGCAATTCATAATGGACATGTTTTAGGTTCATCTAATATTATTGGTTATAAAAAAGATAAATGCAAATTAATCATAGATGACAAGGAATCTCAAGTCATTAAAAAGATATTTGCATTATATGCCAGTGGTGCATATGGCTTTTATAAACTAGCTAAAAAACTAGGTGAATATGGTTACTATAATTCACATGGTCATTATTATGATAAAGAAACATTAAAACGAATTATTGAAAATCCTAAATATAAAGGTTATTATCGTGGTAAAACAACCGAAGTAATAGATTATCGTAGCAAAAAGAGAGTTTTAAATCCCATTGATAAACAAGTAATATATAAAACTAACGAAGGGATTGTACCCGCGATTGTTTCCGAAAAACTATGGAATCAAGCTAACGAGGTATTAAAGCAAAGAACAGGAGAGTATCAAAAAAATAACTTCAGTGGTGGCCTTAAATATCCTTTTTCTTCTAAAATAATCTGTCAAAATGATGGCTGCCATTTTCAAAGGACTATTGGTCGAAAGTCTAGAAATAGACCAACATGGAGTTGCAGTCAATACTTAAAATATCGTAAAGATGCTTGCTCATCACCCATTATAGTTGAACAAGATTTATATCTCATTTTTGATGATGTAATAAAATATTTTCTTCCTAATAAAAATAAGATTACAGATGATTTATTAAAAATATATCATAGCATGGATACTTATCATGACTTAAATACAAATATAAATCAGATAGATACCATGATTACTAAGTTAGAAAATCAAAAAAACATTTTACTTGATTTAATTTTTAGTAAGCAAATCAGCAAAAATTTTCTAATCAACCAATTTAATAAACTAGATAGTGATATTTTAGAATTAAAAAACAAAAAGGATAATATGAATTGTCATACAACTAGTATTCACCATTTTCAAGAAGTAGAGGAGTCTATTAGAAATGAAATCAATACCAACATAGTAAATATTTTTATTCGTGAATATGTGAGTAAAATAATGGTATCAAAGATTAATAAATGTCAAGGACATACAAAACTAGATATCTATTTAAACATTGATCATAATCAGCCTAATAAAATAACTTTAAAAAATCAAGTTTTAGAAACTAAGAAAAAGGGTAATATAAATACTTATGTTTATGATGTATATATATAGTGTAATTCATTGACTTTTTATGCATCCTATATTATGATAGAT
Organism: Caryophanales bacterium; assembly: GCA_016282375.1. Taxonomy (GTDB): domain Bacteria; phylum Bacillota_I; class Bacilli_A; order RF39; family UBA660; genus UBA6448. The sequence continues at coordinate 16,378 of JAEEKI010000007.1, read as the reverse complement.
ATATAGTAGAAGATTATGTTCATAGTGGGGAGATGTTATTATGTGGAACTTCATTTATACAAACATTGAGGAGATTCGTGCTGAAATAGTTAAAGAAAATCCTAATTGGGATTTAATCGAACATATATTGAATGAATTAAATCAAAAAATTCAAAAGGATAATGTTCAACCGATGGATTTTATAAAATCGCAGTATGAAGCGTATAAAGCTGATAGAAGTCAAAAAAATTTAGATGATTTGTTATTCTCATTAGATTATGTAGCTAAGTCAGCTAGACTTAAAGAAATGTTTAAAGATTTAGATGACATTTCCCAAAGAGCTAGTAAGAATAATTTATTTAGTCAATGGCATAGTCAATTACTTAATGATGCTAAAACATTGAGTTTTGAACTAAAATCTTTATCAATGAGTCATGGTCGACCTGCTGATGAATTTGATTTTTCTAAATATACATTTACTCCAGGAGAATTTACTATTGATGATTTAGCTGTTTCTTATGAGTACTATCATGATATCAAAAGAGAGTATGATAATGAAATACTTCCAAAATATTATGAAACATTTACTAAACTTAATAACGGCGAAATAACAAACGAAGAATATCAAACAGTAGCTGAATTAACAATTAAGTATCATGATTTATTAATAAAAACACATGATGAATTAATGGAAAATATTTTAACTGCTAGTGCTGATGACTATCAAAAGATTCCAAAACATGAAGTTGATGCCTATCTTGAAGATTTAGGAAAATATAATGATAAATTAAAAGAATATAATAAGTTATATAAAGAGTGGGATAAATTAAGAAGCAATAATGGTGATCCTAAAACGATTGAGGATTTATATACTAAGTTATCTTCTTTAGCTGAAGTTTTACAAGAGCAAAGACCAGGATTAGTTAAACGTAGAGGTTTAATTTATAACACGAGGACATTGAATCAATTAAAAACACAAAAGAATATTATTGAAGATATCCTTAGAGATAATAATGATTTAGAGTTTGAAACAGTTAAACAAAAATATGTTGATAAACTAGCTGATATCAATGCCTTAATAAAAGGAATCGAGAAGTTTAGAGATTCTATAGCTGTTGGACGTATTAAGCCGCTAGAACCGCTTGAAAGAAAAATGCCAAAGGGCTTAGAGGATGCGGAAACTAAGACATTTGTTTTGCCAGTATATTCTGAAGGCGAAGGCTATGATATTCAAAGCGAAATTGAAAAATTATTTGGCCCGGGTGCTAAAGAATCGGATTATGATATAACTGAAGTAGGTAGAGACGAACAATGGGTTACTTACGAAGCTAAAAAGAAGACTAGACGGCAAACAACAGGTACTAAGAAACCTAAAGATCCTCGAAAAGATTACGATATGGGTAGTATTGAAGAACCTGGTTTTGGTTACAAAGATAAACCATTTGAACCAATTCCACCTGAAAGAGCAATTGTACCATATGAATCTAAATTACCGGTTCCGGTTCCACCTAAACCAATACCACCACAACCACCACAACCGCCAAGACCACAACCTCCTCGTCCAAAGATTTATAATCTTGAAGAGTTAATATCTAAAATATTATTAGGAGATCCACCTGATGAGACTATTCATTTTGGTAAAATGGATAATTTTGTCTACATGAATAAGGATGCAAGAATTGTTAACTTCCCTAAATCATACGGCGTAACTGTTTTAGATAAACCGATGAAGTTGGTTAAAACTGCTGTTTCATCAGTAGTCATGGGAATTGGTAAACTTGCGGCTAAGATTGGTTATAAAAATGGTCAAATTCGCGAAAATATAGATGGTTTATTAGAAAGAATTAATCAATTAACTAATGAAGAATTAGAATTTTTATTAGAAAATTTAACTGTTAATAGAATGACAGAGTTAAGTAAGACTATTCCTGAAGTAGCAATGTCTGCACTTAATAATCGAATATCTGTATATTACAATACAAAATTAGAAGTTGTTAATAAAGGTATTTATGATTGTTATCAAAGAATAATTAAAAATTATCGTAGTTATGAATTGTTAGAGGCTATTTCACCGGAAGGTTTATCACCAGCTGAAGTAGCTGATATTAATAAACAAAAAGATGAACTTGATAAGGAATTATGCAAAGATATTATTAGTCTAGATGAAAGAAAGAGATTTGCTTCTTCACTTAATAAGGGTGGAGCAATGTCCTTTATTGAAAACTGGAAGGCTCGTCATAATGGCTCTGCTGGTGGTCGAAACATTAGTAAACAATATGACGATGCTGCCATTTTACCTTACGGTTATACTAGAATTGGTACTCATCTATCTGAAGGAAAAGGTTATTTAGCAGCTAGAGATTTCTTATATGGCGAAAAAATCAAGATTGCTGGTACTGAAACGGCTCATAAAGCAAGAAACTGGTTCCATAAGACAAGAGTTGGTGCTTATGAATTTAAACCGTTTGTAGAGGCTGTTGATTACGCACCTGATACATACTTCCAAGATGTATTTAGTACTGTTGCTATTGTAGCTAGTGTAGGTAATATGTTATATGTTAAGAGCTTACAAGATCAACTTGCTAATGCTCAACAACAAATTGCTTCCTTGAATCAAACAATTGCAAGTAATAATCAACAAATCCAAGCATTACAACAACAAATCAATCAATTGAATTCACAAATTGCTGCTCAAAATCAATATATTCAAGTCAATAATCAAGCCATTAGTAAAATTAAAAATATTTGTAACATGTATAATGGTGATCCACAAGCATTTGTTGATAAGATGGTTGAGTTCGTTCAAATTGAAAATGGTAAAACGCATGGATTTACTGAGTATGCAATGCAAATGGGTGATGCTGGCAGAGCAGGAACACTTAATTTATCATCTTCTGGTGGATACTATAGTGCCTTTGATGCTCAAGGTCATTTGATTTCCGGTGATAATGTAACAAAAATTATGAATATCTCAAATGATCCAACTTTAAATGCTACTCAAAAAGCACAAAAGATTGGCGACGTTCTAAGAGATATGGATAAGAATTTAAATAATGTTGTAGGCAATGTTAAAACAGATGCGCTTAACTACTTAAATCTTACAGGTAGCAGTCAATGGTCATTATCCGCATTTGCTAATACAATGAATACGATTGCTACATACGATTCAGCCTTTGTCCCTGATGTATTTGATGCCTTCGTTAATGTGGCTCTTGAATCACAAAATTTAGCTTATATTAGTGGGCTTACAGGTATTAACATAACGATGCAAACACTACCTACGATTGCGGCTACCGTTCCGACTGCTAGTTTAATACCAGCCATTGTTGCACTTTCATCATTAGTAGGTAAAGAGGCAACTCAATCAATCATTGATCAATATAAAAATCGTGCACAAAGTAAAAAATTTGATGCTGAAGATTTTACTGAGCAATTACAATCTGATATTAGTAGTATTTCTATGGATGTTGAAGTTGAGGCAAAGAAACTTTATGAAGAAAGAATGGAAGAGTGGAATCAAAATGGACCATTCTATCGCTTAAAGCATCGTAAAGAAAAACCAAGTATGTATCAAGCTTATGCTGATGCACGTAGAGAACTTGAAGAAGGACAAGGAAGGGGTATGTAATGTTTAGAGATGTATTAGATAATTTCGCTGTTTTGGACATCTCAGATAAAAGAAAAGCCATTAATGATGAATTAATGTACTTAACTCTTTTATTTGAACAAACATGTTCTGCTCGTAATGTTCAATATCGAAATGTTTTAGATGATGAAGTAAAAGATTTAATTCGTAATTCTACCAATGAAGATGAATATCTAAATAGAGTTTATACTTATTTGGAAGCCATTAAAGAAATGGTTGGTTCATTACTAGAAAGAGAATAAAGGAGTTTATCATGATTAACGAAGAAAAAATGACATTTACTATTCCTAATGAACAAGGAATTCCTACTGAATATACTATCTTATTTTCCTTTATTTCTGGAAAAACTAATAAACATTATATGGTGTATACAGATAATACTTTAGATGTTGATGGTAGTTTAAAAGTTCAATCATGTATTATACATGAAGCTACCGATAGTATTGAGCCAGTTACAACTGGTGAAGAGATGCAATTAATTCAAGAAAAATTAATTGAATATCAAAAAGAACTTGCTAAGATGAATTAATATATAGAAAGTGTGAATAGTAATTTCACACTTTTTTAATGTCATAAAATGGTCGCAACTTTTAAAATCATCACGTTAGCATCATCTATCGAAGAAAAAACAATTGATTTATTTGAAGATACATTTATGGATAATGGTTCAGTTAGTGTGGCTGGTTCAACTCTTCATTGTTGGAAAAAAGGAGGTCATGGCTATCAAACTTACCTTCAGGTAGTAGAAAATTCATGTAACCCAGGATTTGTCAGTATGGGACTAAAATTAGGAACAAAGCGGTTAATGAGTTATATCCGTAGTTTTGGTTTTGGGAAAAAAACAGGCATTGATTTAAATGGGGAAGGATCAGGTATTTTATTTAGAGAAGATAAAATGGGATTGGTTGAAACAGCTACCACAGCCTTTGGTCAAGGAATCAGTGTCACGCCCATTCAACAAATAACAGCTGTTAGTGCTGCCATTAACGGTGGTTATTTATATACTCCATATGTGGTAAAAAATATGATTGATAGTGATGTAGTAATTGAGAGTAAAGAAAAAAGTTTAAAAAAACAGGTTATATCCGAGGAAACGTCGCGTTTAGTCCGTTTTGCTTTAGAAAGTGTAGTAGCTAATGGAACAGGACGTAATGCATATATTGAAAACTATCGAGTGGGTGGTAAAACGGGAACCGCACAAAAAGTAGAGAATGGTCATTATTCGTCAAATAGTTATATTTTATCTTTTATTGGTTTTTTACCAGCAGATCACCCTCAAGCAGTTGTTTATGTAGCAATTGATAATGCTCATAATGTGTCACAATATGGAGGAACGGCTTCGGCTCCCGTTGCTAAAAATATTATGAAAGGTATCATAGATATTTTAAATATTTCTCCCTCTGAGGACGGAATGCCAAAAGAATATTCCCTATGGGATCAAAAGTATGTTATGGTACCAGATGTTACAGGAATGAGTCTTGAAGAAGCGAAAAAAGTTCTTAAATCCTTTAATCTAACATATAGTGGTAATGGTCAAAAAGTTATATATCAATCACCCCCAAAGGGAATGTATATTAAAGAAAATGGTACCATATCTTTAATGCTTTCCTAAGGAGAACAGTATGCTTGCACTTTCCAAGTCACTTATAGCCATTTTTATTGGCTATGTATTATCTACATGTCTAGGAATAATCATTATTCCTTTCTTTAAGAAAATAGGCTTTTTTCAAAGTGTATCCCGTAGTCTTAATGAAAGACATTTAGCTAAAGATGGAACACCAACTATGGGGGGGATTATTTTTATTATCCCATCATTATTAGTAATGTTTATTTTAATATATATGCACAAAATTCATTGTAATATCAGTATTATGATGATTCTGATGACTTATATGGCATATGGTATAATTGGCTTAATTGATGACTTATTAAAGATTAAATATCATAATAATAAAGGGTTATCTATACGAGCCAAATTTCTTTTTGAATTTATAATTGCCTTACTATTTTATTTTTTCTTCATTTGGATGGGTAATAATACGCAAATCTCTTTTTTATCTTGGCAAATTGATGTTCATTATTTATATGGCTCTTTAATTTTATTTTTACTCGAAGGTACTACAAATGCTGTTAATATTACCGATGGCTTAGATGGATTATGTGGAGGCATAAGCGTGATTGCCTTTGCTGCTTATGGAATCATTGCCTGGAAGTCATTTTATATTATTGGCAATGAAGAAATAGCCCTTTTTTGTTTTACAATGGTAGGATGTCTATTAGGCTTTTTATTATTTAATTTCTATCCTGCAAAGATCTTTATGGGGGACTTTGGTTCTTTAGCTTTAGGAGGTGCTCTAGCCTCGATAGCTATTCTTCTTAAAAAAGAACTTTCATTAGGAATAATTGGCTTTGTCTTTGCTTTAGAGACACTTTCTAGTATGATACAAATCATTAGTATCAAAAAGTTTAAAAAGAAAATTCTTTATAAAAGTCCTTTACATCATCATTTCGAAGAGATAGGGATGGTAGAAAGTGATATTATCAAAATCTTTTATATGATAGCCATAGTATGTTCCCTAATAGCGTTAATCTATTACACATAGTTTAGAACTTTTTTCATAACATTAACTAGAGGTTTTATGAAAAACAAAACTTTGGGCAAATTACTTTTTTTCTTAATGATAATGATATCCTTAATAGGAATTATAATGATATATTCAGCAAGTTCTATATGGGCTGAATATAAGTATCATGATGCCTTTAAATACGTTAAACAACAAAGTCTTTTTTTCTTTATTGGAATAGTATTAATACATATCATTAGTAAAATAAGAATTAATTTTTTAAAACAACATGCTAACTATATTTTAATGATTTGTTTTATTCTGTTAATCCTGGTTTTAGTCCCAGGTATTGGTACTGTTCGTAACGGTTCTCGTAGTTGGTTTGGCATTGGGGGTTTAGGAATTCAACCCAGTGAATTTGCCAAAATAGGATTGATTATTTTTATAGCTAAATATTTAGAAAATAATCAAAGAAACATTCAAGATATACGTAAAGGGGTTATTCCTATTTTTATTATTATTGGTCTTTTTTTCTTTCTCATAATGTTAGAACCGGATTTTGGAACAGCCATTGTCATAGCAATGAGTTTGACATGCATAATTTTTATTTCGGGCGTTAAGTTATCTTTTTTTGCTAGTTTGGGTTTACTTGGTTTGGGAGGCATTACGGGCTTAATTATTATGGCTCCATATCGTTTAAAAAGAATTGTATCATTTTTAAATCCGTGGAGTGATCCTTTAGGAAGTGGTTATCAAATCATTCAATCATTATATGCAATTGGACCTGGTGGTTTATTGGGACTTGGTTTTGGTAATTCTATTCAAAAGCAATTCTATTTACCAGAACCCCAAACGGATTTTATTTTCTCGATTATTTCGGAAGAATTTGGCTTTCTTGGCGTTCTAGTAGTTACTTTTCTTTTTGGAACTATGTTTTATTTAATCATCAAAATATCTTTGTCACAATCTAGTTTATTTGCTAAGTATTTATCCTTTGGTTTAGGCTTGCAAATTATCATGCAAGTTCTTTTGAATCTATGTGTTGTGGTCGGATTAATACCTGTTACAGGCGTTACACTACCGTTTCTTTCTTATGGTGGTTCTAGTTTACTCGTTAGTATGACTAGTATTGGAATTATCTTAAATATTTCTAGAAATAATAGTTGATACACGAATAAATGTTTGATATAATATTATTAACAAATTAGGAAGATACAAAATGAGAAACAGTATTATTGAAGTCCAAAATATAAAAGATTATATTTGTATTTCTAATTTTGGTAAATTTAAAAAAGGAATATCTGAGTCTGTTGATGTTATTAGGAACTGGTTAAGAAACAGAATAACGTTAGAATTTTTGGGCACGTGGGAGTCTATTTATAATCCAAATTTTAATTTCGTCGAATTCGACGGATTTAGAAAAAGTGGTGGATTATTTCTTAAAAGGATATTCCAAAGAATTATTAAAACTAAAAAGAGAGAAAAGCCAAAAGGAGGTTTCATATGAATAGTTATATTATAAAAAAAATACAAATTAATAATAATGGTAAAAATATTTTTGGCTTATTATATATGCCATTGGTAGATATTCCAATACCTTTAGTGATTTATAATCATGAATTAGCAAATACTCATGAACGGGGGATAGGGTATGCTAAATACTTAGCATCACACGGTATTGCAACATACATTTTTGATTACTGTGGCGGAAGTAATTATAGTAAAAGTGATGGAATTACAACCGAAATGTCAATCTTAACCGAAAAGCAAGACTTAGTTTGTGTTGTTAATTACTTTCGTAAATTAGATGATATAGATAAAGCAAATATCTTTCTTATTGGTGCTAGTTTAGGAGGGCTTGTTGCATCATTATATGCCAATGAATACCCAGAGTATATTCAATCCTTAGTGTTACTATATCCTGGGTTTAACGTCTATGATATACTTCATAAAACCTATCAAAGTTTAGAAGATGTTCCAAGTACTTTTTCTTTTCGTGGCTGGATGGATGTTGGAAAAGTGTTTGTGAAAGATGCTTGGAATATTAATCCATATGATTACATGCATAATTATAATAAACATGTTTTAATTCTGCATGGTGATCAAGACAAACTAGTTGATGCTAGTTATTCTCATAAAGCGATTGAATGTTATCCAAATGCTCAATTACAAATCATTAAAGGGGCTAATCATCATATCTTTTTTAAAGAGTATGAATTAACAGCGCAATATTTAATTTATAATTTTATAAAAGAAAACATATCTTAAATAATTATTCGTTATCATAAAAAATATAAATGCTTTTTTAGTAAACGTTCCTGTTTAGAGAATAACTTTTATTGACTTTTGATACTAAAAATGGTTAACTAAAATAGAGGATAGGTGGTAAGATGAAATGTCCAGTTTGTGGTGCTGACAATAAAGAAAGTCAAATGTATTGTACCTCTTGTGGTGCATCTTTATCTGGTCCTCAAAGTATCTCTTTAGGCAATGAGATTAATGAAAAAAGTAATAACGATATTCAGATGATAACAGGTATTGATTTTTCGTCATTATCCAAAGAAAAACAACCGGTTAAGAAAAATAGTTATTCGTCAAAGGAAACAGAACCCCAAAAGGCAAAAAAATCATTACCAAATATTATGCCATTGGTGTCTTCCATAATTACCATTTTATTAGGCGTTTTATGTATTATACTTTATATTAATAATCGTAAGTTATTACAAAATAATCAGCCATGTAATTGTCCTAAAACAGAAAAATGTGAAGTAAATCATAGTAATATTCAAGGCATTTATGGGGCAACAAGTAAATATACTTTTTATCTTCCTGATGGTTGGTTTTATGATGAAAATGGCGGAGAAACAGTGATAACTAGTGATAAAGCTGCGGTTGTTATAAAGGGGTCTGAAGAAGGTAAAAATGATCAGGCTACAAGTTCTAGTGTAAGAACTATTTATCAAGAAGCAGGATATAATAATGTTGAGATTAAAGAAGATGTCTTAGAGCGTAGAAAAATTGTTTACATATTATATAATGCTAATAATGTATATTTTGGCGATTTTTATTATCAATATGACAGTGGAATATATCTTTATGGTCAAATATCTTCGACGAATGCTGCAAATGTTATACATGCTGATGTTAAGAGTATTTTATCGACTATAACTCTTGATACGAAAAAAAGTTATAATGTAGCAAAAGCACCAGTTCCATATAATAAAATTATTGGTTTATTAAAGTAGAAATCATTGACTTAAACAGGGTTTTATACTAAAATAAAAGTGTATTTTCTATGAGAAATTGACAACTTCTATTAACATAGAAACGCGTATAAAGCGATAACAATAATGAGACCTAGAAGTAAGGTGGTACCGCGGGATATTCTCGCCCTTACATGCTCTAGGTTTTTTTGTTTAATAAGGAGGATTTTATGAATAATAAAAAATATCAGCATCTTTACCATTTAACTAGTGAATATGCTAGATTATATAACTATGTGTATGGTTTTAGTGATTTAGATAGTTATAATGGTAAAGTGTATACTATTGATAGTTTTTCTAAAGATAAAAAGACAATGATAACTTTTTTAAGTAAGGGCAGTTGTGAGAATAATATCTTAGCCGAACATATTTCTTTAATAGTTAATTTACTTCAAGAAGTAGGATTAGACCCTATAGTTAAAATCCATAACCAAGGATTACAGAATTATTTGGATTATTTAAATGTTAATTATGAGTTTGATGAAAGTTTAGATAAAGAAGTTATCTGTAATTACGAAGACGCAAGTATTTTAGGACAAACGACAATTGATTCTAAATTATTAATGGTAAATAGTGAATTAGATATTAAAGAAATCATTGCTAAGATGCATGATTTACAGGAAGAAAGTTTAGATGCTTATTTAATTGCTCATAGTAATGAAGAAAAATTAAAAGCTAGTATCTTATTAAATGATTTACGTCTTTCAGGAATTGTCTGTGATACTTGTTATTTATCCCTAAATAAAGATGAACAGATTAATACATTTGAGAATGCTAGGAATTTAATTATTTTAAATGATGAAGATTTACAAAAAGGACTAATTACCGTTCGAGATAATTTAACTAAAGAAGATACAAGTGTTCCAGAAGATGAAATAATTGATTATATGTTAGGAGTGATATAAAAATGGATTTAAAAGATTTATTAAAGGATGCTAAAAAATATTTAGATAAAGAAATAGAAATATGTGGTTGGGTACGTAATCATCGTCCACAGAAGGAATTTGGTTTTATTGCTTTAAATGATGGTACTACACAAAATGGTATCCAAGTAGTTTATGATACTTCATTAGATAATTTTAGTGATATTGCTAAATTATTAGTAGGATGTTCTTTAAAAATCGAAGGTAAACTAGTTAAAAGTGAAGGTAAAGATGATTATGAGATTAAGGCTAGTGAAATTACTTTACTTGGTTCTTGTCCTGAAGATTATCCGATTCAACCAAAAAGACACACTAGAGAGTTTTTAAGAGAAAATCTTTATCTTCGTCCAAGAACTAATTTATTTACGGCTGTTTTTCGGATTCGTAGTTTAGCGGCTTTTGCCATTCATAAATTCTTTAATGAGAATAACTTTGTTTATGTTCATACTCCTATTATTACGGCCAATGATTGTGAAGGAGCAGGGGAGATGTTCCAAGTTACAACGCTTGATTTAAAGCGCGTTAATGGTAAACCTGACTATAGTAAAGACTTTTTTGGTAAAGTAGCATCTTTAACAGTATCTGGTCAATTACATGTTGAACCTTTTGCGATGAACTATAAAAAGGTTTATACCTTTGGTCCAACTTTTAGAGCGGAAAATTCAAATACCAAAACCCATGCTTCAGAATTTTGGATGATTGAACCAGAAATGGCCTTTACTGACCTAAATGGTGATATGGAAGTTATGGAAAAAATGCTTAAATATGTCATTTCATATGTTTTAGAAAATGGCCAAGAAGAAATGCAATTTTTAGATAACTTTGTCGAAAAAGGTCTAATTGATAAACTAACTAAATTAGTTAATTCTAAGTTTACACGTATTACTCATGAAGAATGTATTAAGATACTTAAAGAAAGTAAACAAAAATGGGAATTTGAACCTGAATATGGCGAAGATATCGCTAAAGAACACGAAAAATATATTACAGAGTACTTTAATGGACCAGTATTTATCTATGATTGGCCAAAAGATATTAAGGCCTTTTATATGAAACAAAATCCGGATGGTAAGACAGTTGCTGCTGTCGATCTTGAAGTACCTGGTGCAGGGGAACTAATGGGTGGTAGTCAAAGAGAAGAAGACTATGATAAATTAGTTAAACGAATGGAAGAATTAAATATGAATAAAGACGAACTAGAATGGTATATTAATCTAAGGAAATTTGGTGGTTGTGTTCATTCTGGTTTTGGAATGGGGTTTGAAAGATTGCTGATTTATATTACAGGAGTAGATAATATTCGTGATGTTATTCCATATCCAAGAACTCCTAAAAACTGTGAGTATTAATAATTGAAAGGAAGTTATATATGCGAACTTTAATTAAAGATTTAAAAGAAAATGAATTAGCTAATATATCTGGTATGGTCTATAAAGTTAGAGATACTAAGTATATGGTATTCATTATGTTAAAAGATCGTTCTTCATTTATTCAAGTATCTGTCGATAAACAAAATGAAGAATTAACTAAGAAAGCCTTAGGAGTAACTAATGGTTCAATTGTTTCTTTTAAAGGTAAAATGGTATTGTCTGAATATGTTAAAAATGGTGGTAAAGAATTTTTACCGGAGGACTTAGAAATCTTATCTCTAGCAGATGCTTATCCTCTTGATGAGAATGCTTTACCAGATACAAGACTTGATTATCGTTGGTTAGATTTAAGAAATGAAAAGAAAGAATGGATTATTCCTATTCAATCCGCTTTTGTTCAATATTTAAGAGAGTATTTATATAAGAATGATTTTATTGAAATACATACGCCTAAATTAATTGGTACAGCCTCAGAAAGTGGTAGTAGTGTCTTTGAAGTTAAATATTTTGACACAAAAGCTTATCTTGCTCAAAGTCCTCAATTTTATAAGCAAATGGCCATTGCTAGTGGATATGAAAGAGTATTTGAAATAGCTCCAGCTTTTAGAGCAGAGAATTCCAATACTAATCGTCATTGTACAGAATTTACATCAATTGACTTAGAATTTGCTTATATTGATTCATACGAAGATGTAATGCATATGGAAGAAGAAATGCTTAAATATGCCATGAAAAAAGTCAAAGATGAATATGGTGATTTAATCAAAGAACGATTTGGTATCGAACTTGTAGTACCTAAAAAGGCTTTCCCTGTTATTAAATTACAAGATTTATATCAAGAATTGAAAAAAAGATACAATTATGAAATTCCTGAAAGAGATATTGGCGATTTAAATGCTGAAACAGAAAAATTAGCTTATCAATTTGCGATGGAAGAGTATAATAGTGAATTTTTATTTATTGTTGGTTATAATAAGGCTAAAAGACCTTTTTATCATATGCGTGATGAAAATGATAATCCACTTGGTTATGACTTATTGTATCGAGGAATGGAAATTACCTCAGGTGCCCAAAGAGAACATCGTTATGAGAAGTTATTACATAATGCTAAAGAAAAAGGCTTAGGCGAAGACGTCAAGTTTTATACAGAATTCTTTAAATATGGCTGTCCTCCTCATGGTGGTTTTGCCATTGGTTTAGAAAGAATGACACTTTTAATGCTTGGGTTAGATCATATTCGCGAAGCCGAATTTATTTTCCGGGGACCTAATAGGTTGCATCCATAAAGGAGTATCATATGTTTACAAAAGAAAAAGTAAATGAATATGCTGATAAGTTACTTATTGGTTTAACTCCAGAAGAAAATAAAATGGTTTTAGATGAATTTGAAGTTATTGACCATGATATCGATAAAATAAACGAAATTCCTGGACTTAATGATGTAGAACCGATGGCTTGGTGTTTAGACAGAGAAATTGATTTATTACGTGAAGATGTCTGTGAAGAATCTATTCCTGTAGATACAGCTCTTGCGAATAGTGATGGTGCTATCGGTGGCTTAATTGAAGTTCCAAAGGTGGTGTCATAATGAATTATATGCATAAATCAATCGAAGAAATTCATGATGCTTTAAAAAAGGGGGAAGTAACTAGTGAAGAACTAGTTAAAGAATCTTTACAAAATGCGCATGAAGTTCAAGATAAATATAATGCCTTTGTGACCATTATCGATGCGGCCCAAGGTGGGGAAGTTAATGATTATCTTTTAAGTGGCATACCTTATGCTGCCAAAGATTTATATAGTACTTCAGGCGTATTAACAACCGGTTCATCCAATACATTACGTGATTATGTACCATTTTTTGATGCAACAGCTATTGTTAATCTTCATAAAAATGGCGCAATTGATATTGGCAAAACAGTATGTGATGAATTTGGTATGGGCGCTTATGGTAATACTGGACATACTGGTTCGGTATTAAATCCTTGGGATCCAACAAGATCATGTCGTGGTTCATCAGCAGGTAGTGCATGTGCGGTAGCCAGTGGTGTTGTACCATATGCTTTAGGTACTGATACGGGAGATTCAATTCGTCATCCTGCTGCTTATTGTGGTATTGTTGGTTATAAACCTACTTATGGGATGATCTCTCGTTTTGGAGTATTACCATATGCTTCTAGTTTAGACCACTGTGGAGTTTTAACAAGAAGTGTGAAAGATGCGGCCATTGTTGTTGATGCCATGAAGGGAATAGACCCTAAAGATATGACTTCTTGGGATTCTAGTAAAATTCATTTATATGAAAGTATTACAGGTAACGTTAAAGATAAAAAATTATGTTATATAAAAGAACTTTGTGATATTAATAATTACAAGAATCCTTCGGAAGAATTAAAAAAACATTTAAAGAATTTTCATGATGTTTTAGAAAAAATTAAATCTTTAGGGATTATTATCAGAGAAGAAAGTATTGAGAAATATCTTTTAGATGCTATATCAAGTGTCTATAATGTTATTGCTTATTCGGAGGCAACCTCAAATCTATCTAACATGACAGGAATTGTTTTTGGACCAAGAAGTGAAGGTAAAACTTATACCGAAATGATGAAAAACTTCCGAACAAAGAACTTTTCTCCGTTAATTAAAAGAAGATTTATTATTGGTTCCTATGTTTTACAAAAAGAGAATAAAGAAAGATACTTCATTAATGCCCAAAAAGCTAGAAGATTAATCGTTAATCGTTGGAATGAGTTGTTTGCCAAATATGATGCGGTTATTTTACCAGTTGGTACAGGACCTGCTAAATATTTAGATATGAGTAAGAATATAAGTGACGAAAGTTTAATTCCTTTGGAAGAACATTTACAAGTAGGCAATTTTGGAGGTTTCCCATCCATAACTATACCTGATGGTTTTATAGATGAATTACCTGTTGGATTAAATATTACCGGTAAGTGTTATGATGATGAAAATGTTTTGAATATCGCTTATGCTATTGAAAATATCTTAGGCTATCAAAATCAAATAGCTAAGGAGGTTAAGTAATGAAAAAACAAACCGTAGTTATTGGTATTGAAATGCACTGTGAATTAAAATCCAATTCGAAAGTTTTTTCAACGGCAAAGAATGGTTACAGCGTAATACCGAATGAAAATATTCAAGCACTAGATATGGCCTTCCCAGGTACGATGCCAATGGTTAATATGAAATGTGTTCGGGATGCTTTAAAAATGAGTATGATATTAAATTGTAAGCAACCAGAATATATGTATTTTGACCGAAAGAATTATTATTACCCTGATCTTCCTAAAGGATACCAAATTACACAATCAACTTGTCCAGTAGGAGTTCATGGTAGTATTGAAATTATTTGTGATGGTAAACCAGTCAAAGTTGATATTGCAGATATCCATTTAGAGGAAGATACCGCCTCTTTAGACCATTTAGATAATATGTCGCTACTTGATTATAATCGATGTGGTGTACCACTATTAGAGCTTGTTACCGAACCATGTTTACATTCTGCCGATGAAGTAATGGCTTTCTTAGAGCATATTCGTAGTATTTATCAATATTGTGATATTTCGGATGCTGATACCAAAAAAGGTCAAATACGCTGCGATATTAATGTTTCTATAATGGATGAAGATAGTAAAGAACTTGGTACCAAAGTAGAAGTTAAAGGTGTTGATTTCTCGGGCGTTCGTGGAACAATCGAAGCGGAAATTAAAAGACAAATAGCTTTAAAAGAAGCTGGACGTTATGACGAGGTTGAACAAGAAACAAGACGTTGGGATGAAGAAACACAAAGTACTATCCGGATGCGTAGTAAAGTTGATGCAATTGATTACAAGTATTTTATTGAACCTAATATTCCCAAATTTAGAATAACGAAGAGATTACTTGATGATATACGCCAAGAAATTCCAGTATTAGCCTACGAAAGAAGACAAAAATATCTTAATGAGTATCATTTAGATGAAGAAAATACTAATATTATCATCAAAGATATCAAAATGGCTAATTACTTCGAAGAATGTATTAAGATTGGTTTAGATGTTAAAACAACGGCTAATTGGTTAAACGGTATTATAACATCATATTTATATCGTGAAGATATTACTATCAATGATTTTTATTTAAAACCAGAATATTTAAAACAAATCATTGATGCTATGAATGAAGGGGCAATTTCCTCAAAACAAGCTAAAGAAATCTTTAGCAAGTCTCTAGAGGAAAGAAAAGAACCTAAGAATTATATTTCTAATGATAATAAACAAGTAAGTGATGAAAAGGTAATCGAAGACATCATAGATAATATCTTAAGTCAAAATGAGGATAATATTAGGGCTTATCAAAACGGTAAAACAAATATGTTTGATTTCTTTGTTGGCCAAGTCATGAAAGAAACTAAAGGTAAGGCTAATCCAATTATCACCAAAGAATTGCTACATAAAAAGATAGATAAATAATAAAACTAGAGTTAAAACTCTAGTTTTTTAAGTTCAAATTTCAACCGCACCACTTTAGTAATTTGATTCTATCTCAAAAGTTGATTTAAAGTCAAATATTTTTTTAGGCATAAAGTTTATTTCAAATGCAATATTTTCTAAATAATATTGAGTTATTGTTT
>JAEEKI010000006.1 GCA_016282375.1 Caryophanales bacterium | reverse complement strand
TCAAATCCTTCTCCCGCAACCAATTTGGTTCCGTAGTGTAGCGGCCTATCACGTCTGCCTGTCACGCAGAAGATCGAGGGTTCAAATCCCTTCGGAACCGCCATTTGGCTTCATAGCTCAGTCGGTAGAGCAGAGGACTGAAAATCCTTGTGTCGCTGGTTCAATTCCCGCTGGAGCCACCATTATGATTTTTAGCTCGAAGATTCGGGTACAAATTTAAAACGACTTTAATAAGTCGTTTTTTGTTTTCAATAATCTTCGAAAGTAGAGTATATCTCTAGAACCTTTTATTGAACATCTAAAAAAGAACAGTCTTTATATACTGTTCCTTTTATTTATTAATTACAACTGTCACTTAAATTGATAACAGAGCCTGATTGGTAAAAATAAGCTTGATGTAATTCATTTGTCTGACCACTTATTGAAAACTTTCTTATTTGTCCTAGTAATGGTAAGTTAAAGTCATAGAATACTCTTATTTTAAAGATGTGTGTACATTCATATTCATCGTTTTTTTCATAACTAATACAATAATAATAACGACCACCTGCTGATGCACTAACTAAAGAAGTACTACCTAAATCACTAACACCATATTCATCGCTTTGACATGCACCTTTTGCTTTATAACCGTTATTATTTAAATAATTATTAATAATAGCTAGTGAGCCCATATTACTTAAAGCATCACCTGCTGTAATACCTTGATATTTTTCAATAATCGCTGTCATCTCATTTTTAACTCGATAGGCTTTTGCATATGTTAAAGCAAGAGCAAGAAAGGCTGCAAAGAGCAAAGTAAAAATCATAACAATTCCAAATACCCAAGTTCCACCAACTGCATCACGCATTCAAATCACCTCTTAGTATAATATTATTATAGAATAAACTAGTAGGAAAAATCAACATTATCTCGACATGTTATCATTATAAAAACATGGTTCACAAGTTAAATTAATTTTTAAATTTTTTAATACTTTAGCATCATCACTAGTAATTAAGTATGTTGCATGGGCATTAGCTCCATTTAATTTGCTTAGATTATTTAACACTTTTTTGATGACGGGATTTGTTACAGCACAAATACTTAAAGCAATTAATACTTCTTGTAACTGTAAAGTCTTATAATTGTTAACAAGAGCTTCTTTTTTAATGCTTAAAATAGGTTTTAAAACATTATCGGATAATAAATCTATTTCATCAGGAATTTTAGTAATTTCTTTCATAGCATTGATAATGGCGCTACTAGCAGGACTAAGTAAATCGGTTTCTCTGCCTACGATGATACGTCCATCTGTTAATTCAATAGCTACCGCATTACGATCACATGCATTTGCTTTTTCAATGGCAGCTGGTATTGCTGGTAAGATGCTTTTATCAATTCCTAGTTCGCTAATTAACATACTTACTTTAGATACTGTTTCTTCATCACTTAATTCAAGTTTTTGATTGCATCTTTCTTGATAATAACGGCGCATGATTTCTTTTTTAGCACTTTCAATAACCACATCTTCATCAATGATGGCACTAGCAATCATATTCACGCCCATATCAGTAGGAGAGAAGTAAACGTCTTTACCCATAATTTTAGAAAGGGTTGTTTTTAAAATTGGAAAGGCTTCAATATCACGATTATAATTTACCGAACTAATACCATATTTTTCTAAATGAAATGGATCAATCATGTTAACATCTTTAATGTCGGCGGTTGCTGCTTCATAGGCTAGATTTACAGGATGTTTTAAAGGAAGATTCCAAACAGGAAAAGTCTCAAATTTAGCATATCCGGAATTAATACCTAATTTATGTTCGTGATATAGTTGTGATAAACAGGTAGCTAATTTTCCACTTCCGGGACCAGGTGCATTAACCAAAACAAGATGTTTGGTTGTTTTTATATATTCATTTGATCCATAGCCATCATCAGATACGATGCGATCAATATTTTCAGGATATCCTTCAATTTTATGATGAGTATAGGTTTTAATACCTTGTCTTTGTAATTTACTAATAAAACTATCAACACTTGGTTGATTATTATAAAGGGTAATGACAACGCTATTAACGGAGAAACCTTTTTCTTTCGACTTTTCAATTAATCTCATTATTTCAATATCATAGGTTATGCCATAATCCGCTCTTGTTTTATGACGATCAATATCATTCGCATTAATACAAAAGATAATTTCTAAATCATCTTTTAATTCTAAAAACATGTTTATTTTAGCATCGGGTTTAAATCCAGGCAGAACACGAGCTGCATGATTATCTTCGAAGAGTTTACCTCCAATTTCTAAGTATAATTTGTCAAATAATTTAAAACGTTCTCTTATCTTTTCACTTTGGATTTTTACATACTTTTCATTATCAAATCCTAATTTCATTCGTCTTACCATCTCCCATTATAAAAATAATAACACATCAAAATTTAAAAAAGAATAGTAAAAGTAAAAAAAATTTAATATAATAAATTTATACAAAGGAGTAAATAATGGAGAAAAACGAGTTAAAACATTTGGCAATTATTATGGATGGCAATGGTCGTTGGGCTCAAGCAAAAGGTAAGAAGAGAAGTTATGGACATAAAGCTGGCGCTGATGCGTTAGAAAAGATAGCTTTACATGCAGTAGATATGGGGATTAAGTACTTAAGTGTCTATGCTTTTTCTACAGATAATTTTAAAAGAAGCAAAGAAGAAGTTGATTACTTAATGAAACTTTTTGTTGATAATTTTCATAGTAAATATAATAAATTTGATAAACACGGTATTAAGGTTGTATTTAGTGGTGTAACTGAACACCTTCCTGATGATGTAATTGAGTCAATGAAGGCTATTACGGAAAAAACCAAAAATCATCAAAATGGTACATTAAATATTTGTTTAAACTATGGCGGGCAAGAAGAAATTATCCGTGCTAGTGAAAGATATCATGAAGATTTAAATGCTGGCAAGATAACAAAAGAAGATATGAATCGGGATAAATTTTATGAATATATGGATAACAATTTGCCACCGATTGATTTAATGATTCGTACTGGGGGAGAAAAAAGATTATCAAATTTTATGCTGTATCAGATGATGTATGCTGAACTTTACTTTATAGATACTTACTTCCCAGATTTTAATGCTGATATCTTAGATGATATAGTTAATGATTATTATGGCGTAGATCGCCGTTTTGGAGGAATAAATGAAAAAAAAGGAAATAGTTGATTTAGTTGTAGCTGTTGTATTAGTTGTACTTGGTAGTATGCTCTTAACACTACCACTTTTGCAAGTAACCAATGTCAAATATATTTTTATGGGTGTTCTTACTTTTTATGGAGTTACTAATTTAACACAATTTTTAGCCACTAGTGAAGATAAAGATTATGAAGGACTATTAACAATGATAGCTAGTATCGTTTGTCTACTTGTTTTAGGCTTTATTAGTGTCGATAATAATCCTAAGAATTTGGCACTAGTCATGTTAATGTGGATTATCTTTATGAGTCTCATTAAGTTAAAAAAATGTGATTATTACCATGACCGTCAAAAAAGAATTTACATTTTAAGAATTATAACACTTTTGTTATTTATTTTAATTGGTCTTTTGACAGTTATCAATTTGTATTATGATGCTGAAATTCAAGTCTTAATTTTAGGATATTTCTATTTTATTCATGGTATTTTAGAATTAGTTGATCCTATTACAAACTATTTAGTACGGACTTCACATATTAAGCATTAGTTTTCATAAAATTACTTTTAAAACATATACTTTTATTGTCAGAAAGGAAAGTATATGGAAATATTAAAAGTTAGTACAAAGTCTAATCCTAGTAAAGTTGCGGGAGCAATTGCCAATATTTATCGTGAAAACGGAGAATGTGAAATACAAACCGTTGGGGCTGGTAGTCTTAATCAGGCAATCAAGGCGGTAGCTATTGCTCGAGGGTTTGTGGCGCCGATGGGAATTAATTTGGCCTTAATTCCAGCGTTTAATGATATTGAAATTGCTGGTGAGGCAAAGACAGCCATTAAATTAATTATAAAGTCTTGTTAAAAGACTTTTTCTTTTGCTATAATTTAAATGGAGGTATTAAAAAATGACGGCAGAAGATTTATTTCAGTATTTTGATTTTAAAAATCGAAAATATTATTATCACATTACCGAGAGTGGTGTAGGTGAAATTATTTGTGAAGAAGGATTAATGATGACTGATTCCCATATTTATTCTACGATGATTGAAATAACCCCAGACTTATTAAAGGAAGGTACTCAGTTTATTAGTGAGGAATTTAGTGATAATCGTCATGGTCAACAAGAAATGGTAATCATTGCTATTGATAAGGGACGTGAAAAGCGGATGATTTGGAATAATAATAAAGGTGGTTCATCATGGAACAATGATGCTGCAGCCGACTATTATATTTCTCCTGAATTTGTTTTAGGTTATGTAGATCTTTCTAGTCCAGATTATGAGTTTATTTCCAATCCTAATTGTTATGCTGAAGAGCTTGACAATATGGATATGAG
Source organism: Caryophanales bacterium (assembly GCA_016282375.1). Lineage (GTDB taxonomy): Bacteria > Bacillota_I > Bacilli_A > RF39 > UBA660 > UBA6448. The sequence continues at coordinate 51,938 of JAEEKI010000006.1, read as the reverse complement.
CCGATAAAAAAAGCACTAATTTAAACTAGTGCCTTTTATTTTAGATAATTTAGTAAAATTCCTAATAGAATACCCAACATGGTTGTTAAAATAACTACCACAATAGCATTACCAAAGCCATTCATAGGACGAGTAACTTCTTCTTCAGATTCAGAATAGGTACTTGATGTTTGCGGTTTTAAAACTCTGGTCATACCTTTTTTATTACTAACGCCATTATCTAATCCCTTAATATTCTTTCTAATATAATCTACAGCAGGATGAGGTGATTGTTCTTCTTCATATTCAGGAAAATTTACATTAATAAAATTAAGTGGTCCTGATAATAATTTGAGTCTTTTTTGTGTTTCTTCAGTTTTATTAGTATTGTATTGTTCAAGTGTTTCATTATAGGCTTTAACATAGAATGATAACAATTCATTCATCGTATCATCTAAACTAGAAAGGTATAATAAATTATAAATACTGTTAATGTTTTCTTCGATTGAAACATCTTTTTGATTTTCTTTCATTTTACATTACTCCTACTATAAACATTTTATCAAAAAAGGATTTTTATTACAATTGTTTTTGACATTCAATTAGTGTATTATATATTTGAGGTTTTTATGAATAACGATTTGAATGAAGGTTTTATCATTAATCTTTCGAAGAAAAAAGGCGAATCAGTTTGGATGCGCAATTTTCGTTTGCAAGCTTATCATCGTTTTTTAGAAATTCCTAATCCATCGTTTGGACCAACTTTAGATATTGACTTTAATAAGATAAATTATTATAAAGGTAATTTTCAAAAACCTAGTTGTAATTGGAATGACGTTGATAATAATGTAAAAAATACTTTTTCTTCTTTGGGAGTTATTGATGCCGAAAATCGTTATTTAGATGGAGTATCTAATCAATATGAAAGTGAAGTTGTGTATCATCAAAATAGAAATGATAATGTTATTTTCCTTTCTACTGATGAAGCTCTAAAAAAATACCCAGCTTTATTTAAAAAATATTTTAATAATTTAGTTAAATATGATGAGAATAAATATACAGCCTTAAATAGTGCTTTATGGAGTGGTGGTAGTTTTATTTATGTACCACCGTATACCAAAGTAGATCGTCCTTTGCAAAGTTATTTTCGAATTGATACAGAAAATTTAGGCCAATTTGAACGAACTATTATTATTGTTGATCATGATTCGGAACTTCATTATATCGAAGGATGTACTGCTAAGAATTATTCAACAACTTCTCTTCATGCTGGCGTTGTAGAAATCTATGTTGGTAAGAATAGTAAATGTAAGTATTCAACCATTCAAAATTGGAGTAAAGATGTCTATAATTTAGTAACTAAAAGAGCTATTGTCGAAGAAAATGGTTACATGGAATGGGTTGATGGTAACATTGGAAGTGGAGTTACGATGAAGTATCCTTCCTGCGTCTTAAAAGGGGATAATGCTGTTGGTAATTCTATCAGTATTGCTTATGCCAAAGAGGGACAATATTTAGATGCGGGTGCAAAAATGATTCATCTTGGTAAAAATACTAAAAGTAACATATTAAGTAAATCAATTAGTGAAAATGGTGGAACAAGTAATTATCGTGGAACTGTCAATATTAGTAAGAATGCTACAGGTAGTTATGCTAAAGTTAAATGTGATACGATAATTCTTGATAATATGTCTAAATCCGATACGTATCCTAAAAATATTGTTTTAAATAACAATAGTGTTTTAGAACATGAAGCTACAATATCCAAAATAAATGAAGAAAAACTGTTTTATTTAATGAGTCTAGGATTAAGTGAAAAAGCAGCTAAGGATTTATTTGTTTTAGGTTTTATATCAGATTTTAAAAAGAGTCTACCAATGGAATATGCAGTAGAATTAAATCGTCTTTTGAAGGAATAGTAATTTGTTGATTTGACTAGTAAAATAGAAAAATTATTAATTAGGCTTCCTTCTTTTTTTATGCTATATTTGGCAATTGAAAGGAGGATTTATGAACAACGTTGTTTTAGTTGGCAGACTCGCTGAGGAACCTAAAGTTAATGAAACGGAAAATGGTAAGCAATTAACTACTGTGAACGTGGCCGTAACTCGTAATTATAAGAACCAAGAAGGTATTTACGAAACTGATTTTATCAGATGCATTCTTTGGAATGGAGTTGCTAGTAATACTTGTGAATATTGTCATATAGGTGATGTCATTGGGATAAAGGGAAGACTTCAAACAGGAAGTTATGAAAATTCTGATAAGCAAAAAGTTTATTATACGGAAGTAGTTGCTGAAAGAGTAACTTTTTTGTCTTCAGCTAAACCCAAAGAAACAGAAGAAGTAAAAAATGAAAAAAGTAGTAAGAAGAAAAAAACGGATGAATAAGTATTTTTACAATAAAAATTCATGATTCTTGGTGATAAAAATGTTCCTTCAAATTAAGAATTTAAAGTTATTATTATTTGTTAAGTTATCGAAGACCAGAATGATATGAAATTATAAAATTATTTTTCAATTAAGAAATCAAAACATAATAAGTATAAAACGTATGGTTTTATACTTTTTTTATTTAATTTAGCTAATACTTCTTCTTCTGTTTTAAAGAAGTTATATTTTAAAATTAGTTTTTCTTTTTTATTAAAAAAGAGTTTAAGTAATAAATAATTATCATAACTGGTACTAAATAAATGGTTTTTCTTTAAATAATTACATGTAAATAATTTACAAGAAATATTTTTTGTATCACAAGTTTTATCATCTTTTAAGTGAATACATTTTTGCTTTTTAACTTTACCAAATCTTTTACGTTTAAAAGAATAACAACATCCATCAAATTCTTTATCCATATATTTATTTCTTGAGGCAATACATCTATTATGACAAAACTCGCATGGCAAATTATGATTCCATTTCTTATCTAAGACATCACATATTGTTTCATAGATAAATTTGTTTCGTTCAGTAAGATTATCTATATTAATAGCTTTAATACAATTATTAACGTCTTCATCTTGTGTTTCAACAATAAGATGATACTTATCCTTATGATGCATATATTTTTTTAACAACCGATAATTGTTAGTACTATCAGAGAGTATTAGATTTTTTTTGCTACTTATTTTTTTCATGCTACTATTATATCATAACTTTTAAAGACCAAAGATTTTATGTCAAAATTAACTTATTAATATATACAAAATAGTTGTTAATATGATATATATACAATAGAGGTGTTCTTACATGAATCAAAGTCAAATCGAAGCAATTGCTAATTATATAATTGACTGTTTGAATAATAATGTTGATGATTCGGTATTTGTCCAACAAATTACTAAAATGATGGTTGATATGCATCAGTTAAACAAATTTGTTTTAGATGTTCAATTAGCCGATGTTTATTTAGATAGTCGTTCTACAAGAGGAATGCTTGATCAACATGGTTGTTTACAAATTTTTAGGCAAGGCATCGAAGCGACTTTAAGTGATGAGTTGACAAAAGTTCCTAACTTATCAGAATGGGAAATAAAACTATTTAAATACTTAATATATACAAAAACCATTATTCATGAACTTGAACACGTTAAGCAGAAAAAAATATTAAATGAGGATTTGCATAATCAAGAAATAGAAACGATTATCTATCGTATGTGTGATGAAGCAAATGACTCCGTATTATATAATAGTTTTCATGATGTTTATCCTACTGAAAGAATGGCTGACTTAGTGGCATACAGGTTATTAAAAAACATTGTGGAGTGCTTAGAAATGAAAATGGATATTAAAATGCTAGCTTGTTTTATAAAAAGACGGGCTATATTTGAAGAATTTATTAGTTACTATAATAGCCATTCTATGGAAGGAGCTACTAAAACTTTTTGTAAGTTATTTGGTGATAAATATTTGCCCGATTTAGAAAGAGCATTAAGTAATACTAATCTTTCACTCGAAGATCGCATTTTTTATGGATTGGAGATTACATGGGATGAGTACAAGCAAGTTGTGATGCAATATGGTGAATTAGATGAAGAGTTAAAATCACTAAATGCTAACATTAAAAAGTAATTAACCTTAAAGCGGATGAATATCCGCTTTTTTATGAATCAATAATAGTTTACTGTTGGTAAAGTTTACACACAATAAACTTTTAGAAAATTATACTTACCATTGGGAAGTGGTATTGTGTTAAAAGGTGAACGTTTAAGGGAAGCTCGAAAGAAATTAAATTATACGCAAAATGATTTAGCAGAGAGACTAGGGGTAAGTAAATCTGCCATAAGTTTGTATGAATCTGAAAAACGTAATCCTAATTTAGAAACTTTAATTGAAATGACTTATTTACTTGGCGTCTCAGCTGATTATTTATTAGGATTCGATGTTATTGTAGAAGTTAAAGACAGTCCAACACCAACTTTTGCGGCTTTGACTCATGATGAACTAGCCTTTATAAATGAACTTAAAAAAGATAAATTCTATTATGAAATGCTCTTTTTAGATTATAAAAGAGGCGTAGAGATTATTAAACAAAGACTATAAATAATTACTTAACATATATATTTAATGAGGTATTATGAAATACTTAGTTAAATATTTTTTTTTATTTAGTTTATTATTATTTAGTTTCTATTATACTAACGTTGCATCTCATTTAATGATTAACAAGAGTAGTTTAATGAAAGAAATAAAACAAAAAGCCAGTAGTTATGAAAAAGAAAGTACTGATGCTATTATTGAAAATGGGATGATTATTCCAGGGCAAAATGGTATTAAAGTTGATTTCTTAAATAGTTATTATCAAATGAAAATTAACAATTATTTTGATGAAAATAAACTGGTTTTTCAACAAGTAACTCCCAGTTTAAGTATTGATAATAATAAGAATTTGGTTATTGACAAAGTTCGCTACCAAAAAAGAGGTATTGCTCTTGTTTTCTATAATAACGAAAGTATACTTAGTTTTTTGCAAAATAATAAGTTAGTTATAACCAGATTAGTTGATAGTTCAACCTTTAATAAAAAAACTTTATATGAGCAAATCAGCATTGATAAGAATACAGATCAATTATTAAATAAGTACAAACTTAATAAAAATATTTGTTTTGAAGATTTTATTGATAAAGAAACATGTGTTATGGATTTTAAATACTTAGTTAAAAGTACTTATCATGTTTCTAATAGTCTTGGTTTGTATAAAAAAATCATATCGGGTAACATTATTTATTTAGAAGATACACTTAATTTAAGTGACTTTAAACTCTTGTTGAACAAGATTAATTCTCAGGATTTAAAACTGTATTATTTAAGTGATTTTATTTCTGAAAAATCATAGCATATTGATTTATACACCATAATTTGTTATAATCTTCTTACCAAGAAAGACTTTATTTTTAGAAGGTGATATTATGTGCAATATAAAAATTTTTGGTTTGGGCGGTTTAAATGAAAATGGTAAAAACTGCTATGTTGTTGATGTTGATGATGATCTTTTTGTCTTTGACTGTGGCTTAAAATATGCTACTGGTAATCTTTTGGGAATTGATTATATTATTCCAGATTTTTCCTATTTAATTAATAACAAGGAAAGAATCAAAGGTATTTTTATTTCTCATGGACATCAAGAAAATATGGGTAGTGTCGTTGATTTAATTGATCAAATACCAGACATCAAGATATATGCTACTAAATATACTAAGTTCTGTTTAATGGAAGATGGAGTAGATGAAAAAAACATCGAGGAAATTAAAGCCAATAAAAAGATTAGTTTTGGTAAGTGTTCCATTTTTTCTTTAACTGTTTCTCACAGTTGTCCAGATGCGGTTATGTATGTATTAAATACTCCAGATGGAGCTATCTGTTATACTGGTGATTTTTTGATTGATCCATCAATGATGGGAAACTATGATAGCGACTTAGGCAAAATTGCTTATGTTGGAAAACAAGGAGTATTGTGTTTATTATGTGAATCTATTTTTGCTGAAAAATACGGTCATACTTCTCCTAAACATAAATTACAAGATTTCTTTAAAGAACTTGTTAAACATCATGAAAAAAGAATTATTTTTAGTGTTTTACCTAACCATTTATATACTATTCAAGAAATCTTTAATGCTGTAGCTTCAACACATCGGAAAGTTATAGTAATGGGTAAAAAACTTCAAAATGTAATTAATTATAGTACCGCAAATAATTATCTCACAATCGAAGAGGGCATTTTAGGAGACCTATCTAATTTGAAAGAGGATAATGCTGTTTTGTTAGTTAGTGATGATAAAGCATACCCATATGCCAATTTAAATAAAATATTAAATCACTATGATAAGTTTATTGACTTATTACCAACAGATACTGTCGTTTTTGCAGAACCCAAATATGATAGTAGTGAAAAAATTTTTGTTAAATTAGAAAATGAACTCTCTAAATATGGTTGCAGTGTGATAGATATTCCTGATAAATACACCATTTTACAACATGCTTCGAAAGAAGATTTAATGTTAATGATTAAATTATTAAATCCGAAGTATTACATGCCAGTTAAAGGGGATTATCGTTATATGGTTGGCAATGCTAATGTGGCATCGGATGTTAATATACCTAGTGAAAATATCATTTTAAAACAAAACGGTGATATAGTTTCCATTAAGGATAAGGTTTTAGAAGAAAACTTTAATCATATCAAAGTTGATGATATTTTTATTGATGGTAATAGTAGTGATGATATTGGGGATTTAGTTATTAAAGACCGAGAAATATTAAGCGAAAATGGTATTGTTTTAATCAGTGCCACGATTTCCAAAAAAGATAAGGTTTTATTAGTAGGTCCTGAGGTTACTACAAGAGGCTTCATTTATGTTAAAGATTCTCGAGAAATGATAGAAGAGATTAAGAAAATATGTGAAGAAGTAATTAATCGTAATATTACACCTAATTATGTTGATTATAATTTAATTAAGACACAAATTAGGGAAGAATTAGGTAATTACTTATTTAATGAAACAGAATGTAAACCAATGATTATTGCTGTCGTTCAAGAAGTATAAATTTAAAAAAATCATCCATGTTATTAGTGGGTGATTTTTTATGAAAAAAAATATTGATTTATTAAATGTATTATATCAAAATGCTGAAATGGGTATTGTTGGTATTGATGATGTTATTTATAAAATAAAACATCCTAAATTATTAAAAGAACTACAACATGAGAAGAAACAATATCAAAAAATATTAAAACAGGTTGTAAAAAGACTAAAAAAAGAACACGGAAAAAGTAAACCTATTAATATGTTTGCAAAGATTAGTTCGGGATTATATAGTGAAATGAAACTTATGAAAGAAGATAATGATAAACTTATCATCAAAATGATGATTGAGGGTAGTTACAAAAGTATAGGTATTTTAACAAGTAAAAATTTAGAATATGATCAATCAGCCGGTGATATTCAAAGTTTACTAAAAGATTTTATTAAGATTTTAAGCAAGAATATTGAACTATTAAAAAAAATTGCACAAATTGTTTAAAGATATTTGTTGAGTAATAAATATAATTGTGATATTATTATGATATGGTGAGGGTATGAAGAGTACAAGACATATGCTTACTGTTGTCATCGTTTTAGCGCTCGTATCTTTTATGAGCCTTTCTTTTAGTGTGTCTTATTCTTTCATGACCAGAAGTAAAATAAGTGGTAATACTGCACAACTTACGACTACTAATATGAATTATACAGTTACTTATACTAATTTAGTAAATCAAGGAATGTATTTTTTAAGTGATGAGGATGGAATGAACCAAAATACATATAGCACCATTACAATTAATAAGCCAACAGGTTACGACACTTATTATTATTTATATTTTTGCTATTCTGGAAATTCTGTCAGTGTTACTAATTTGCCGATGGAATATGTAAGATATGCAATATATAGTTTTGATGGAAGCAATAACATATCATCTACACCACTAGCAGGTCCAGCTCCTATAGCTGATTTACATATTTCTGCCAGTAGTAAAAACTATGGTACGTCATATTATATAGCTTATTTAGGAATTTTAAATTCTACCACTACTAGTACAAAATTAGCTATTAAATTATGGGGTGATCTTGAAGCCGCTGATGTCTTTGAGGGAAATCCTACTGATTTTGCTGTAATAGTATATCAATATCCAATCAAGAACACCGTCTTTAATAATATAAGTGGTATTTTGTATGATACTGCGGATAATCCGATTGCCGGAGCTACAATTTCTCTTAATCACGGCATGATAACGGCCACCACTGATAGTAATGGAGCATATACGCTTTCAAACGTGCCAATGGGTAGATGGGTTTTGAATGTTATAAATGGTGATACCACATATTCTACGTCGCTAAGTACAGCAATTCAAACAGCTACCTATCCAACTGGGTCTGTTCAGCCATATACTGCATCAACGACAAGTAATACTTCTGGATCGTGGCTTCAAACACGAGCGTATGCTAGATTTACTACTGTTTATCAAATATTAAAATACCCAAGTAATTCACTTACAAACGATTCAAATCATACCGCTTCAGGCACTTACACAACGCCAGCCGGATATGTAGTTTATGCTGCTGACCGTTTTGAATTAACAACGATACCAAATATAAAACTAAAATTAGCAGCCAATAATCAAGTGGTTATTTCTAAGGCAACGTAGGTGAGACTCATGAAGAAGAAAAGTATGATTCTAAACGTTATAACCATTATAGTGGTCTTTGTTTTAATCACTTCGGCAACCTATGCTTTCTTTACTGTTGGTAATTTGAATGTAACTAACGTTGCTAATTTAAACACTGGTATACCAGAATCACGGGCCACATTTACAGCTTATTCGAATGATCAAATAAATTTATCCGTTGGTTTGGTAAATATGGTTGTTGCTTCAAGTACACCTGTTGCAAATAGTACAGGTAATTTGATTGTTAATTTTAAGTCACCAATTGCGGGTCAAGCCCTTGAATGTACATATGATATCCAATTTATATGGGATAGTACAGACCAGTATATATCGCCATCAATGTCACTAACAGCTAACTATCCTTATGAATTGTCTATTGCTGCCACGGCTAGCGCTAGTGGAGATACGTACAGTAGTTATGATTATACATCTAAAAATGTTACAGAACGTGATTTATCAACATTATCTTGGACTGGTACACAGGGTACAATAGGGCGTAAAGCCACCGTTGTTAGCGAAGCAAATATTTATTCTAATACCGTTGCAGGAACAACAGTAACATGGAATTTTATTGTCAATTTTTATACCACACCGGGAAATCAAAATAGTCTGTTAGGTAAAAGTTTACTGGCCCATTTATCTGCAGCCAATATCAACTGTTAAAAAAGCAAAAATCTAGTGAAAATACTTGATTAATGATTATTAAATATGTTATTATTAATAATAGAAAGGAGATAACAAATAGTGGAAAAGAGGAATACGTTATTACTAACAGTAATTGCTGTAGCAACTTTACTTGTTGCTGTTATTGGAGCAACATTTGCATATTTCGCAAGTAATACTAATATAGAAAACGTAGCTAATTTAACTGCTACAACTGCTTCATCTAGTAGTTCATTTATTGCTACTGGTGCTGAAATTGTTATGAATGTAACAGCAGCAAACATGGTTGAAGCACGTGGAACTGCACAAGGGAATCTTGCAGCAACATCTGAAACAACAACTGAAAATTTTAAAGTAAACTTTACTGCTGGTACGACTGAGTCTTTATCTTGTACATATCATGTATACTATGAGTATTATACTAATAGTGATGATTATGCAAAAACTGAAGGACTTCAAACAACTGATAAAGAGTTCTCATATGAAGTTACTTATACTACAAATGATGCAAATTCAACAACACTTGCTTCTGAAACTCAATTCATTGATTTTGATTCAACAAATCCTGCTGCACGTCAAGACTTAGGTAGTGTTACTATTACTAATAATAGTGAAAGTACTGCAACAGTTCAAGATTTTACAATTGTTACAAGATTCTATAACTTCAATCGTAGTCAAAGCGGTAATGCAGGAAAAACTTGGAAGATTAAATTCTATGTTGATTCTGTAGTTTGTTAGTTATCTTTATATTAATAAAATCGACCAATATGGTCGTTTTTTTATTAAAAATTTTCAATATTGATTGAAACTATTAAGTAAGATGTGATATTATAATAAAGAGTAGGAATATAGATGACAAGTATGAATAAGGAAAACATAATTTTTATATTTTTATCTATTTTTATATTGTTAACAACAGTATTTTCTTTTACGTATGCTTTTTTTACTGTCAATGTAACAAGTAATACCATAATGAATGTCTCTGTGGGTGTTAGTGATGCAGCCACACCTATATTTACTGCTGTCCCTAATGGTAACTTGGGAGTAGTGGTATCTGGTTTTGATATGATTCAAGGAGATGCTAATAACACGACAGCAACCGTAAGCTCTACTCAAACTTTTGACGTAACTATGATAGGCGGATCTGCAGAAAGACAGGCCAGTTGTACATTTAATTTTATTTGGAATGAAACTAGCTCTACAGCATATACACCTTCTAGTGGAAGAGGTAGTGCCAAAGAATTAACTTTAAAAATGGTTAATAGTTCTAATACAACTATTATGAATGAAGCAAATATAGATACCATTACTAATGGCAGTAGTATTGCTGGTGATTTAACCATCACATCAAATGGAACTTTAACTACACAAACATATACAATTACTCTGGCTTTTTATAATCTTGATTTGTCACAAAATAGTCAAAAGAACAAGCAGTATAGCGGTGTTGTCAGTGTTGGCAATGTTAATTGCGGTGTTGAGAGATATCATCCAACCGGTTATTGGTTTCCAACGCAAAAAGGTACCGATTATGTACATCCAGAAACAGGGGGAACTTTGCAAACAAGCGGTGCGGCAACGGGACATAATGTGTATATAGGCCAAAATAGTCGTAAATATTTTACATGTGCAACTATTCAGGGACATGAAGCATGTTTAAGCCAACCATATACCCAATACGGCCTTGAAGGGCATACTTTAAATACTAACTTTACAAGTGCTCAACAAGCAAGTGCCAAACAAGCATTATATCAAGTCTTTACAGAAGCAGGAATTTCATTGAATTTAAACGACAATTGTACCCAAAATGGTACTAATGTCTTTTGTGAGATTAATATAGAAAATGTAGGTTATATACGTTTGCAGATTAATTATGATGGTGATTTAGAAAGTGTTGATTACACATTACATGAATACTGTTTTACTGGAATTAATAATGAGGCAGCATGTGGTGATGTACACGGCTAATACTAGTGGCCCGTTGTGTGTGTATTATCTTAAATATCTTAATATCTTGCATTTAATTTTATGAATAGCTTAAAAATAATGGAAATCTTATGGGAGAAAGAATAAGAAAAGTTGAGGAATGAAATGAAAAATAATAATGTTATATTAATTGTAATTGCTATAATTACTATATTATTAACAGTAGTGTTATCAACCTACGCTTATTTTTCTGTACAAGAAATGTATGATGGTTCCTTTAAAGTTGACGTGACTTCCAAAGGCGTTGATACTTTACGATTTGCGCAAACAAATGCCAAATTTGTAGCTGATGCCTCTAATTTTGCGATTGGTGTTGGTCATGACGTATCAGGTACTGGTAGTCTGAATGTTATCTTGGATACAACTAGTCCCCAAACTAAATATTGTTATCTTTTAAAGATGAAACTTCCTGAAGAACAAGTTTTTTCATATACTGTCGAAGGAATTCCTGAACTAGTTTTGGATGTATCTAAATCTGATAATGGTGTTGATTATGAACCTGTGATTAGCGAAATGGATATAACTACTTTGACAGGCGATATTGAAATACCGGTTAGTTTTAATTCAACTGAATATTTACATGTTATTAATACTACTAAGAACCATCAAAAAATTGATTATTGGCAAGCTAAGATAACCTTTAAGTGGTTAAAGGATGATTATCAATATATAAACGATTATAAAACTTATGAAGCAGTTTTTAAAGCTAACATTGTAGAATGTTAGTTTTTTTTGTGGTAAAATTTGATTGTATTGAAATATATGAGGTATTTATGAAAAAAGTTTTAGTAATTGGTGCTGCCGGAACAATAGGAGTATGTTTAATTAAGTATTTATTATCTGAAGGAAAATATGAGATAACGGCATTAGATTTGAAAAATAAAAATGTTTATAAGAGACTTAAAAGGTATCGTCATCGGATTAATATTGTCTATGGCGATGTTTTAGATCGTAATTTATTAGAACCCCTTATTAAAGAGGCTAACATCGTTATTCATCTAGCTACATGTTTACCACCTTTAGCGGAATATAAAAAAGACTTAGTTAACCTCATTGATTACAATAGTACCGAAAATATTGTTCGAGCTATTAATTACTATAATCCACATTGTTATCTAATATATGCTTCTTCGACTAGTGTTTATAGTAAAGATATAACTGATATTTCTGAAAAACTACATATTAGTGATGAGAGGTATTTTGACAAAGCCAAGATGGCTAGCGAAAATCTAATTGCTAAAAAAGTCAAGAATTATACCATTATTAGAGTTCCATTGGTATTAGGAGATCTTCGCAAAGAACCATTTATTTATAATGTTAAAAGTTCTGAAAAAATCGAAGTTATCACTAAGGAAGATGCCGGTTATGCTTTTTGTAGTTGTTTAGACCATATGAATAAATATAACAATAAAGTCATTAATATCGGTGGTGGACAAAGTTGTCGTTGTACATATAATGAACTACTTTTAAATATCTTAAAATATCATGGTATTAGTTTGAAATATCTTTTATCTAGAATGTTTTGTGAAAAAAACTATACTAGTCCTATTCTTTTAGACAGTGATACCACGAATAAGGTACTTAAATATCGTAATGATTCACTTTCAAGTTATTATATGCGTCAAAAAAGACGTAGTTCAAGAAGAAAAATTGCTATCTTACTAGCAGAACCATTAATTATAATTATCAACAGAAGGATTAAGAAAACAAATGAAAAAGAAAATATTTAAAATCTTACTTTTATCGTTAATCATTGCTTTGGGGCTTGAAGTAACCTTATTTAACATTAAATTTTATCGTTCTTTATTTTACCCTAAAACAGTTAAATATAGTATTAATCAGGGTGTCAATAAAAATGTTGTTGAAAGCAACAATGTTACAGTTAATTTAATGCAAGATAATTCAGTCGAGTTAACAGATATCAATAAAAAAGTTTATAATATGTATATTGAAGGTACCTCTAAAGAACCAGCATCGATTAAAATACGCTTTAAAGATGATGGTAATGAAGAGTATTATGACGCAGGCTCTATTGAGTACATGGATAATATCATTCAGTCTAAGTACATTAATATTCATCCGATGGGTAAATTACAAAGCATTTTATTACGGGCTACTACCACCGATGATATATATATTAAAAATATCTATTTTAATGTTAGGACACCATATAATTTTAACATTATTCGTATAATCTTACTATTGGTATTATGTCTCGTCTTTTTTACATTCAAAGAGTTTTCCTTATTTAATAAAAAGTACAACATGTATTTTCCTGTGGTTATTTTTAGTATTGGCTTAATAACAATAGGCATGTATTTCTTTGTTCATTTTTCTAACTATGGAAAAGCTAGTTATGATATGGACTATCCTAATCAACATTATCAATATCAGTTATTAGCTAGATCACTTGCTAAGGGCAAATTTACCATTGATTTAAAAGTATCAGATAAATTAAAAAAACTAAAAAATCCTTATGATATATCTATTCGTGATAGGCTACTTATTACCAATACAGATTATTATTTAGATTATGCTTATTATAATGGAAAATACTACTCTTATTTTGGTATAGTTCCTTGTTTATTTATGCATTTGCCATTTTATTTGATAAGTCATCATGATTTAAATAATTCATTAGCCTTAACATATACTTGTATTTTCTATTTGATTTCAGCCTTTTATTTGGTGTTTCACTTATTTGAACGTTACTTTCCTAAGGCTAAATTTAAAGAGTATTTTCTTAGTTCTTTATCTGTTTCTCTTTTGTCAGGAATATCATTAATTATTCGCAAAGGATTCTTTTATGGTATTCCCATTGCTTTTGGTGCAGCATTAGCTATGCTAAGCCTTGCTTTTTGGTTAAAAGCATCACGTGATGATGAAAAAATAAATACTAAGTACTTGGCTATAGGGAGTATTCTTATGGCTTTGGTAGCTGGTTGTCGTCCACAGATATTTGCTTCGGTCTTTTTAGGAATACCTATTTTTTGGAAGTATCTTAAAAAGAAAGAAACATATCATATTAAAAATATTCTAGCTTTAGTATTACCAATGATTATTATTGCTGCTTTACTAATGTATTATAACTATGCACGTTTTGGATCTGTATTTGACTTTGGGGCTAATTATAATTTGACGAGCAATGATATGACAAAAAGAGGCTTCTATTTTGATCGGATTATTTCGGGAACGTTTGCCTTCCTATTTGAACTACCAAGACTAAATGTTGTCTTTCCTTTTATTCATCCATATAATATTGAAAGTAATTATATTGGTATGACAATATATGAATCAATGATTGGTGGGATAATAGTCATTAACTTAATATCTTTCATTAATTTATTTCTTTTTAAAGTTAAAAAATATATCAAGAATAAAGAAATTTTTTATATTTGTTTATTATCAATAATTATATCTATCGTAATTATTATTGCTGATGTTGAAATGGCTGGTGTTTTACCAAGATATATGTGTGATTTTGGTTTCTTATTATCTATAAGTGCTGTCTTATTATGGATGAGTATTTTAACCAATTATAAGGGTAATACTAAACTTGTTTTTAAAATTTTAGTTTGTTTAGTAGTTGTAGGTATCGTTTACAATACTTTAGCTTTCTTTACCGATGGATTTATTGTATTTGGTTACAATACGTATAAAAAAGTATTTTATTATTTCTATTATTTATTATCATTTGGTGTCTAAAATTTATTTACTTTTATCAGAAGATAATTTTATAATATATTTACTAAGAAAGGAATCGTATTATGAGTAGTTATTCAATTTTGCCTGCTGATCGCTATAAAGTAATTAATAAAACGATTTTAAGTGATGTAGATCATGATTTACTAGCTCTATATAGTCCGATTATTGGACCTATAGCTATTTCATTATATCTTACTTTATGGCAAGATTTATCTGCTTTTGCGGATGACAATTCCTTTTTGTTACATCATCATTTGTTAAGTATTTTAAAATGTTCTTCGAAGAGCTTAAAAGAGGCTAGAGAGTCTCTCGAGGCCGTAGGATTATTGAAATCCTTCGTGAAAGAAGAAAATGTCTTAGTCTATATCTATGAATTATATGCACCATTATATCCTGATGAGTTTTTAAATAATCCACTTCTTTGTACTGTTCTATGTAGTAATGTTGGTCATGAAGAATATGATAAAATTATTAAAAAATATCAAAAAAAAGATATTGATATGAATGGTTTTATTGAAATAACTTGTCATATGGATGACATATATAAAGTTGAAAGCTCTATGCATGCTGAAAATGTTCAAAATCGAGCCACAGAAACTATTAAATTAACAAGCAAAATCGATTATGATTTAATCGTTGAAAGTATTCCTAAAGACCTTTTATCTAGTAAGGCCTTAGATCAAAAAACGAAAGATTTGATTGATAATTTATCTTTTATCTATAATATTGATACCTTAAAGATGATTGAGTATATCCGTATTAGTTTAAATGAATTTGGTCTAATTGACATTAATACATTACGAACGACTGCGCAAAAGAATTATGAACTAACTAATACAGGTCTTCCAACCATCGTTTATCGTACGCAACCTGAATATTTGAAAAAGGGTACTAGTGATAACTCTAAAAGAGCACAAATCATTTCTATGTTTGAAAATATTTCTCCATATGATTATTTAAAAAGAAAGAATAAGGGTGCCGCTCCGACAGCAAAGGACTTAAAACTAGTGGAATCTTTGTTAAATGACCTAGAATTAACACCAGCAGTGGTTAATGTTTTACTCGATTACTGTCTTAAAAAGAATAACAATAAATTGACAAATAATTATGTAGAAACAATTGCTTCTCAATGGAAAAGAGAAGATTTAAAAACGGCTGAGGATGCTATGTTATTTGCCGAAAAAGAACACAAGAAATCATTGAAAAAAACTTCATCAAAAGTTAAAAAAGAAGTAATTGAACCAAGTTGGTTTAATGAAAAAATAGAGAAGAGCGAGGCTAGTCAAGCAGAGACGGAAGAACTAGAGGAACTATTAAAGGAGTTTAAATGATGGAAGTCAAAGTAGCAAGTTTATTAAAAAACGATTTAAAAGACAGTGTAAAAAAGAAATATAGTAACAAAAAACTTGATCCTCAGATAAATAAACTGGTTAAAAGTTTAAAACTGAGTGATGATGAAGCCAAAAACTGTCTTACTTCTTTAGAGGATACCATTAGTGAGTTAGATAATTGTAAAAATTGTCCAGGACTTAGTAATTGTCCCAATATGATGAAAGGATATGTTTATTATCCAAGTAAGAATGAATCAAGAGTGGTCTTCAATTATATCCCTTGTAAGAAATTAAAAAAATATGAAGTAGATATCAAAAAAAAAGAAAGTTCGACAGCTTTATCTAATGCTAGAATGAAAGGTATTGATGTTACAGATAAAAATCGGGTTAAATTAATTAAATGGTTAAAATCTTATTTTGATAAATATGATATTACTAAGAGTAGTAAAGGTCTTTATTTACATGGCAGTTTTGGTGGCGGTAAAACCTTTTTACTAGCTGCATTATTAAATGAACTAAAAGATAAAAAAAATGCTGAATTTGAAATTGTTTATTTCCCCGAATTATTAAGAAATCTCAAAGATGATTTTAATTTAGTGGATGCCAAAGTAGAGTATTTATCTAATGTTGAAATTCTCTTGATAGATGATATAGGTGCCGAAAAAGTGAGTGAATGGGGTCGTGATGAAATATTAGGCACTATTTTGCAAAAAAGAATGAATAATCATATGGCAACTTTTTTCACTAGTAATCTGACTATTGAGGAATTAGAAAAGCATTTAAGTAATTCCAAAGATAGTTTGGATACTGTTAAAGCTAGAAGAATTATCGAAAGAATTAAACAATTAACGGAAGACTTTGAATTAATAACCGTTAATCACCGAAACTGAGGTCATTATTAACCTCAGTTTTTTGTTAAAATTGTAAACGAACAAATATTTGCTTTTTCTTGTTGACTTTTGATATTTGATAAGATACAATAAAAATGTCAGAGTTACATTAAAGGAGAACATAATGAAAATTACAAAAGAAACAAAAGATAAAGATAAAGCCCTTGCACAAGTATTAGCCGACATTGAAAAACAATTTGGTGAAGGTGCCATTATGAAGTTGGGTGATGATGAACATTTGGAAGTCGAAACTACTAGTAGTGGTTCTCTAGCGTTAGATATTGCCCTTGGTGTTGGCGGTTATCCTAAAGGAAGAATTATTGAAATATTTGGTCCGGAGAGTAGTGGTAAAACGACCATTGCTTTACAAGCCATTGCTGAAGTCCAAAAAAATGGTGGACGAGCTGCTTTCATTGATGCTGAGCATGCTTTAGATCCCGTATATGCTAAAAATTTAGGTGTTAATATTAATGAGTTATTACTATCTCAACCAGATACCGGTGAACAAGCGTTAGAAATATGCGATGCCCTCGTCAAAAGTGAAGCTGTAGATATTGTCGTTATCGATTCGGTAGCCGCCCTTGTACCACAAGCAGAAATAGATGGGGAAATGGGTGATTCTCACGTTGGTCTTCAAGCAAGACTAATGAGCCAAGCCCTAAGAAAACTATCCGGTAGCATGAATAAAACGAAAACAACCGCTATCTTTATTAATCAATTACGGGAAAAAGTGGGAGTTATGTTTGGTAACCCGGAAACAACCCCAGGTGGTAGAGCCCTAAAGTTTTATGCTAGTGTTAGGTTGGATGTTCGGAAAGGTGAACAGTTAAAAAGTGGTGACCAAGTATATGGTAATAAAACAAACATTAAAGTTGTTAAGAATAAGGTAGCACCACCATTTAAAACGGCTTCAGTGGATATTCTATATGGTGAAGGTGTGTCACGCGAGGGAGAAATAGTAGATTTAGCGTCTGATATTAGCATTATTGAGAAAAGTGGAGCTTGGTATTCTTATAAAGGGGAAAAAATTGGCCAAGGTCGCGACAATGTGCGCATGCTTCTAAAACAAGATAAAAAATTGGCTTTAGAAATTGAAAACCAAATCCGTAGTCATTATGGTTTTAAAGAATTAACATATGATACTGCAAAAGAAGTAGATACTGATAGTAAAAAGGCTAGTAAATAGTTATTGACAAACATATATATTTATTATAATATATTGATGTCATTTAAAGGAAAGCGATGTATTATCCACCTGATCGACAAAGACGTCGGTAGGTAAAAGGCCATAAAATATTATTTTATAGACTTTTAAGGTGGATAGAAATATCCATCTTTTAAATTTTTATGGAGGCGAAGACATATAGCAAAGATTGAGGATTTACCTATTAATAATCAAATTAAATGTGAGGAATTAATGGTAATAGGCCCTAATGGCGAGAAATTGGGCATTAAGAAGTTAAGCGATGCCTTAACATTAGCGAACTATGCTGGACTTGATTTAGTTTTAATGAGCGGTAATGCAGTTCCTGCTGTAGCTAAAGTAATGGATTATAATAAATACCGTTATGAAAAACAAAAGAAACTTAAGGAAGCTCAAAAGAAGCAAAGAGAAAATAGCAAAGAAGTTAAAGAGTATCGTTTATCAGTAACAATTGATGTTGGTGACTTTGAAACCCGTCGTAAAAATGCCGCTGAATACCTAAAGAAAGGTCATAAGATTAAAGCATTTATTCGTTTTAAAGGTAGACAAATCGCACATCCTGAACTTGGTAGTGAAGTTCTTATGCGTTTTGCTGATGCATTATCAGATGTTGCTGATATTGAAACAAAACCTCAAATCGAAGGTCGTCAAGTATATATGATGTTAGCGCCTAAAAAGTAGAAAGGAAGTTATTAAATATGGGAAAATGTAAACAAAAAACGCACAAAGCAAGTAGTAAAGTTTTGAGCAAAAAGAAAAATGGTACTATTACTTTTAAAAAGGGTAATGGCAATCACAAAACAGGAAAGGATACAGCTAAGGCCGTTAGACAAAGAAGAAATAAAGGCGTTCTTGCCAAAGGTATGTCTAAGAACCTATCAAGCGTAATTTAAGGGTGGTAAATAATGACAAGAGTTAAAGGTGGAATTGTTTCCAAGAATAGAAGAAGAAAAGTATTAAAGGCTGCAAAAGGATATTTTGGAAGTAAGCATAGATTATATAAGACAGCACAAGAACAATTATTCCATAGTGGAGCATATGCTTTTCGTGATCGTAAACAAAACAAAAGAAATTTCCGCAAGTTATGGATTACAAGAATTAATGCTGCATGTCGTATGAACGATATTAGTTATTCTAAATTTATGAATGGTTTAGCTAAAGCTAATATTGAAATGAATCGTAAGATGCTTTCTGAACTTGCTATTGATGATCCAAAGGCTTTTGCTGCATTAGTAAGCACTGCTAAAGATGCTTTAAATGGTAAGACTACTGCACCTAAAGAAACTAAGACTGAAAGCAAAACGGAAACAAAGAAAACAACTAAAAAGGAAGACTTATCTTCTAAGACATTAGCAGAATTAAAAACTATTGCTAAGGATAAAAACATTAAAGGATATTCATCAATGAAAAAAGATGAATTACTAGAAGCATTAAAATAGAGAGAAATCTCTATTTTTATATGTCCAAAACTTGCGAAAAGAAAAATATTTAGATATAATATTTTATATAAAATAGGAGATAAATATGCGCAAGATTTTCGCTAGTTTGGATATCGGTACTAATTCGATTAAACTATTAGTTGGAGAAATACAAAAAACGAAACTAAATGTTTTATCATGCATTGATGTTCCTTCGGAGGGCATTCGTAAGGGATTAATTGTTAATCCTGAAAGTGCGGAAATTGCTATCAAAACAGCTTTTGATCGAACTGAAGAAATGTTAGGTTTACCAGTTACAAAAGTTCTCGTTAATATTCCAGCTTATAACTTAGATTGTTTTATATCTAGTGGTTCGGTAACTATTAAAAGTCCAGAGAAAATAATTGATCATGCCGATGTTGTACGGGCGATGCAAGCAAGTATTTACAAGAAAATCGAGGATAATCGTGAACTTGTTACTATTTTGCCAACAAAATACACGATTAATGAAGATGAACAAGTTAAAAATCCTGTTGGTTTAGTAGCTAATAACTTAAGTATTAATTGTGTAGCGGTTGTAGTTCCTAAGAAAAATAGTGAAATGATTATCAAAACTTTAGAAAAAATGAAAATTAAAGTTGTTGATATATGTGTTAGTCCTTTAGCGGATTATTATGAGTTTAAGAAAACACCTTATAAGGAAAAAGTTGGAGCAGTTGTCAATATTGGCCAAAGTAATACCACTGTTTCTATCTTCAATAAAGGAATTTTAACGGCTTGTGAGGTTATTGATATGGGGTCAGGCATTGTTGATAATGACATTGCTTATGTTTTTAAAATACCCGTTAAAGATGCTAACTTTCTAAAAGAAAGGCTTTCTGTAGCTGATATTCATGCTGCACAACCAGCTGAAAGTCTTATAGTCAAAGATATCAATGGGGAAGAAGTGAAAATTAATCAATATGATGTTAGTGCTGTTGTTATATCAAGATTAAATGAATTATTAGGGTTAATTAAAAAACAAATTAACCTCTTAACAAAGAAAGAAATTAGTTATATAATATTCTCAGGAGGAATAAGCGAACTCACTTATTTTGATCGTATAGTCGACAGTCATTTTGGAGCTATGGGAAAGATTGGAACGGTCGAAGAAATCGGTGCTCGCGATAATAAATACTCCGTGGCTTTAGGTATGATGAAATACTACAATAGTCGTTTGAAACTGAGAAATGCGGAATTTTCAATATTTTCTTTAGATGAGCAAGAAGAGTTTGGCGGTAATCACAAAAGAGTCAATATTTCCGAAAATTCATTACTTGGTAAAATTTATGGTTACTTTTTTGATAATTAAGGAGGATGTATGTCAGATTTATTGATGGATCAAATCGCTAAGATAAAAGTTGTGGGTGTTGGCGGTGGCGGATGTAATGCTGTAAATAGGATGATAACTGAAGGTGTTCAAAGTGTTGAATTCTTTGTTGTTAATACTGATTTACAAGTTTTAAATGCTTCACTATCTCCAAATAAAATACAAATTGGTAAAAACATTACAGGTGGTCGTGGTGCTGGTGCTAATCCTGAAGTTGGTAGAGCGGCAGCGTTAGAGAGTAAAGCTGAACTTGAAGAAGCCTTAACAGGTGCTGATATGGTTTTTGTTGCTTGTGGTCTTGGTGGAGGCACTGGAACAGGTGCTGCACCAATTATTGCAGAAATTGCTCAAGAACTTGGTGCTTTAACGGTTGGTATTGTTACAAAGCCTTTCAAATTCGAAGGTAAAAGAAGAATGGAAAATGCTCTTGTTGGTCTAGAGGAACTTCGTAAACATGTTGATACATTGATTGTTATTCCAAATGATCGTTTAAGAGATATTATTGATAAAACAACTTCATTTGATGAAGCATTTAAAGAAGTAGATAATGTTCTTCATAGAGGTGTTCAATCAATTTCCGATTTGATTGCCGTAACAGGAGTAATCAACCTAGACTTTGCGGATGTTAAAACGGTTATGGAAAAAAGTGGAACGGCCATTATTGGTATTGGTTGTGCTGCTGGAGAAAATCGTTCTATCGAAGCTGCACGTCAAGCGGTATCCAATTCCTTACTGGAGGAAACTATCGAAGGTGCAAAGAACGCTATTGTTAACGTAACTGGTGGAAACAACTTAACCTTATTTGAAATCGAAGATGCTGTTGAAACAGTTCGGGAAGCTGCTAATAGCGACGTAAATATAATCTTCGGTGCTATTAAAAATGAAAATCTTCAAGATGAAGTTATTGTTACAGTAATTGCGACTGGCTTTGATGATGAAGTTGGTTCTGATGCTTTATTTGGTAATGAAATCCCTAAGAGAAAAACACCAGAGATTTTAGACACTGATTATGAGATTCCACCATTTTTAAGAAACAACGATTAAAAAACGACAATTTTTTTCAAGTTAATATAGTAAATTAAATTAGGTGATAATATGATAGTATATTTGGACCTAATTTTTTTTATGAACTTTTTTTATGATTTACTACTACTTATGACTGTAAGTGTTGTTTTAAAAAGAAAAAGAAAACTTAGATATCATCTAATATCAGCTTTATTTGGAGCTTTATCTATTTTTTTACTATTCTTAAATATTAATTCTTTTGTATTATTCACAATAAAGATAATTATAAGTATTATCATGTGTTTAATATCCTTTGGTTTTATTAGTATTCGCTATTCATTGAATAATATTTTATATCTTTATATGTGTAGTTTTATCTTAGCTGGTTTTTTATATCTTGTAGATATAGAAACATCTTATGACCATGAGGGGATAATATTTTTTTTTAATGGCATTAATCCTAATTGTTTATTATTAATACTTCTATCACCAATTATTCTTTTCTTATATTATCGTAGTTCTAAGAAATTAAAGGATACATATAGTTTATACTACAATGTTAATATTTGTTTTGATAATGTATGTCTTAATTGCTTAGCCTTCCTTGATAGTGGCAATAATCTTTTAGATCCCATTACCCATAAGGGAATTATTATTGTTAATAAGAAAAAACTAACAGGTATTGTTAATATTCGCGCTCCTGTATACGTTCCATATCAAACTATTAATGGCCACAATCTGATGAAATGTTATAAACCAAGTTATATAATCATTAATAATCATAAAATATACAACTATTTAATAGGGGAAAGTGAGTATTCCTTTTCTGATGGCATTGATTGTCTTTTGAATTATAAATTAAAGGAGGATAACTATGTTTAAAAAACTACTACAAAAACTATTTAAGAAGTACAAGGAAGTCTTTTTTGTCGGAGCTACAGATAAATTACCACCTCCTCTTAGTAAAGAAGAGGAACTTTCATTACTTATTCAAGCCCAAAATGGTGATAAAAATGCTCATAACAAATTAATTGAACATAACTTACGTTTGGCAGTATTTCTTGCTAAAAAGTATGAAACATCAGGTTATGACATCGAAGATCTCGTATCCATCGGATCCATAGGTTTAATCAAAGGTATTAATACTTATAAGATATCTAAAAATATTAAATTAGCTACTTATGCTAGTCGTTGTATCTCTAATGAAATATTGATGTTTATTCGTAAGAATAAGAAACAAAAGACCGAAGTCAGTTTAGAGGAATCTTTAAACTTTGATGCCGAAGGCAACGAACTACATCTCGAAGATGTGCTTGGTACCGAAGATGATATTGTTCCTAAAACTTTTGAGCATCAAATGAATCAAGATTTTATCAACAAGGAAATAGCTAAATTAAATCAAAGAGATAAACAAATAATGACTTTAAGATATGGACTTAATAACTCAAAGGAATATACTCAAAAAGAAGTAGCACAAATATTAGGCATAAGTCAGTCATATATATCGCGTATTGAAAAGAAAGTCATTGATAATATCCAATCCTTAATCAGTTAAATGAATAGAAAAAGTCTTTTTGCTCCAATATAAAAGCGAAAGGACTTTTTTAATGAGTAATTTTAAAGTAGATATAACTGGTATTAATACAAGTAATCTTAAAGCACTTAGTCATCGCCAAAATATGGAATTGTTTCAAAAAATGCAAAATGGTGATAAGCATGCCAAAGATGAATTAATAAATGGCAATTTAAAATTAGTTTTATCTATTCTTAAACGTTTTAATAAAAAGAACGTTAATCTAGATGATTTATTTCAAGTAGGGGTGGTAGGTTTAATCAAAGCAATTGATAATTTTGATTTATCATATAATCTAAAATTATCTACATATGGCGTTCCTCTTATCGTAGGAGAGATTAAAAAATACTTACGAGATAATAATACACCTTTGCGAGTTTCCCGCAGTACCAAAGATAATGCCTATCAAATCTTACGTTTTAAAGAAGATTACATTAATATGCATGGTAAAGAACCTAGTAGTACTGAAATATCTCAAGCCCTTGGTATTAGTGAATACATGGTTGGCTTTGCTCTTGATTCCTTAAAAATACCTACGAGTATTTCAGAGCCAATCTTTAATGATGGGGGAGATACGATTTATTTGGAAGATCAAATTGCCGATAAAAAGGATTTAAATACGGATAAAGATATGCTTATTTCTTTACATAAAGCCTTTCATAAAATAAATAATCGCGAACAAAATCTCTTGATAGACCGTTTTGTAATTGGCAAGACCCAATCGGAAATTGCTAGTAAATTAAATATCTCTCAAGCCCAAGTGTCAAGGATTGAGAAAAATGCTCTTTCCAAGTTGCGCAAACTTATTAAATGAGTATAATTAAACTTGTTAAAAGATGGTGATAAGATGTTTAAATTATGTTTAGGAATATTTTTAGCTAGGGTAGCAGATGTTTCTTTAGGTACAACACGAACTATTATGTCGGTTAAAGGAAAAACACTTTTAGCAGCCATTATTGCTTTTTTTGAAGTTTTTATTTGGTTTATGGTTGCCAGAGAGGCTCTTAATACAGATATTGATTCTATATGGATTCCACTTTCTTATTCTTTAGGATTTGCTACAGGTACATTAATAGGTACTTTTATATCTCATCATTTTATTAATGGTTTAATGTGTGTTCAAGTTATTACTAAAATAGGAAATAAGGAATTAATAGAACAAATTAGGGGAGCTGGATATGGTTTATCGGTAGTAGCTTTGAATAATGACTATGATGAGGTTAAAAAAGAAATGTTAATGATTGAACTTAATAAAAAGAATCTTAAAGGATTAGTTAATTTAATTAAAAAATATGAACCAAACGCCTTTTTAATGATTAATGAAACAAAAGTAGTTCAAAATGGTTATATTAAATAAATATATAACTAGTTTGTCTTCTGTGATATAATCAAACTATATAATAAGGAGTAAGTGTGAAAAGAAATAACATTATATTAATAGCCATAGCTATAGTTACATTATTAACTTTTATCATTGGAGCGACATATGCGTATTTTGCCACCGGTAATTTAAATATCACAAATGTAGTAAATGCCAATACGGTAACGGAAGCAAATAACATGGTATTTGATACCTTAGGCGGGGCAATGAGCCTTAACATAACAGCTGCAAATATGTCAGAAACTCTAAGTGGCACTAGAGCCGCTCAAAATAATACAACTTTAACTGTTAATTTTACTCCAAATACGGAGTATAGTATGGTATGTACATATGATATTGTGTATGAATGGACCAGTAGTGATAAATATACTACTCATACAAGTGGGGTAACCTCAAATGAATTTACCATTCAAGGTACACTAACTAGTAATTCACATGTAAATGAAGGAGCAAATATTATTTATATTGAAAAGGACCTTTCTACTCTAACATATACCAATTATGCTGCGACGGTCGTAAGTGGAGCGCAAATTGATGGAATAGGTAGTGCAACAAGTACAGCCGTATGGACACTCACAAGTAGTTTTTATAATGTTGAAGAAGATCAAAGCGCTTTATCAAATAAAACATATACCGGTAATTTTAGAGTAGCAAATGTTTCATGTGTAGCAGGAACAGCAAGTCCATCAGGTCCAACAAGTTATTGGTTTATTATAGGTGGAGTGTATGAATTTCCAGAATATGGAGGAATATTACAAAGTAATGGAAGCGCAACTGGCCAAGATGTATATATGGGACAAAATGATAATAAGTATTTTATATGTATGAATTACTATGGACATGAAGTATGTTTCAGTCAACCATATACCCAATACGGATTAAGTGGACATACAACATGTAATGACGGTAGTTGTTTATTAACATCAGCACAACAAGCCAGTGCCAAACAAGCAGTATATCAAACTTTTATTGATGCTGGAATACCAATTGACATCGATGAAGATTGTAGTGCTAGAGCCGATTCTGTTTATTGTATGATTGATAATAATCATAATTGTAGAATCTTTGCAACTAATGGTACTATTAGTTGTTATGGACCATCTAGTTTTTGCGAAATCTTATCAAATGGTCAATCTGATTGTGGAAACTAATATAACTAATATAATTACAGTTTTTTATTTCATAAGTATAGTTTTGCTTTACTCTAATAAGGCATTATGCTATAATATGCTTGACATTTTAAGTGGGAGAGATCCCACTTTTATTTATAAAAGGAGTGATATGATGAATTTTGATAATCTTCGAGAAAAGATTAATGACAAATTAAAAGATTTAGATATATTTGTCGACAATATTGAATATGTAAAAAAAGGCAAATATAATTTTTTAAATATTACCTTAGATAAAGTTGGTGGTATTGACTTAGATGGGATTGTCGAAGCAACACATATCGTTAATCCTATTGTCGATGCAGAAAAAATAACAGATGACAGTTATATTTTAGATATATCAAGTAAGGAAAGAGGTTAAAACATGGATAGTAAAGCACTTATAAATGCAGTTAAAACAATCGTTGATGAAAAAAATATTAGTGAAGATATCATATATGAAGGATTATCTTTAGCATTAGCAACAGCATATAAAAAGAATTTTGATTCTAAGACTAATGTTTTGGTAGATATTAATCGGGAAACTGGGGATATTAAAGTTTATTCTTATTTAGTAGTTGTTAAAGAAATTGATGAAGGATCTGAAACGACTGACGAAGAAGGAAACATTGTTAAGATTCCACCAGAAATTAACATTGACGCGCAAATACTACTTAAGGATGCTCAAAAGATTAAAGCTGATGCTAAAATTGGTGATACCATTCAAGTTGAAGTAACGCCAAAAGATTTTGGAAGAGTAGCAGCTGGTACAGCAAAACAAGTATTAACGCAAAAGATTAGAGAAGCTGAAAAGAATAGTATCATTGCTGAATTTAATGGTAAAGAATTTGAAAACATGGTTGGTATGGTAGCCATGGAAGATGCTCGTAATTTCTATATTGATTTAGGAAGAACAAGAGGTATCTTACCAAAAAGTGAAATAATTCCTGATGAAGAAATTCAAATGGGTTCTAGTATTAAAGTTTATATTACAAAGGTAGAAAGTAGTACTAAAGGACCGCTTATTATGTTATCAAGAAAGAATTATGGCTTTGTAAAAAGGTTATTTGAACAAGAAATTCCCGAAATAATCAATGGAACTATTGAAATATATCAAGTTGTCCGTGAACCAGGTATCAGATGTAAGGTTGCTGTTTATTCTAATAATGATAAAGTTGATCCAATCGGTGCTTGTATTGGCGAAAAAGGTTCAAGAATTGCTGGTATTTTAAAAGAACTTGGTAATGAAAGAGTCGATTTAGTTCTATATTCTGAAAATGATGAAGAATTTATTAAAAATGCTTTAGCTCCAGCCAAAGATGTCATCGTTAATATTACGGATCCAGAAAATAAACAAGCGCTTGCTATTGTAACTGATGATAATTTATCACTTGCAATTGGTAAGAAGGGAAGTAATATTAAACTTGCATCAAGATTAACTCATTATCATATTGAAATTAAATCATTGTCTCAAATCAATGAGGAAGGTAATAAATAATGAAGAAAGTTCCTTTAAGAACATGCGTTATAACGAAAGAAAAATGTGAAAAAAAAGCATTGCTTAGAGTTGTAAGAACACCTGAAGGAAAAGTTATTTTTGATAAAAGTGGAAAATCTAACGGCAAAGGTGCATATGTTAAAAAAGATGAAACCGTTATTTTAAAAGCTCAAAAGTCAAAAATATTAGATAAAGTATTAGAAGTTGAAGTTCCTGATGAAGTTTATCAAGAATTATTAAAAGAGGTAAGTTATGAGTAGACCAAATCGTGAGGAATATTATATGGCAATGGCTACTTTAGCATCTAGTCGATCTACTTGCCTTTCAAGACATGTTGGTGCTGTTATTGTCAAAAATGATAATCCAATATCATTTGGTTATAATGGTCCAGCAAGGGGCGTTCCTCATTGTGAGGAAAAAGGTGGATGTATCAGAAGAGCTAAAGCAGATTATGCATCAGGAAAATATTTAGAGATTTGTCCTGCATCACATGCTGAGCAAAATGCTATTGCTTTTGCCGCCTTACACGGAATATCAACCGAAGGGGCTACAGTTTATGTAACAGCATTTCCTTGCAAAGATTGTATGAATTCATTAATTAATGCGGGAATAAAAACAGTTATCTATTATGGTGATTATAATTCTGAAATATCAAAGGAAATATCTGAATCTTCAGGTATTGAAATACGTAATTATGAAGGTAGAGATGTTGAAGAAGTTTTATTTACTAGTATGAATAATAATGAAGAATATCAATTAGTAAGAAAAAATAGTAAAAAATAATTTAAATAAAATAAGAAAGGTGGATGGAAAAATGAATGTAAAGGATTATGCAAAAGATGTTGGATTATCAGTTGCAGCTGTTTTAAAGCAATGCCAAGAAATGGGTATTAAAGCTGACAGTGAAACAATTCTAACTGATGATGACATTATTATTCTTGATAATACTTTAAATTTAATTAGTACTGATAAGGAAACTACTTATGAAGAAGAGGACGCAATTGATGAAGTAGTCGAAGCCGTGTTAGAAAGTGAGAATATTGATAAAAGAACATCTAATTCAACTAGCACCCAAAAATTAAAAAAGAAGGATAGTGTTAAAGAAACTAAGGATTTTAAAAATCTTAAAAAAGAAATGTATAAGCACAAGTCTAAATTGATGGGTAATAGTACAGATGAGAATATTGTTCTTTATCATGATAATATGACTGTCTCTGAATTAGCAACGGCTCTAGAAGCACAAACTAACGATGTTATTAAAAAATTAATGGGTTTAGGTTTAATGCTTAATGTTAATCAACCAATTGATTTTGAAAATGCGGAAATATTAGTTCTTGATTATGGAAAAGTATTAAAAAGAGAAGAGAGCCAAGATGTTTCAAATTTTGAAAACTATGAAGTTATTGATAAAGAAGAAGATTTAATTCCTCGTCCACCAATTATTACGATTATGGGTCATGTTGACCATGGTAAAACAACACTTTTGGATTACATTCGTAAATCTAAAATCGTTGATACAGAGTTTGGTGGCATAACCCAAGCTATTGGTGCCTATCAAATTGAGTATAATGGTCAAAAATTGACTTTTATTGATACTCCAGGACATGCTGCTTTTACGCAAATGCGTGCTAGAGGTGCCAGTGTAACGGATATTGTTATTATTATTGTTGCGGCTGATGATGGTGTTATGCCACAAACTAAAGAAGCGGTGGAACATGCGCTATCTGCTAAAGTACCAATTGTGGTAGCGGTTAATAAAATTGATAAACCAGATGCCAATATTGATCGTATTTATACAGAAATGGCTGAGCTTAATATCACTCCTGAAAGTTGGGGAGGTGATGTACCATTTATTAATATTTCTGCCAAAACTGGTGAGGGTGTTGATAACTTGTTAGAAACTTTACTAGCAATTAGTGAAGTAAGTAATTTAAAGGCTAACCCTAATCGTTATGCTTTAGGAGCTGTTATCGAGGAAAGACTTGATAAAAATGTCGGTGGAGTAGCATCATTCTTAATTCAAAATGGTACGCTTCGGATTGGTGATCCTGTTGCGGTTGGAACAACTTATGGTAAGATTAGAACGATGAAAAATGATTTAGGAGAATCAATTGTTGAAGCCGGACCTTCGACACCAGTAGAAATTACAGGTCTTAACGATAATCCTAAAGCTGGCGATAAATTTATGGCTTTTGAAACTTTAGAGGAAGTAAAAGAAGTAGCTGAAAAAAGAAAAGAACAAGCTCTTAAAAATAGTTATCAAAAAGAAAAATTATCACTTGATGATTTATTTGCACGTGTTAACAGTGGCCAAAAAGAAATCGATGTTGTTTTAAAAACTGATGTACGTGGTTCTGAAGAAGCTGTTAAGAATGCTCTTGAAAGAATTAAAGTTGAGGATGTTCGTGTCAAAGTCATACGTAGTGGCATTGGGCCAATTAGCGAAAGTGATGTTGTGTTAGCTAGTGCCTCGAAAGCAATCGTTCTTGGCTTTAACGTTATTGCTTCACCTGGGGCTAAAGAAATGGCTAAAGAATATGATATTGAAATCAGATTATATACGATTATTTATAAATTAGTCGAAGAAATGGAACTTGCTTTAAAAGGTATGTTAGATCCAGAATTCGAAGAAAAAGTTCTTGGTGAACTTGAAGTAAGACAATTATTTAGATTCTCTAAGATTGGTAATATCGCTGGATGTTATGTAAAAGATGGTATTATTAAATCTAATGCTAAAGCTAGAGTAATTCGTGATGGTACGGTTCTTTGTGATACAGACATTGCGGCTTTACAAAGAGGAAAAGATGCTGTTAAAGAAGTTAAAAAAGGCTTTGAATGTGGTCTTACATTAGAAAAATATGATGACTTTAAAGAAAATGATATTATTGAAGTTTATGAATTACAAGAGGTAAAACGTGGCTAATTATAATATAAAAAGAATTGAAAGAGATATTGAAAAATATCTACCTACGATTATTCAAAGAGAAGCAACTGATGAATTATTAAAAACAATCACAATAACGGATTGCGAACTTGCTAAAGATTTAAGTGTTTGCAAAGTTTACTTTACTTCCTTTAGTGAATTATCTCAAAAAGATATTGAAAAAGAAGTGAATGAAGCTGCATCGTTTATTCGTGGCAAATTATCTCAACTAGTTGAGATTCGTAATACACCTATGTTAGTATTTAAGTATGATACATCTATTGAATATGCTAATCGTATCGAAGATGTTATTAAAAAAATACATCAATAAAGAGGTAAAAATGTATATAAAATGTGCAAAAACAAATGATAAATATCGAGGAAGACTAGGGGTAGATTACTACAATGAAAGTGAAAAGGCTTGTGGTAAAAGTCACTTCAAGAGATTATCTATAACAAGATTAACGGATAACTCTGAACCATCTGAATTATTGATGAGATTAGATCAAAATTATTGCAATGCAATTGAGAGATTAACACTTGCTTATAATCCATTTTCAGAAATGATAGGTTTATATAATGATAATGCTTATTTAATTGCTCATAGTATTTTAGGTTTTATTGATGATGCTCATTGTGAGGATTTAATACCATATATTACAGATATTATCATAAAAAACGGTGATGAATTAATAGTTGATGAAAAAGCAAACATTAATTTTAAACTTGGCATTTATCGTAAAATGCTTGCGTATTATGAGGGCATTGTAGATGAATATTTTCCAGAAACGGAAAAATATATGATGATTACGCAAGCTAAAGATGGCGATTTATGGCATGCTTTGAATGACAGAGGATTTACTGTTCAAAATTCAGATGATTTAAATCATGGTTTACTAAGATTTACTAAGCCAGTAAGAGAAAGGAAATTCCCAGATGAAGGGAGTACTACTCGTAAATAAAACAAAAGGAAAAACAAGTCGAGATATGGTTAATGAACTTAACCATATTTTTGGTATGAAGAAAATTGGTCATACCGGAACTCTTGATCCAATTGCTACTGGTGTTCTAGTTGTATGTTTAGGAAAATATACTAAGTTGGTTGATCTTTTATCAGCAATGAAAAAAGAATATATTGCTGAGATTAAACTAGGCATCAAAACGGATACTTTAGACATAACTGGTCAGATTCTTGAAACACAAGAAGTACCAAAACTAACAGAAAAGGCTATCGAAGAAGTATTAAATAGTTTTAAAGGTCATCAAAAACAAACTGTTCCACTTTATTCTGCTAAAAAGATTAATGGTAAGAAACTTTATGAGTATGCTCGTGAACACAAATCGGTTGCATTACCAGAAAATGAGATAAAAATTTATGATATTAATTTAATCAGTTTCAACGATGATATCATTCGCTTTAAAACTACTGTTAGCAAAGGAACCTATATTCGGAGTTTAATAGAAAGTATTTGTCGAAAACTAGGTACTGTTGGAACGATGAGTAGTTTAGTAAGAACAAAGCAGGGTAGATTTACAATTAATGATAGTTACACAATAACAGATATTCAAAATGGAAATTACCAAATCTTATCAGTGAAAGATTTATTTGATTATCCAGTATATAATCTTAATGATGAAGAATATAATAAAGTAAAAAATGGTAATAAAATAAGCATAAATAGTCAGAGTGAAAGTGTTATTTTAACCAAAGATAATCAGGAGATAGCTATTTATGTTCTAGATAATGATTTATATCGCCCAAAAATAATGCTTATGTAATTGCATTTTTGAAATCAACATGTTAAAATTATTTATAGAATAAAGAGGTGTTTCTAGAGAT
The DNA here is from genome assembly GCA_016282375.1 of Caryophanales bacterium. Lineage (GTDB taxonomy): Bacteria > Bacillota_I > Bacilli_A > RF39 > UBA660 > UBA6448. Next base: position 19,324 of record JAEEKI010000006.1, on the reverse strand, counting down.
GATGGATTTTCTTCATAATTTATATGCAGATCCCAATTTTCCTTTATATTTAGGAATAGTAATCGTTGTATTACTAATCGCCTTTTTTGCTCTTTTCTTTTTAGGAAAGAAAGAAAGTGCTAAACTTGATGAGACTAAGAAACTTGATACTATAGATAATAATACCTTTAGTGAGACTACTGAACCAATCAGTTTAGAGGTTGTTAGTCAACCTGAACCTCAGGTAGATGAGGCTCCTATCATGGAGAGTAAGTCAGAGGAAATGCCAATTAATCCCCCAGAAGAAGTTATATCTTTAACTGCTAAAGAAGAACTTGGTAGTCAAATTTCAGTGCCAATTGATAATGAACTTCCAACGAATAATCAACATGATGAAGCATATAATACGGAAGAGATGAAAAATGATTATAATGACATATCTAATAAAATAGATAACGATTTAAAAGAAATGGAAGATTATCAAACTAAACCACTTTTAAATGAAGAAGTGGAGCCACCAATTTCTATTCCTTCAGTCGAGGAAGAAAAAACACCTGATGAGGTGAATAACGAGAATAAAAATTCTAACATGGTTAATGATGTCTTTAGTTCAGTATATGCTCCAAAGAAAGATCCCGTTTTATTTGATGATACTGCAGAGATTGAGTTACCAAAATTAAAATAAATAATATCTAATGTCAAGAAGATTGCAAAAATCTTCTTTTTTAATTATAATGAATTATGGTGATGGTATGGCAGTTTACGATGAAACATCGATAAAAATTCTTGAAGGTCTCGAAGCCGTTCGCAAAAGACCAGGTATGTATATAGGTTCAACTGATAAGAGAGGTCTTCATCATTTAGTGTGGGAAATAGTAGATAATGCTATTGACGAAGTAATAAATGGTTATGGTGATTACATTAAGGTGATCTTAAATAAAAATGGCAGTATAACCATTAGTGATAATGGTCGTGGTGTACCAATTGGGATGCATGAAAGTGGTAAATCCACTCCAGAAGTAATTTACACTATTCTTCATGCTGGTGGAAAGTTTTCTGAATCTGGCTATAAAGTTTCTGGGGGGTTACACGGTGTAGGTGCTTCGGTTGTTAATGCCCTAAGTAAATATATGGATGTTGTAATTTACCGCGATGGTAAAATAAGTAACATCCGTTTTGAAGATGGTGGTAAAGTAGCTATCCCTTTGAAAACTGTCGGGGAAAGTAAAAAAACGGGTACTACTGTAACTTTTATGCCTAACTATGATATTTTTAAGGGAGCAAGTTTTTCATATACAACCATATGTGAAAGAATGCAAGAAAGTGCTTTTTTAATTTCAGGCTTAACAATCGAGGTTGTTGATGAAGAAGAAAATCGTTGTGAAAAATTCTTTTATGAAAATGGTTTAAATAGTTTTATTGAATATATTAACGAAGATAAGAATCCTTTATGCAATATTATTAATTTTAATAACACCAAAAATAGTATTGAAGTAAGTGTTGCACTTCAATACACAGATACATACAATGAAAATATTTTATCGTTTGTTAATAATGTTAAAACACCAGATGGCGGTTCACATGAAGTAGGTTTTAAAACTGGATTAACGAAGGCATTTAATGACTACGTTAAAAATAATAATCTTCTTAAGGGAAATAATCTTTTTGATGGATCTGATGTTCGGGAAGGACTTAGTGCCGTTATTAGTTTAAAAATACCGGAGGCATTATTACAATTCGAAGGTCAAACAAAAGCTAAACTTGGTACTCCTGAAGCAAGAAGTATTACAGAAAGTATTACTTATGAACAAATGAAATTCTTCCTTGAAGAAAATCGTGAAGTTGCTTTAAACATTATTAATAAAGCAACTAAGTCAATGGAAGCAAGAGATGCTGCTCGTAAGGCTAGAGAGATGGTTCGCAGTGGCAAAGGTAAAGAAAAGAAAGAAAAAGTTTTAAGTGGTAAACTTGCTAAGGCGACTGGTAAGAATTATGAAAAGAATGAACTTTTCTTAGTCGAGGGAGATTCAGCTGGTGGTAGCGCTAAAACTGGAAGAAATAGAGAAACACAAGCTATTCTACCTTTAAGAGGTAAAGTTTTAAACTGCGAAAAGGCCTCAAATAGTGATATTCAAGCAAACGAAGAATTAAATACGCTTATTTATGCAATTGGGGCTGGTATTGGTAATGATTTTGATCCTAAAGAAAGTAATTATGGCAAGATTATTATTATGACTGATGCTGATGATGATGGTGCTCATATTCAAACTTTGTTATTAACATTCTTTTATCGTTTTATGCGGCCTTTAATCGAAGAGGGAATGCTTTATATTGCTAATCCTCCATTATATGCTCTTGATTTTGGTAAATACAAAGAATATATTGCTACCGATGAAGAACTTGAGGAAAAGAAAAAGACGATGAAGGGAACCTATAAAGTTCAACGTTTTAAAGGTCTTGGTGAAATGAATTCCGATGAGTTATATGAAACAACAATGTGTCCAAAGACAAGAAGTTTAATTAAAGTTAGCATTACGGATGCTGCTTTAGCTGAAAAAAGAGTATCAGTTTTAATGGGGGATAAAGTTGAACCACGGAAAGAGTGGATTAATGAAAATGTTGATTTCACTTTAGAGGATAGTTTTAGAAAGGAATAATCATGGCAAAAGCAAAAGAAGAAAAAACAATTATTGAAAAAATATATGATTATACTCTCGAAGACATCATGGGTGAACGTTTTGGAAGATATGCCAAAAGTATTATTCAAGATCGAGCATTACCTGATGTTCGTGATGGTCTAAAACCTGTTCAACGTAGAATCTTATATAGTATGTGGGAAGATCACAATACTTTTGATAAACCATATCGTAAGAGTGCTAAAGCAGTTGGAGATGTTATGGGTAAATATCACCCTCATGGTGATACCTCTATATATGGGGCCATGATTTATATGTCACAACCATGGAAAATGCGCGAAGTATTCATCGATATCCATGGTAATAATGGTTCTATTGATGGTGATGGACCAGCTGCATATCGTTATACCGAAACTAGACTTACGAAAATTGCTCAAGTCATGTTAAAAGATATCAATCGTAATGCCGTTGAGATGGCCCTTAATTATAGTGATGAAGATTTAGAACCAACAGTATTACCGGCTAATTTTCCAAATCTTTTAGTTAATGGATCAACGGGTATTTCTGCGGGATATGCAACAAATATTCCGCCTCATAATTTAGCGGAAATAATTGATGCGACAGTTCATCGAATTAATAATCCTAATTGTCGTTTAGAGACGATTATGGAAATTGTTAAGGGTCCTGATTTTCCAACTGGTGGTATTGTCGAAGGCAAAACAGGTCTTATGCAAGCTTATGAGACTGGCCGAGGAAAAGTTATTGTTAAAGCAAAAACCGAAATTGTTAACGAAAAGGGTAATAAACAAATTGTAATTCATGAAATACCTTATGATGTTTTAAAGGAAGGCTTACGTAAGAAAATCGAGGATATTCGTATCGATAAGAAAGTCGATGGTATTACCGATGTTCGCGATGAATCAGACCGTGAACATATGGCTAAACTTATTATAGAACTTAAAAAAGATGCGAATGCTGAACTAGTTTTAAATTTTTTATTAAAAAATACCGATTTACAAATTAGTTATAGTTTTAACATGGTAGCTATTGTTAATCATCGACCTAAACAACTTGGTATTCTTGCTATTATCGATGCCTTTATAGCACATCAAAAAGAAGTTGTTATACGAAGAACTAACTTTGACTTAGAGCATGCTCTTGCCAGAATGCATATTGTTGAAGGGCTTTTAAAAGCAATCGATGTTTTAGATGAAGTTATTAAAACAATTAGAGCATCAAAAAATAAAGCGGATTCTATAGAAAACTTAATGAAAGTATTTGATTTCACCGAAGAACAAGCAACTGCTATTGTCACAATGCAACTATATCGTTTGTCAAATACTGATATTACGCAATTACTTGGTGAAAAAAATGATTTGTTAAAAATGATTAGTTTCTTAAAACAAATTTTAAGTGATGAAGAAGTATTAAAAAAACAAATGAAAAACGAATTATTAAGTATTAAAAAAGAATTTGCAACACCAAGAATTACAGAAATACGTGATGAAGTAACAGAGATTAAACTTGATGCTATGGATATGATACCTAAAGAAAAAACAGTTGTTATTGTTACAAACGAAGGTTATCTAAAGAGAGTTTCCTTAAAATCATATACCACAAGTGACGGGGATATGGCTTTAAAACCTGGTGATTTTATTGCTAATATTTACAATACAAATACCCAAAATAAATTATTACTATTCACTAACTTGGGTAATTATTTATATATTCCTATTCATACACTTTTAGAAAGTAAATGGAAAGAATTAGGAAAACATATCAATAATATCATTATGATGAGTCAAGATGAAAGAGTAATTGGTAGTGCTATTTTAGAAAAAGGAAAATCAATTGTTTTAACTACTAAATATGGTATGATTAAAACTGTTTTATTTGATGACTTTGAAGTTCAAAGATATTCTAAACCAATATGTGCAATTAAACTCAAAGAAAATGATGAATTGTTATCAGCTTCAGTTTTAGAAAATGAAACTTTATTAGTAACCAAGAATGGTTATTATTTACGTTATTTAAGTAACGAAATACCAACAATTGGTCCTAAAGCTGCCGGTGTGAAAGCCATTAATTTAAAAGATGATTATTTAATCAGTTCATATCAATTAAATAGTGATTATGAGTATTTAAACATTTTAACAAACAATAATACGGTTAAAAGAATAAAAATTGAAGAACTAAATGTTTTATCAAGAGCTAAAAAGGGTAATATGTTATTTAAAAAGCCTAAGACTAAAGAATACTTCTTAGTTTCTGCTTATCCATCTGATACTCGAACTATTAACTTGTTAAAGTGTGATAGTGAAATAAGAGAAATTAAGAATGCTGACATATCTATCTTAGATATTAATAGTACTGGAAGCTTAATAACAAAGAATAAGATTGATGATATGAAGCCGAAGGCTATAGAGCAAAATTCTATTGAAGAAAAAGAATCAACCAAAAATGAAGAAGAGCAATTATCTTTTGCGGATTTTGTAAATGATTTTAAGATTTAAAGTAGATTTTATCTACTTTTTTTCATATATATTACTAGGTGATTTTAATGGCTAGTAAAGAAGAATTTCGTAAGTTTGTTTCGAACAAACCAAGTCTTGCAGATTATGTAGAAAACGGATCTATGACATGGCAGAAATTTTATGAAATGTTTGATTTATATGGTGAAGACAGTTCAGTTTGGGATAAGTATTTAAATAGAAAAAATACTGAGGAGAGCAGTTTTAACAAAATAAATGATATTATTAAGAATGTAGATATTAATTCCATTAAAGAGCACATCTCTACTGCCCAAAAAGCCTTGGATTTTGTCCAAGAATTAACTAGTAAAGACACCGCAGGAAAAGTAGCTAAAGCAATATCTACGCCAAGGCCAATTAATAAATTTTTTGAGGATTAATGAATAAATTAGTTTTTAGTAAAATGCTCGAAAATGAAAAACTTCTCAATCATTTTAAAGAGCAATCTTACTGGATTAAAGAATTAAATCGTAATCCATCATCGTTTGTTAACTTTGAAAAACAAATGAAAGCCTTATATAAAGAGAGGTCATCAGATAAAATAAACAGCGCATTAGACAGCATTGACATTATATCATCAATAATTGACACATTATAATTTTTTTGTTGAAAATATATTGAATTTTCCAATTCCTTGTGTTAATATTTAATCATAAAGGAGAGTGGAAAAAATGAGAAAATTAAATAAGAAAGGTTTTACATTAGTTGAGTTACTTGCTGTTGTTGTTATCTTAGCAGTACTTATGTTAGTTGCTACTACTGCAGTTGGTCCAGCAATTACTAATTCAAAAAAGTCAGCATTCTTTAGTTCATGTTCTTCAATGGTTGATGCTGCAAATATTTATGCTTCAAGCGCTGGTATTACAACTACTTGTTTTATAACATCAGATAGTTTAGTTTCTAAGGGATATTTTAGTGTTAAAGATGTTTCTTTTAAAGGTGCTGTTTTAATCACTGTCAGTGGTAATTCTTATACTTATTCACTTGTAGCTACAAATGGTGATTACAGTGTTGGTACAAATAGTTCAGGTGCTTATACAAATGCTAAAGCTCTTACAGCAATTAGAGATGCTTCTGGTAATTTCACACTTGGTAATAAGTATACTTGGACAGCTCCAACAAAAGTTAATACTGTTACTACAGCTTGCGCATAATAATTCAGAAAGTATTTAGTCGATAGAAATATCGACTTTTTTGTGCTATTATTTAAGTGGTGGTAATAATGATTATTGGATCGCATGTTAGTTTTAAAAATGATGGTTTATTGGGTAGTGCTAAGGAAGCAATTTCCTATGGAGAGAATACTTTTATGTTTTATACTGGTGCTCCCCAAAATACAATAAGGAAAAATATTGATAAGAATACTACTACAAAAGCTCATGAATTAATGGTGAATAATAATATTGATATCAATAATGTTATTTGTCATGCACCATATATAATTAATTTGGCTAATAAAGCTAAACTTGAGGCATGGCAATTTAGTATTAGTTTTTTAAAACAAGAACTTAAAAGATGTGAAGAACTAGGTATTAAGTATATTGTCTTACATCCTGGTAGTGCGGTATCTCATTCAAAGAAAGAGGCTATTAATAATACTATAGAAGCTCTAAATGAAGTTATTAATCAAAATACTAATGTAATGATTCTATTAGAAACAATGGCAGGTAAGGGTACAGAAATTGGCCAAACAATATCCGAATTAAAAGAAATAATAGATCACATTATTTATCAAAAGAAGATAGGTGTTTGTTTAGATACTTGCCACTTGAATGATTCTGGTGTTGATATAAATGAATTTGACAATTATTTAACTGAATTTGACAAAGAAATAGGTCTTCCAAAAATATGTTGTGTCCATATTAATGATAGTTTAAATCCTATAGGTTCGCATAAAGATCGTCATGCCAATATTGGCTATGGTACGATAGGGTTTGACAATCTTCTTAAAGTTATTTATCATGACAAATTAAAAGATGTTCCTAAAATATTAGAAACACCTTATATCGAAGAATATCCTCCTTATAAGTTTGAGATAGAATCAATCTTAAAAAAAGAGTTTAATTCACGTCTAAAGGAAGATGTTCAAAACTACTATAAGAATTTATGATATTTAGAAAAGTATTCAATAAATACTTTTTTTATTTTGATAAAATTATCACCTTGATATTTATTCTGATAACGATCTATATCAAATAGGTTAGGATTTTTTAACATTTCTTGATAATTTTTTTTAATAAATGTGTATGTAAAATCAAGTTCATCGTTATTTAAAGTAATTCCCTTTTTTAAAGCAAAGTTATTTACATCTTCTTTAGATAGTTTTTCCACATATTTAGCTATTAGATTAAACATTATATCACCTGTATATATTGTATGATATTTTTTAAATAATGAATACTATTAAGGGTGTTTTTTTATGAAAATAGTCTTTAGTAAAATGGCAATAACGGGATGCTTTTTATTCTTAGTAATTTATGTTAGCATTTTTTATTACGAGAATCATAAAAAAATGTTTAGTAATATTCGCCAAAAACAAAATATAATTGTCGATGGCCTCGATGCTCCACGAGGAAAAATATTTGACCGTAATGGCAATTTGCTAGTCGATAACAAGATGCAAAATCAAGTCATTTTTTATAATCTAAAGGGAATAAATAAACAAGAGGTAGCTATAAGATTATCGGAATTGTTTACTTTTTCTAAACCCTCAATCAAGGAAATAGTGGAGTGGTTTAAAGATACTAAGAATATGACTAATCTTCTTTCGAAAGAAGAAAAATATGAAATCAAAAAAAGAACTCAATCCTATGATGATGTTATAACCCATAAAATAGAATTAATTATTGGTAGTATTTCTAATAAAGAGTTAAATATTATTAAAGCCTATGCTCTTTTAAATGATGGATATACATATTCACCAAAAGTTATTAAAAATAATATATCTGATGAGGAAGTTAATTTGTTAATTAGTAAAAATATTCCTGGTATTCAAATTGAAACTAGTTATGAAAGACATTATCCTTATGGAAATACTTTAAATAATATTTTTGGAAAAATTGGTAATATTTCTAAAGAGGATAAAAATGAATATTTAAAAAAAGGTTATAATTTAAACGATATAGTTGGTCTTAGCTATTTAGAAAAATATTATGATGATTTCTTAAGAGGTACTAAAGCCAAGTACTTAGTCAATAGTGATAATTCTTTAACTCCTATTAAGTCATCCCAAAAAGGTCGTGATTTATATTTAACCATTGATATTGACTTACAACAAAAAGTTGAACGCATTATCGAAGATAATATAAAAAAAGCAAAGACATTTCCTAATACAGTTAATCTAAGTGATACTTTTGTAATTGTATCTAACCCTAAGACTGGAGAAATTATGGCGATGGCTGGAAAAAGACTACTTTCTAATGATGAATTTAATGATATTACCATTAACAATATATCTTCTTCATTCACTATGGGTTCGGTAGTCAAAGGAGCTACGATGAGCGTAGCATTAGCAAATCATATCTTTGATCCTCAAGAAAAGGTATATGATTCATGTGTCAAATTAAGAAATTTAACAACTAAATGTTCTTGGAAACCCCTTGGTTATTTAGATGCTATTAAAGCCTTAGAACAAAGTTCCAATTATTATCAGTTTTTATTAGCTATCCAAATGCTTGGTTTAAATTATACATATAATATGGAATTACCTGTGGATGAAAATAGTTTTCTTCTTTATCGAGAGATGTTATCATCCTATGGTTTAGGTATTAAAACGGGTATAGATTTACCAAATGAAAAAATAGGTTTAATAGGAAATAATATTTCTCCTGATTTATACTTAAATCTTGCTATTGGTCAGTATGATACCTATACTCCCATTGAACTGATTACTTATATAAATACCTTAGCTGATAAAGGCAAACGAAGAAAACCATTTCTAGTGGAAACTATCAAAGATAATGATCAAATTATTTGGCAAAATAATCATGAGATAGTTGATAAAACATCTTTGAACGAAGAGGATTATGATATCCTTTTTAAGGGATTCTATAATGTGATGAATAATAGTGAAGGAACTGGATATGGTTATATGAATCTAAATTTGCATCCGGCAGGAAAAACAGGTACTAGTGAATCTTTTTATGATGAAAACAATGATGGTATAGTTGATACAGCGACCATTACTTTAACGATGGCGGGTTTCTTTCCATATGAAGATCCTACTTACAGTTTAATTGTGATTTCTCCGAACGTATCTACGATTAATGATAATAGTGATTTTGTTTATCCGTTGACATATTTTATAAGTCGGCAAATAACTGATTTTATGTTTGAAAATATGGAAACTTCTTGATATAATAAGGAAGATTAAAAAAGGAGGCAATATCATGGCTAAAAATGAAAATAGAGTTTATGTCGTAAATAAATGTAGTGAATGTGGACAAGAACTTCGACCAATTAATAAAAATAAGAAGAATACAACTGAACGTTTAGAACTTAAAAGATATTGTTCTAAATGTCGCAAACATGTAATAGCAAAAGAAAAGAAATAAGGAGATAAAACATGCAAATAAATATTAATGATATTAAAAACGGAATGACTATCATCATGGATGGCAATTTGTGTGTTATTCAAGAATTTCAACATGTTAAACCTGGTAAGGGTCCTGCTTTTGTAAGAATTAAACTTAAAAATTTAAGAACAGGTTCTACAACTGAGGATACTTATAATACTAATATTAAGATTACTAAAGCTCATATTGAAAAAATAAATGTTCAATATTTATATTCTGCTGGTGATACTTATACTTTCATGAATAATGAAACATATGAACAAATCGAAGTACCTGGTGATAAACTTGGCGATGACAAAAAGTTTATCAAAGAAGGTTTAGACATTCAAATTGATTTCTATGAAGGTGAAATTATTGGTATTACATTACCAGAAAAAGTTGAATATGAAGTAGTTGAGACAGAACCTGCTGTTAAGGGTAACACTGCTACAAATGCAAGCAAAGATGCTAAAATAGAAACAGGATATATTGTAAAAGTTCCTTTATTTATTAATCAAGGTGAAAAAATACTTGTTTCTACCAAAGATGGAAAGTATTCCGGAAGAGCATAATCAATCAGAAATGATTGATTTTTTTATTTTCGGTAATAATCATATCAACGGGAATATCATGACTATAAGTGACTAGTTTACTAACTAATAATTGGTTATAACAAAGACCAATGTTAATACCTGTATAGTCTTTTAAAAAGCGGTCGTAATAACCCTTACCATAACCTAAGCGATTAAATCTTATATCAAAAGCAAGACCTGGAACAATACAAATTGAGTTCTTAAAATCTGTTACAAGATTACTACTTACTGGCTCCATAACATTAAATAATCCTTTAGAAACTTGTTTTATACTTTCTATATAATAAAACTTTATTGTATTATTAATACACTTGGGTAAAGCCACATTTTTATTACTACTAAAAGCATGCTCAATAATAGGTAAAGTATTGATTTCTTCTGGAAGAGGATAGTAAATAAGAATTAATTTGGCTTCACGATATTCTTTAGTATTTAAAAGAGTATTAGTAATTATATTATCTAATTCATGATTAATTGTACTTCTTATTTTTTTATATAATAATCTTTCATTTTCTTTATTCATAATCAATATATATCACTTTTTTAATTAATAGACAACAAGCATTTTAATATTTAATTTTATTCTTTAAAATGATATAATTAATATGCTAAAAAGGAGTAGACAATGGAGAAAAATAGTACGATTTCAAATAATAAAAAGACTAATGGTAATACATCTAAAAAAAAGAAGGTTAATAACCAAAATATCTCTAAAAAAAAGAATTACTCCAATAATACGCCAAAGAAAAAGTCAGTTTCTAGTTCTAAACTAAGCAAAAAAGGAACAATAAAACCAATCGTTACTGATACATTAGAAAAAAAAGAAACAGTAATTAATTCTAATGTTGTTAACGCACCAGAAGATAATGAACCTACAAAAGAGTTTGAAATTATTCAAAAAGCAGATATTAATCATGAATCAATTAAGCGTGAAATTAAGAAATTAGGAAAGAAAAAAACGACAAAAAATTTAAAGTTAGTTTCGAAAATAGCTATTTATTTCTTTTCAGTTATCTTTTTAATTCTCATTTTTTTAACAGGAACCGTTTTGCTTTTAGAATTTGGACCTTCGAAGAATGCTCGCAACTTATTTGTTAATTCCGCAATGGAGTCCAGTGCTGGAAAGTTTTTAGCAACTTTATTTTTATCTAAAGAAGAAATTGAAGAAATTCAAAAGAGTAATTCTGTCGAAGCCATCAAAGATACTACCAATGCTGATTTGATTGAAATTGATATGACTAAAGATAATCTTGATGAAATTGAATTTGTTAATATCAAAGGCTCTACTTATAAAGGTATCATGGTCATTGTTCATGATCCATCTAGAGTAACGATTGGTGTAAGCGGTCCTTATGGTCCTGCTTATAGTGGCAAAACTGTCGAGGATATGGCTAAAAGTTATAATGCTGTTGTTGCTACCAATGGTGGTGGATTCGAAGATTCAGGTGGTATGGGAAATGGCGGTACGCCAATTGGAATTGTTATATCTGATGGTAAACTTGCTTATGGTTCCCTAAATAAGAGTTATGAGTTAATTGGCTTTGATTATGACAATAAATTAGTCGTAGGTAATATGACCGGTGGTGAGGCCATTAATCGTGGGGTAAGAGATGCTCTTTCTTTTGGCCCAATTTTAATTGTTAATGGCAAACCTGCTAGAATTAATGGTACAGGGGGCGGTTTAAATCCTCGAACTGCTATTGGTCAACGCGAAGATGGAGCAGTTCTTTTACTGGTTATTGATGGAAGACAGGCTAATAGTTTGGGTGCCTCTTATGAAGACGTTATGAATGTTCTTTTAGATTATGGTGCTATTAATGCGGCTAACTTAGATGGTGGTTCATCAAGTCTTTTATATTACAATGGAAAGTACATCAATAATAGTTCATCTTTGGTAGGCGCAAGAGAGATGCCAACGAGTATTATAGTGAGGTAGTAAGTAAAAATGAATCAAAAATTTTGGAAACATTATTTTATTTTTTTAAGATTAGCTTGCGTTTTAATAATAGCTCTTTTAGCTGCTTTTTGGATTAATCTTGATGCTTATGAAAAAAGTTTACCTGTATATGAGGCCCAAAGAATAACTGATTTATTTAACAATGAAAGAACTCTAGAAATTGCCAATTACTTATCTATCGAGGAAGGCTTTAATACTAAAAAATCCTTGCAAAACATTTTAAAGGCAAATATAAAAGATGGCAAGTTTAAATATGAAAAGAAAAGAGGACTATTTAAAAAAGATAAACCTATATATTCAATATTAAATGATAATAAAGAAGTTGCTACTTTAGAACTTAAAAAATCTTCCCAAAAAGGAATAATGAATACTAGTAAGTGGGAGATAAAAAAACTTAGTTATCATTTTGAAAAAGAGGATTTAATCATATATGCTCTTCCTGATGAAGTAATTACTATTAATGGTATAGAAGTATCTCCAAAGTATATTACCCAAGATAATTATGTTTTAGATAAATTAGAAAATGTTTTAGGATATGTTAATATTACTCCATTAATAAAATATGAAATAAATGACATATATAAAGATTCTAAAATTGAATTTGCAAAAGGTACTTATACCAAGGAAGATAGTACTTATACGTATAATTATCCTGAAAAAGAAGACTTACTTAATAATCACAAAGATTTCTTAATTAATTGGTGTAAGAACTATACTAAATACGTAGTTAATGAAGCAACGTTTGGAAGCATTTCCAGTAGTGTAGTAATTAATTCTAATGCTTATGATTTTTTGAAAAAAGTTGCTAGTACCAATATTTGGTTAGCAAGCCATACCCAAACAGTCTTTTCTGATTTTACTTTTGAAAACATGCAAATGTATACCGATGATTTATATTCCGTAGATATTAAATATAGTTATTCTTTTTATGTTAATAATGATTTAAAAGAATATCAAACGGAATTAACATTGTATTTAATTAATATTAACGGTAACTGGTTAATCGCAGATTTAACAACTTGATTTATATCTATTATATTTGATGCTAAAATAATTGTATAAAGTAGGTGAACATATGAAAAATAACAATATCATTTTAATAGTAATTGCTATAATTACATTACTTGCTGTAGTAATTGGTGCAACATACGCCTATTTTGCAACTGGCAATTTAAATATTACAAATGTGGTAAATGCCAATACAGTAACGGAGCAAAATAATATGGTGTTTGATACCTTAGGTGGAGCAATGCTTCTTAATGTCACGGCCTCAAATATGGTAGAAGCTAAACAAGGTAATGTAGCCGCGGAGAATAATACAACTTTAACGGTTAACTTTACACCTAATACTGATTATAGTATGGTATGCACCTATGATATTATCTATGAATGGACAAGTAGTGATAAATATTTAGCCCACACAAGTGGAGTAACTGATAATGAGTTTGTAATTCAAGGTACACTTGCAAGTAATGCGCATGTAAATGAAGGAACCAACAATATTAAAAATGAAACAGATTTATCAACTTTAACATATACGAATTATGCAGCGACCGTTGTAAGTGGTGCACAAATTGATGGAATAGGTAGTGCAACAAGTACGGCTGTATGGACACTCACAAGTAAGTTTTATAATGTAAATGCAGATCAAAGTACATTATCAGGGAAAACATATGCCGGTAAATTTAAGGTAGCCAATGTCTCATGTATAGCAGGAACAGCAAGTCCATCAGGACCAACAAGTTACTGGTTTGCACTATCAACATTGAATGATAATACCGGACAAATGGAACCTTTATATACACATCCAAATTACGGAGGAACATTACAAAGTAGTGGAACAGCAACAGGACATAATGTATATATAGGGCAAGATAGTAGTGAGTACTATGCATGTGGAACTATTCAGGGACATGAAATATGTTTAAGTCAACCATATACCCAATATGGCTTAAGTGGACATACATTAAATAGTACTTTAACATTAGAACAACAAGCCAGTGCCAAGCAAGCAATTTACCAAGCGTTTATCGATGCGGGAATAACCGTCGATATCAATAATGATTGCGACGCTAACGACAACAGCGCTAACTGCAATGTAGGCAACCTCGGCTGTGTAGTGGACACCTACGGCTATGTAAACTGTAGCGATCACTCTGGGAGGGTGTGCTGTGAAGTCGATTCGCTTGGCCATGCCGATTGTGGATCGTGGGATTAGTTGAGATAGTCGTCATGCTCGCTGGCCGCTCCGGAGGCATCTTAATATCTTGAATCTAATTTTGCCGAAAGGTGAAATTAGATTTTTTTAATGCATATATTTTATTATGGATAAATTAATTGCTCACCGCGGAAGTCATCAAAAATATAAAGAAAATACCATCGAGTCTTTTAAATGTGCTATAAGGGAGTCTTTTCTTGGTTTTGAGTGTGATGTAAGACAAACGAAAGATAAAGTATTTGTTATTAATCATGATTTACTATATAAAGGAAAAATAATTAGTAATACAAAATATAAAGAATTAAATCTATCTTCTTTAAAAGAAGTACTTAATTTAAAAACAGATAAAATAATTATTCTTGATCTTAAAGATCCTTTTTTAGATACAACCAAATTACTTAAATTAATTAATAAATATTCTCGTTTAAATTTATATATAATGTCTTTTTATTCTAATTTAATTAAAAAATTAAATATTGATAATCATTTTTATAAACTAGGTGTTATTAATAATTTTAATAATAATTATGATTTTTTATGTCTTTATTATCCCATGGTAAGTAGTAAACTATTAAGTAATTCAAAAATACATAATCATCTTTTATTTATATACGGTATTAAAATTAAAAATATCAAAGATAAATATCCATATTATATCGTGGATGAAAATGTCAATAAATAGGCATATAATTGTAAAATAATAGTATCTTCGATATAATATAGTTATAGGTGATAATCATGAATATTATAATCAGCGCTGGAGGTACAGGTGGACATATTTATCCGGCTGTATCTATTATTAATAAATTTAAAGAAAAAGAAAAGAATCTAAATGTTTTATATATTGGTACCCATAACCGGATGGAAAAAGATATTATACCAAGTTTAGGTATTAAATATGAACCAATTGAAATATATGGTTTTAGTAAAAATAATATAACAAGAGATATTAAGAATGTTTTTTTGATTAAAAAGGCTATTAAAAAATGTGTAACTATTATGAAAGAATTCAAGCCTGATATTGTTATTGGGGTTGGCGGCTATGTTACCATGCCTGTTATTAGCGCAGCAAGAAAACTAAAAATACCAGTTGCAATCCATGAACAAAATAGTATTCCTGGTAAAACAAATAAGCTATTTGCTAAGAATGTTGATTTAGTTTGTACATCATATGAAAATAGTGATAAGTATTTTGCTAGTGCTAAAAAAATTGTTTATACTGGTAATCCGTGCGGAGAAAACGCTTTAACAACAACAAAGATACCTAAAGAAAGTTTGGGATTTCATAAGGATAAGAAATTAGTTTTATTTGTATCTGGCTCCTTAGGAAGTGGAACTATTAATGATTTTGCTCTTAAACTTTTAAGTACAATTGATGATACTGATAATTTTGAGATTCTTTATATTACAGGAAATGATTATTATGAATCTTTTGTGGAAGGTAAAACCTTTGCTAAAAATGTTAAAGTAATACCATTTTTAAATAATTTATCTGGTTTGTTCTCAGATGTTGATTTAATTATTTCCCGAGCTGGGGCCGGTACTTTATCAGAAATATTGGCTTTAGAAATTCCAAGTATTTTAATACCTTCGCCATATGTAGCTAATAATCATCAATACTATAATGCTCTGGATTTAAAAGAAAAAGGGGTTAGCCTTTTAATCGAAGAGAAAGATCTAGATGCTAAAAAAATGTATGATAAAATTAAAGAATTATTAAATAATAGTGACGAATATCAATCAATGAAAGAAAATCTTCATAAATTAGATATGAAAAATGCTAGCACAATTATTTATGAACAAATAAAGGAGTTATTGAAATGAATAATGTTGGTGAAATATTAAATGATGTATCTTTAAAAGATTATACTTCTTTGAAAATTGGCGGAATTGCTAAGTATTTAGTCAAACCACGTAATATAACTGAACTTAAAAACTTAATGGAATACATCAAAGAAAATAAAGAAAAATATATTATTCTTGGCCATGGAACGAATGTCATTATTGATGATAGTTATTTTGACGGCATTGTTATTAAACTTGATAATTTTAAAGATTTGGTTTTTGAAGGTAATGAAGTAACAGTTGGTAGTGGTGTGGCTCTTGGTTATTTAGCCAAAGTAACACTTGATAGTGGTTTTATTTCTTTTGGTTTTGCTTCAATGATACCTGGTAATGTTGGCGGTAGCGTGGTAGGTAATGCGGGGTGTTATGGCCATGAAATTATGGAACTTGTTAAAACAGTCGAAGTAATGGATAAGGATGGTAATATTACTAAACTAGATCGCAGTGATATATCTTATGGTTACCGATACACATCTTTAAAAAATAAATATATTGTTTTAAATGTAACTTTTATTCTAAAAAAAGGTGATGTAGCTGCCGCAAGGGAGGAGATTAAACAAAATAACCAAAAAAGGATTAATTCGCAACCTCTTGATAAGAAAAATGTTGGTAGTATCTTCCGAAATCCGGAAAATGCTTCGGCAGGTAAATTAATCGAGGATTTACAACTTAAAGGAAGAACTATTGGGGGAGCTAAAGTTAGTGAAAAACATGCTAATTTTATCGTTAATGAAGATAATGCTTCTTTCGAAGATATTGTATCTCTAATAGAAAGCGTTCGTCAGGAAGTAAAAGATGCTTACCAAATAGATCTTGTTGTAGAACCTACGATTATTAAATGGGATAGTCTATGACAAATAAGAAAACAAGAAAAAGACCACGCATTAAGGGATTTATCATTTTCTTTTTAGTATTATATCTAATAGGTATGATTATATATTATCTTTTTACAACACCCATAAGAAATATTGTTATTAAAGGTACTAATTTATTGACTGATAAAGAAATTTTAGATGTAATCAATATTGATGAAAATACACCATACTTTAAAGTAAATTCTTTAAGCTTAAAAAAGAAAGTTTTAAAAGAAATACCTTTAGTAAATGAATGCAAGATAAGAAAAAACATCTTTGGTAAAGTAACTATTACTATCGAAGAAAATAAGATTTTATATTACGATTATCTGGATGATAAATTAATGCTTTCCAATGGAAAAATGATTGATGATGAGAATAAGTATCTTGGTTATCCGACTCTTGTAAATTATGTTCCAAGTGATATAATAAAGGCCTTCATTAAGGGATTTAGTCGTATTGATAGTAATATTGTTATGATGATTAGTGAAATAGAGTATAGTCCTGATCGTTATAATGATGTTATTATTGATAGTGAACGATTTGTTCTAAGAATGAATGATGGTAATAAAGTATATATTAATACTGTTAATATTGAAAAATTAAATAAATATCAAACTATCTATGCTTCATTAGAGAGTGGTGGTATTTTATACCTTGATAGTAGTAGTAAAAACTATATTTTTAGAACTTATGAAGAAGTTACTGAGGAAGATGAGATAAATGAAAACGAATTACAACCAAGTACTGAATGAGATTATTAACGGTTTAAATTATATACCTAAATTATTATTACATTCTTGCTGTGGACCTTGTTCAACACAAGTTATTTCTAAACTTACTCCTTATTTTGATATTACAATTTTATATTATAATCCCAATATCGAACCACAAGAAGAGTATGAAAAAAGAAAACAAGAACAAATAAGGTTTATTAAAGAATTTAAGTCTATCAATAAATTAGATTTTATGGATTGTGATTATGACAATGATTCCTTTATTAAGATGGCTCAGGGTTTAGAAAGTGAACATGAGGGTGGCAAAAGATGTCACAAATGTTATGAACTAAGATTGGAAAAAACAGCTAAGTTAGCCAAAGAGAATAACTATGATTATTTTTGTACAACTCTTACAGTTAGTCCCTATAAGAATTCTCAAGTAATTAATGAATTAGGTAAACTTATCGAGGATAAATATCATATTAAGTATCTATACAGTGATTTTAAAAAAGAAGAAGGCTATAAAAAATCAATTGAGTACTCTAAAAAGTATCATTTATATCGTCAAAATTACTGTGGATGTCACTATAGTCAAGAAATATTAAATAATCAAAAAGTTAACTTAGATAGCTAAAGTTACTTTTTTCTATAATAAATAAATGCTATAATAATCTTATATAATAAAGGAGCCTAAAGATGAAAAAGAATAATTTTTTTAATAAATAACTTTTTTAAAAAATAGTTGCTTGAATATATATAGTATAATAGGAAATAATAAGGGTGATAAAAATGAATAAAAAGAATACAATATTAATTATTATAGTAGTTGTTACATTGGTTACAGTAATAGGTATTGCCACCTATGCATATTTTGCAACGGGTAATATGAATATAACAAATGTAGCAAATGCTAATACTATAACAGAAAGAAATAACATGGTATTTGATACCTTAGGTGGAGGAATGATACTTAATATTACGGCAGCGAATATGGTTCAAGCCAATAATGGAACGGTAGCGGCCAATAATTCAACGACTTTAACAGTTAATTTCACGGCCAATACAGATTATAATATGGTATGTACATATGACATTATTTATGAATGGACAAGTACCGATAAATATACAGTGCATACTTCAGGCGTAACAGGAAATGAATTTACTATTCAAGGAACACTTGCAAATAATGCGCATGTAAGTGAAGGAACAAATAGTATAAGTAGTGAAACAGACCTTTCAAGTTTAACATATACAAACTATGCTGCAACGGTAGTAAGTGGAGCACAAATCGATGGAACAGGTAGTACAACAAGTACAGCAGTATGGACATTAACAAGCAAATTTTATAATGTAAATGCTGATCAAAGTACATTATCAGGAAAAACATATGCCGGAAGATTTAAAGTAGCCAATGTCACATGTATTGCTGGTTCAGTACC
>JAEEKI010000005.1 GCA_016282375.1 Caryophanales bacterium | reverse complement strand
TGCAAGCACTTCAATCTTCAATAAATATCTCTGGGCCACCTCGTTCGACTTGCATGTCTTAGGCATGCCGCCAGCGTTCATCCTGAGCCAGGATCAAACTCTCAATAAAAAAGATTTATTTAAAAATCTTATATTTGAAAATTTAATCAAAGCTACTCAAATTGACTTTTTACTTAGTTTTCAAAGATCATTCGCAACTAGTCTTTTGCAAGTTGCACGAATAATATACCAAAACCAGGATACAATGTCAACAAAAAAAATCAATTTTTTGTAAAAACACTGTTTTTTGACATATTTTCAGCCCAAAACGCCTGTTTTTTAGTGATTTTTATGCTCTAAATAATCAATTAATTACTATTATTTTCACTTTCTAGTAACTCTTTATACAATTCATAGTACTTTTCTATGACATCATTTTGGAATGGAAAAACTCCATTTTCTTTCATTTTAATCAATCTATTTAGTGCATCTTGGACAATTATATCTATTTCCTCAGAATACTTCATAGACATTTTATGATATTTATATTCATTTTTATCTAATACTTTAAAAGAACCATCTGGAAATATTCGTAAATCTAGATCATAATCTATATATTTAATGATATTACCATCCATAGTATATGGAGAAGCAATATTACAATAATAGAATAAGCCATACTTTTTTAATTGAGCTAAGATATTAAACCACTCATTTTTATAAAAAAATAAAATAGCTATTTCTTTGGTACGATGTGATCTTCCATCGTTCTCTGTTAGTTTAACCTTATTATTAGCACAAACAAGGTAATCATCTGTAACATCAAGAACAACTGCTTCACCACTTATTCGATCAATTTTACCGTTATGTTTATAACAATGAATTATTAGTTTGTCTCCTTTTTTCATAAATACCTCTTTAACATTATATTATTAACCCGTATTTTAAGCAAATTAAAATTGCTTATTTTCTAAGCAATTCTATAGCTTCATCTAATTGATGATCAAGAACACCCGTAATATTTACGCCTTCTTCATCATACGTATACTCGTTTTCAACAGCAACATCCGGAGTAATTCCTACTCCGTCAATGCAATCACCATTTGGTCTTAACCAATTAGATGATGTATATTTAACCATACCTCCTGTATTTAAACGATATGTATGTTGAACTTTACCTTTGCCAAATGTTTTTGCCCCCACGATAGTAGCTCCGTAGCTATCTTTTAAAGCCGCAGTTAATATCTCCGCCGCAGAGGCTGTAGCTTCATTAACTAAGACAACGATAGGATATTTTGTACTATTGTTATCCTCATCTTTATACTCCACGGTATTGTTTCGATCTTGTAAAGAGTAAACTACTTTACCTTTTGAAAGAAATAATGAAGATACTTCAAACGCTCTATCTAAATAACCACCAGTATTATTTCTAAGATCAATAATTAATTTTTTCATCTCTAGGTTATCTAATCTTTTAAGGGATTCACTAACATCTCTAGTTAAACTGTCACCAAAAATAGTCATTCGTAAATAACCAATATTTTCATCTAACATCTTATATTCGGTAATAGGCATGTCTAATACTTCGGTTTTCAAACTGAAATTAAGAGCCTCTTCATTTCTCTTAACAACTAGCTTTATTTCACCTTCACTACTTTTAATAATTTCCGTTATTTCACTAGCTGCTTTTTCAGAAACATTTATATCATTAATAGAATACAAAACGTCTCCTGCTAGAATTCCAGCCTTTTCAGCTGGTGAATTTAAAACCGTGCTAACAATAACATTTTCACTGATGGAAATACCTATACCGGTATATGTTCCATTTAATTGATTAAAAAGAATGTCCGTATTGGTATCATCTAAATATGTTGTATATGGTTCATTTAAATATTCTAGCATTCCGGAAATGGCACTATTAATGATTGCTTTTTTATCAACATCTTGATAATAATCGTTTGTAACCTCTGCATAAGCATTTAAAAACGTTTTTACGTTTTCATCAGATATTAACGATCCATAATCGACACCCAAATTAGTTAGGGAATTCTTGGTCAATAAAACACCCGTTGTTAATCCCGAAATGATGGCTGTTATGACAATAATAATAATGACATGTATTAAGCTATATACTTTTTTGTTCATAACCTTCACCTTTACTATTGTATCAAACGGTCCAAAAAAAAGAAAGAACTTGGTCCTTTCTTACAGTTTTTTGACGTTAATTATTTAGAGTATTAGCTATTTCTTCTAAATCATTCATATAACTAACTACTCGTCCATAACTAACTCTTAAAAGAGTGATCTTACCAAATGAGAATTCTTCAGTTGTCGTTGCATAAGGGTTACCTTCCTCATCTTCAGCAACATAAGAACTATTAAGTGAGTTATTTAAATCACAATAATAAATCTTTAGTCCATCTTCTTTGCTACTATACTTGCCATAGAGATTGGAATAATAAATGGCGTTTGTATCTTCTGAATTATATACCAAAACATAATAATCATTATATGGTCTATTTAAAATAGTTCCGACAGATACAACATCATAATTGATTTTTCCATCTTCTGTAGCTTTTACTGTATTATCGCCTCTTTTATTAACAATTACTTCAGAAATAAAATATAATCCCAAGGCAATAACAATAACAATTGCTAGAATGATAAAGAAATGTTTAATCTCTAATTCATTATCATTAACATCTCTTTGTTCTTTAAGTAGATTTTTCTTTTTATTCTTACTGTTTTTATTTTTTTCGTTTTTTATTGTATACTTTGCCACATTACCACCTATAAATGTATTATATACTAAACTAACCCCTTAGTACAACATTAAATTTACTTTATATAATTATTTTTCTGCTAGAGTTGATTTAGCATTGTTTAGTGAAGTAGCCACAAAGACCATTTCAGATTCAGTTAAATCTTCACTTACTAAGTAATACTCAATATCATTCGAAGTCCAGTACATCGAATTACTGGAAATAGCACCTATGGTGTCGTTTAGCAAGATTGGTTCTCCATATACAGGTACAACTTCAAGATTATCATTTACCTTTGCAGTTTCTTCAACTAATACAAAACTTTTTTCACCAGTAAATGTTAAAATAATACGGCTATCGAGTTCACTATTAACAGTTTCCGATGAACTTAGAAAAGTATTTGCTGGCACATATAAGGGATAAATGGCACTTTTCAAAGTTCCAATAGTTTTCTTATCTTCACAATTTTCGTTTTCACAGTCTTTTTCAGTAATATATTTTTTTAGATCAAAATCGATTTTTTTTAAGTTAGCTTTTAAATCCACATCATTAAATTTAACAACTATTTTTAAAATATCATTATTACTATAGACTTCAACTTTCTTAGGAAGATAGTTTTCATCTAGATAAATCTTTTGATATTTTAGATCACTATTATTAGGATAATTTACAAGTGACTTAATAACATATTGATTATTTTTACTTTCTACAACTGTATCTTTATCTTTTGTAACATCATTAACTAAAGAAGCCAGTATATAACTTTGTGAAGAATTGTTGGGCCAATTACTTTCAAAGCGATAACTCTTATTTAAGGAGGGGGTAATGACCTTCACAACCAAAGATATAAATTATGGACATCGAAACTTATAAAAAATACTGATGTTTTTCTCTTCATCAATATCTATTCGCTTAATAAGACTGGTAACTAATTGAACACTTGGTTTCTCTAAGTGTAAATAATCATTTATTAGAGTGTCATCAATAATATTTTGCTTTAGTTTTTCTTTAATATTATATATTTGATTGTTAATATCCTTTAAGGCTTGTTTTTGAGAAAGCGTTTCACTTGATATTCTTTGCGCCATTTTTTGATACATATCTATATCGATAATGTTTTCAAGTTTATCATTATATAAATCTTCGAGTTTTTGACTGCTGTTTTTGAGATTCATTGATAAAGTAATGGCTTTGCTTTCTAAATCATTTAATACTTTTTGTGTTGGATTGTTTTTTTCAAACACACTTTTTAATACGTTAAAATCCAAATGTTTCCGACATATGGTTTGAATATCATTTATAACTATCTGTTCTAGTTCATCATATTTAATACTATGGGGAGTACAAACATTATAAAGTTTATGTTTATTCCAATAATTACAATTACCATAGCCTTTAAGTATTTCACCTTTACTTTTAGTTTTAATCTTTTGTAATCTAAAACCAATCGTATGACCGCATTCCTTACAATATACCAAGCCCTTTAATAATAAATCTTGGGAATGCTTATGCTTATTTTTATTATGCTGGTAAATGTTTTGCGCCATATCAAATGTCTCATTACTAATAATTGCTGGGCATTTTCCTTCGCAAATAATCCAATCTTCTTTTTTAGTACGAATAACCTTTTTGGATTTATAACTGATTTTTTTGGCTCGCCCTTGAGTTAAATTGCCAGCATAAGTTGGTAAAGTTAAAATATCACTGATAGTACGATTATCCCAAATACCATAGGCTGTAGATTTTCTTCCTACCTTTAATTTTTTATATTCACTAGGAATAGGTATCTTTTCAAAACTAAGAATACGGGATATTTCACTAATACTCTTTCCATTAATAAATAAGGAATAGATTCTTTGAACAACCTGTGATGATTCTGAATCTATTAATAACTGATATTTATTATGAGGATTTTTAATATAACCATATGGAGCTGTTTTACCTAAAAATAAACCTTGTTGTCTTTTATTATAAACACTTGCTCGCATCTTTTTTGAAGTATCTCGAACGTGTTTTTCATTAAAGAAACATTGAATGGGAATCATTTCATTTGACATATTAGATTCATCAGCAGTATCGACATTATCCAGTATTGCTACATAACGAATATTTTTTTCGTAAAAATAATCTAAATATCTTAATTGTTGCCCTTCATTTCTACCAAATCTAGATAAGTCTTTCGTGATAACCATGTTAATTTTATGTGACTCAATATCCTTAATCATTTGGTTAAATCCCTCACGGTCAAAGGTCGTGCCGCTTACTCCATCATCAACATATTCAGAAATACATAATAAATTATGATTGGTTAAATATTGATTGATAATATCTCTTTGATTAGTTATACTACTGCTTTCTTTTTGTTTTGCATCTTCGCAAGATAATCTTAAATAAACACCTACTTTATATGTTTCGTTATTTATCATGATAATAATTGCTTATTTTTGATTCCTTTCTGAAATTTTAAAACTATAAAAAGTTAATAAAAATTGTTCAATGATACTTTGTAATGAATCGCCTTGTTCATCATAATTTTTTGTTAGTTTTATGATATATTCACCCAATAAATTATATTATGGTAAAAATAAAAATATTAAAATTAAAAAAGGAAAAGTTTTTCAACAATTCCTTTCTAATATAATAATCTATTTAACAAGTTGTCTTTTTTTAACATCAATGCCATCAGTAATATTATGGTTAATTGATCTAGCTTTTAAAATGTTTAAAAAGCGAATATAAAAGTCAGTCTTACTAATACCCCTGTCTTGATATTTTTCTTTGTTGGACTCATATAAATCATCAACAATATTATTTGTTAATGGATCATCATGGGGTACAACTCCTAGTATATCATTTAATATTTGGGTAATCTTATAATCTAAAAGGACTAAAGATAATGCTTCATTTGGAGGTGTATTATAGGTTATATTATCAGCAATAGTATTATGTAATGATACACATAATTGTTTATACATTACCATTAATTTATCTTTTCTGGCAATGTCATCTTTATCTTTGATTTTCGGATGTTTTGATTCAATGTTTGGATTATTATTGTCATGTCCACAGATGTTATTTTGATTAATTCTAGCATTATTAATACTTTCTTTGGCTTCTTCTAAAAAAGTCTCAAAAGTTCTTCCAGAAACTTTCCAAGATTTCTTTTTATTAAAGATATCTGATAAAGTACATCTTAAAGAAAAATCATCATATTCGTTAGCGTTTAATAAGTCTTTTAATATCAATTGTACTTTGTAATCATAAAAGGCTATTAGT
The DNA here is from genome assembly GCA_016282375.1 of Caryophanales bacterium. Lineage (GTDB taxonomy): Bacteria > Bacillota_I > Bacilli_A > RF39 > UBA660 > UBA6448. Next base: position 41,698 of record JAEEKI010000005.1, on the reverse strand, counting down.
AAATCATCTTCAATGGTACTACTTTCTGTTACTTGATTAATTAATATATTATGAAAATTTTCTGACAATTCAGCATGTAATTTTGTCATTGGGTTTTTATCGTTCATTTCTCTACTCTCTTTCTTTTCACTTTGAATGTCTATACTTTTTTTAGTTAAATTATGATTAGCTTGTTTTACTCTTATATCAGTTAATCCACTTAAATCAGCATATATTGATCTATCGGGATTACTAGTATTTAATCTTTGACCGCGCTTTTTATCTCTGACATAAAACAAAGTATTTTCATATTGTTCAGTTAACTTAGTATATCTATCTATGACTTCATCTGTAGAATCATACCTTGTACTTCCGTAACCGTTTAAATATGTATCATGCGATTCAACATAAGTAATCTTTTTGGATGAATCCTTCACTTTGCTATCTTCTTGCGTTAAAATATACATATAATCTGTTAGTTCATTTTTCTTTTCATTAAGAAGTTTTTGATAATAATCATCTAGTTCGCTTGGACCATCTAAGAATTCTCCGTAAGCGAATAATTGGTTTTGTTCTAAAAAATTATGGATAACTTGAAAATAGTTCACCCCATCAGATGGTAAGCCAATATGTTTGGCAGCATCAAATCGAAAACCTGATACTCCACAATCTTTTAGTTCTGCCAAGAAGTTAAGAATTCTTTTTTGTAAATCAGGATTCTTAAGATTTAATCCAGGTAAGCCAATGCTTTCCTCGATAACATCTTCATAACAGATAAAATCGCCTACTTTATGTTGTTTTTTCCAATAATCTGGATTATCCCTAATTTCCGGATTAATTTTTTTATTTGGAACTAGTGGTTGATTATCGCCATTATTAGCCAAATGGTTAGTTATAACATCTACAGTCACCTTAATATTATATTTTTTTGCTTCTGCACATAATCTTTTTAAATCTTCTTTGTTGCCGTAATCATTGCCAATTTTAAAATCTAATGGTTGGTACACTGCCCACCATTCTTGTCCTTCAACTTTTTTAAATGGTTGAACTGGACTTATTTGAATTGTGTCAAAACCTTGTTGTTGAACTTGACTTAAATATGGAATAATACTGTCGATTTTCCAATTTAAGAATTGTATAATCCTCATTTTCTTCTCCTATCCTATGGATTAATTAAATAAAATATGGTATTATACTTACGTATTCTTATTGATTGGGTCAAGGAATATATAAACAATAATACATATTTTATTGTTTAATCATAACAATTTATTTGTTATGATTTTTTTATTAAAAAGTATATTATTTGTCTTACATATCTTTTTTGGGATTTCCCTCCCCTCAATTAAAAGTTACAACAAAAAAGAATAAAAATATATATTATCTTTATTCTTTTTTCTATAATCGCTATGAATATTATTTATACTATCTATTCCATTTATGAATAGATAGTATAAGAAATTATTTATACCTTTGGTTGTTTAGACATACAGCCCGTCATCATTACGAAGTATAACTTGCATTTGATTATTGCTTTTATTAGTCATCTCGACATTATAATAATTATCTTTGAGATATGTGACATTTATATCATATTCATATATTACTTCATCATTTTGAATTTCCATTGTTCCTAAGAGTCGATATGATTTACTCTTTTTAACAGTATTAGCAAAATTATCAATAATACTAGTATTGTTTTGAACTTTACAAGCTGTTAGTATTCCTAAACAGAATAAAAGTATTAAATATTTTTTCATTAATCACGTTCCTTTTCTATTTTAAATATATTTGAACCAATAAGAAATATTACTGTATAAATCTTTGATTTTAACGAATAATAAATTGTAGAAAGGGTGATTATGGAAACGTTTCAAAAAACTACTCTATTATTTACTATTGTAGGAGCAATTAACTGGGGGCTTATTGGTTTCTTTGATTTTAATTTAGTTGCATCCTTATTTGGTACTGAATCCGTACTGCCTTCGATTATATATGCTATTGTTGGTATATGCGGACTTATTAATATTGGAGTATTGTTTACACATTTTGATGAGCATGAAAAATAGCCTTACAAGAAGGCTATTTTTTAATTTGCACTCGATATGCGAACCTTAATCTTAGATGAGACAACATATGTTATCATTGGATTATTATTATCAATCTTAACTTCAACTTCGTGATCTCCGACACCTAAACCAGTTAAATCTACATAAGCATTAATATCGGCAGACTCAACTGACTCTATGACTGATGAAACGCCTTTGCAGATAACAGAAACACTTTCATTCGAAATCATATTGGCTTTTAGTGAACTACCTAAATTAGTTGGGTTAATATTCTTAATTTCTACTGTCTTTTGTTGCTCTGCACCAAATGTTAAAGCAATCGTTACTGTTGAAGCAGACATATAACGAACACCATTAGGTTTAGTTAATGTATACTTAAATGACTTAGCATTGTCTGATCCTAATCCATCAACATTAATAGTAACAGGAATAGATTTTAAATCGGCTAATTCCGCTTCACTACCATAAACAGTGACTGAATAATCATTTTGATTGTTAATTAGGATAGATGCAATACTCTTTCCAGCAATTAACTTACCAGTAGTCTTTACAACAATTGGAATAGAGGTTGAATAACTGTCTAATACAACCGTAGCACTTAAGGTACTTGGAACGATTTCCACATTGTTTAATATTTTTCCTTGATTATCATAAGCAACTAAAGCTACATTATCTATGTCATAAGATCCTGCTTCTGTAAGGTCTGTATTACTTAAGTCAATTAATGCTTTAATCCAAGCAATCTTATCAAGAGCAGATTGGCTTCCTTTGACAACTACTTCAGATTTAGATAACGCAACACTCTTTACACTTAATTTAGAATCTAATTTATCTTGATTGATTAATTCATAAGATACAGAAGATACACTACTAACTTTATTTTTAATAATGACTGATACATAAGATGGATCTAATTTATAATTTAAATTATCAATATTTTTAGAATAAGTAAAATATACTTTATGAGGTGTATCTGATGCACTATATTTACTTAAATCTAATGATACTTTAAATTCTCCTAGTTGCTTAGCTAAATAAATATCACTTTTCCGACCAGTAATTGTTATATCTACCGTGGAAGGAACGCCATCAACAATATATGCTTCTTCGTTATATTTCACTTCTACCGGAACATTTTGAATTACTTCGGCATTATTTTGAACTAATAATAATACTTTATTATCTATAAACAGAAAGAATACTACAGCTAGAACTAATGATAAAAATATTAAAAACCGTTGTCTATTTAAAAGACGATCTATTAAATTTCCATTACGTTTCATAACATTTTGGGTATTATATACAACTCTACTAATAGGTACAATGAAAAGTTTATCTAATACTCGATATAATGCTTTAAATATTTTACTCATCGTCATCAGCCTCTCTTTCTATACGTTCATCCGAAGCGAAGAAAGTATCTGATTTAGGTCCTAATTCTTCTAAAAGCATTGATCTAAACTCTTCGTTAGATAAGTTATAATGTAACTCACCATCAACCGCAATAGAGGCTCTACCCGTTTCTTCTGATACAACTAATGCTATAGCATCACTTTCCTCAGAAACGCCTAAAGCAGCTCTATGTCTTGTTCCTAGTCTCTTAGATAGACTTTGATTCATACTGGTTTTAAAAACAGAACCAGCACAGGTAATTCGATCACCTTGGATGATAATTCCACCGTCATGAAGGGGTGAATTTGGAAAGAAAATATTTTCAATTAGATAAGAATTAATATTTGAGTAAATCTTCGTAGAATTATCGATATATTCTTGTAATGAAATTTCTCTTTCAATAACGATTAATGCCCCAATATTATTCTTTTTAAACCATTCGACAGCAAGCATTATTTCATTAACTACTTTTTCTCTCTCACCCATAGTTAGAACTTTGTGTCTTCCTAATAATTGTGTCCGACCAATTGATTCTAACACACTACGAATTTCTGGTTGAAATATAACAATTAATGCAAGTGGTCCCCACTCAACGGCATATTCCAAAATAACACCAACGGCATTTAAATTTAATAAATCGCTTATTATTTTTATTAATAAGACAATTATTGTTCCTTTAACTATTAATAACATTTTATTGTTGTTTCTTACATTTTTTAAGATATAGTAAAAAACAATCCATAAAATACAAATATCAATTACTTTAGTAACTATTGACCAAATATATGATAAACTCATTTTATTATCTCTCTCCTTTAGTCTGCTTTATTATATCAAAAAAATCCAAAAATAAAAAGCCTATTGTAGAATTATTAAAATAAATCATCTGAATATATTAATTATTATCTAAAAATTGAAAAAAATATACCCAATTACAAACACATATGTTAAAATAACCTTCAAGGGTGATTTGGAATGGATGAAAGAAAAACAGCAAACTACTTTGATATCGTGGATTTAGTGGATAAAATACTACCATCCAAGAGTAAATTTAATTACTTAATGATGTCACCAATGGGTTTGGTTAAAAGATTTGATAATGAGATTGAGTCATCTGGTTTCTATTTTGAAAAAGAAACATTGCTAAAAATAAGAGCATTTATTGAAACGAGACAAAAAATGTTATTTAACCAGGAATCAATGAATATTAGTTCTAAGAAAAGTAATGCTCAAGACTTCGACCAATATAATTATGCTATTCAAGATAATATAAGTCACATGAAGAATGCTATAATTAAATCTTTAACTCATGATAAACGTTTAATGATTCCAAACTATCGTTATACAACCGTCAACCCATCATTGAAGATAGGTACTTTAAAAGAAATTTATAATCAAGCTACACATGAGAAGGTTCAAAGCTACATAACTGATTTGTTAACTATTACATGCGAATCTAACGATTTATTAAAAATTGATGCTTCAGAATTAGCAGATGATATTTTATTACATTTCGGCATTTCCCCAAACGAATCATTAACGGATAAATTTCAATTGAAACATCAATTAATGGATGTCATTCATACTTTATTAAAAGATTCTGAAATAATCCATGAGAATATTATGGGACCATTCTATCGTGCCACAACGGATATGGATAGATATAATATGGAACTTAAAGGCACTGTTAATATACTTACGGGATTAGTGCATCAAGAAATCCAAAGGATTCTTCTTAGTACTGCTGATTATGAAGGTAAAAAGGAAGAATATGATTATATAATTAATATGTATAATTCTGATTCTAGCACTATGCAAACTACTACTCTTACTGATGACTCCTCTTCAGAAACATATGTTACCGATTTAACGAATAACGAACATGACAACTCACAAGAACTTATAGGAACTTTACAAGCCAAGAGTGAATGGTTAACAAATCTTCGCAATCAAAGGGATAAGTTAGAAAAAGAATATTTAATGCTATTAAGTAAAGCATCAGAATTAAGGTGTCAACTTAGAGAGCTTGACGATGAAATTCAACGGAATCTTTAATATCAATGGTGAGTAATATGAATAATAAGGAAGTAAGAGAATCATATCAGTTTTTTAAAGACAATTATAATATAGATTTTAGCAAATTATCACCCAACGTTACTAGACAAGCAATAGATTTAATAAACAAAAAATTGGATGAGAAAATTGCCGAAGAAGAACGCAAGATTGCTGATCTATTAAAAATGATTAGCAATGAACATGCAAAAATAATTGAACTTAATGATTGTTTAAGAAAAATGGAATCGTAAGATTCTATTTTTTTGCATAAAAAAACTGTTATATCATAACAGTTTTTAAAACTTCATTATACTGTTCCGCTTGTACACGAAACATTTTTAACCGAGAATTTAGCATCATATTGTTTTCCTGACAAAGCTGTTTGATCAGCATTAACGTTATAAAACTTAGTTTGTATTGTCCATGTTGCAGTAGTTGTAGTTGTACCAGTACTACTAATTCTAGCTCCTGTTACAACATTCTTTGGATTAGTTGAGCCAACGGCTGTAGCTAAGTCTTTTTCTGTACTGATAGTATTCGTTCCTTGATTAACGTTAGCACCAGTCGTCATAGTAGCTTGAATGGTAAACTCATTAGCAGATACACCAGCTGTATGAGCTGTATAACGATCTGTGCTTGTCCATTCATATTGAATGTCATATGTACATACCATAGAATATGATGTGTTAGCTTGGAAATCAACATATAATGTCGTTGTATTATTAGCAGCCATAGTACCATTTACAGCTTGTGCCATATTTGCAGCGGTTACATTTAATGTCATACTTCCGCCTCTAGTGGTAAATACCATATTATTTTGTTCTGATGTAGCATTTAAATTAGCAACATTAGTAATATTTAAAGTACCGGTTGAAAAGTATGCATATGTGGCCATACCTACAATGGCAACTAAAGCAATTACTGCTAAAACCATAAACGCTAAGTTTTTACTGTTCATATTTTCATTTTTTTGATTTTCGTCCATACTATTTAACTCCTTATCTTACAAAATAATTATAACATTGCAAATAAGATAATTGCAAGATAAATTTAAGAAAAATAATTACAATTATTGTAGATTACCTGGAGGGTTCATCATAGGTGCTTCATCCTTTTTGGACTTTTTGGCCTTCTTAGGCTTTTTTTCTTTTTTGACTCTAACTTTAACATCCTTACCCTTTTTATTTTCTGCTAAATAACCTATAAGTGCTAATAGTAACACTGCACTGACAATTGTAAAAATTAACCAATTATTAACAGCAAATTCAATTATTTTTTCCATCTAACTTATCTCCAATTCTCCATTTAATGGATATATTTGAATGTATGTATTTCCATCATTCACAACTAGTTGTTCCCCATTTTCAAATTTGTAAACAGTTTTGCTATCTCTAGTTTTCTTTTCCCAAGTAATCTTTGTTGCCTTACCTTCGCTGATGAAATATCCTGTTCCAGCACCAATATTTCTTAATTCTTGACGTCCCTTCGTATCACCAGCAATACTCTCATAGCTTAAGGCGTATGCAATAATGTTCTTAGCTGTCAACTGCTTACCAGTATTATAGTCTATATGTTCTTGATCATTGGCATATCTCTTATATAGTTTTTGATTTTCATCATATTCATAGGATACTGTATTGTAATTAGAATAAACAATATGAATATTGTTGGCATCAAAAGCATCACCATATGTATCTAAGTCAATAGATTTAGCACTGTAGTCTAATAATAACCCTTCGTTTGTATCTTTAGGATATTTTAATTTAGTACGGGCTTTATTTAATAAATCGGTATTGGTAAATCCCGTATGTTCATAAGCTAATCCTAGTGGATTATCTCGATAAAAGTAAGTTCCTTCATATGTTAATCCATGAATGTTTTGAATGCCTAAAGAAGATATATCACTTTGTGCTTGTGGAGACCAACCCCAGTGAACGAAGATTGCATCATTTTCTAAAACATAATCAATGTAATAGTGTCTAGCACTTCGAACTGAACCAATTCTTTCAACATCAGCATCTCTAAATAAAGCTAAGAACCTAGTAATACCACCCTCGGCCAGCAATTCATAAACCATGTATGATTGACTTAAGCCTGATTGAACTCTTCTTGCCTCATTTAAATTATTAATCATAACGGCATAAGGTCGCGTTTTGGATTTCAAATCCACAATTGTTACTCCTGGTTCTGGTGCAGCAGGTGTTGCATCTTTGCCACCATCAGTATTAGTGGGTTTACCTTTATCACTTTTTAATAGAAAGAAGCATCCACAACTAATTGATGCAATAATCACTACTAAAACAACTATAATAATTATCTTCTTTTTCATACACACCTACTTCCTTATCTGATACCTTTTCGCGTTTCTCTTTCGATATCTTTTTTCTTAATAGCATCACGCTTATCGTATATTTTTTTACCTTTACATACACCAATTAACACTTTGGCGTGTCCATCTTTTAAATACACTTTTAATGGGACTAATGTATAGCCATCCACAGTTATTTTTTCTTTTAACTTACGGATTTCTTTCTTATGAAGTAATAATTTTCTTTCACGATATTCATCGTGATTAAAAACTGAACCGTTTTCATATTTGGCAATATACATATTAATAATTAACGCTTCATCATTTTTTATACGTATATAGCTATCCTTAATATTAACCGAAGATTTACGAACTGATTTAATCTCTGTTCCTTGTAAAACAATCCCGGCTTCTAGTTCATCTTCCACTGTGTAATTAAAATATGCTTTTTTATTATTTATTTCCATCTTTATCACCATCTAGTTCAAAATCTATGGTCCGGCTTGCTTTTGATGCACTAACAACTTTGATTGTAACTTTATCCCCGATAGTATACTTAGAATTATTAGCACTAACTAGTGATAATTGTTCAGGTATATAAGTATAAAAACCAGGTAATGATGAAATATGGATTAAACCTTCAATTAAATTTGGTAATCGGACAAAAAGTCCAAAGTTTGTTACACCAGATACAATTCCTTTATAAACTTCTCCGATATGACTTTCCATATATTCAGCCATCTTCATTTCCAGAACATCTCTTTCTGCTTCAATGGCAGCCTGCTCTTTTTCACTGGCTTTTTCACAATACATCGGCAAAATGCCTCCATAGAAGTCCATTGTATCACGTTCTATTTGATATTCAAACAAATATTTATGTAGTAAGGTATGTACAACCAAGTCAGGAAATCGACGAATAGGTGAAGTAAAGTGAGTATACATTTTACTAGCTAAGCCAAAATGGCCAATGTTGTTAGTGCTATAGATAGCCTTTTTCATACTTCTTAAAAGCATATCACTAAGTATTTCAAAATCATCGTGATTTTTAAGTTTATTTAATAATTCTTGCATAGTTTTTGGTGTTATATTATTAGTATCAATATTAACACTGTATCCCATCATCTTTATTAAATTTTGAAAATCGGTTATTTTTTCACTACTAGGTTCACCATGTACCCGATAAACAAATGGAAGTTCCATATAAGTGATATGTTCAGCCACTGTTTCATTAGCAGCAATCATAAAGTCTTCGATGAGTTTTTCACCTTCTAATTGTTCTCTTTTGATAACATCAATGGCTTTACCATTTTCATCTTGAACTATCTTTGCTTCATCCAATCCAAAATCAATATATCCCTTATTAATTTTGGTTTTGCGTAATATATGAGCAAGTTCCTGCATTAGTTTTAAATCATCTACAAACGGTTCATAACCATTGGGAATACCTTTATCATATAAAATAGAATTAACGTTTTTATATGTCATCTTTTTCTTACTATTAATTACTGATAAGAAAATGTCATGATTGACTACTTTACCACTTGGATTAATTTCCATCTCACAAGATATCGTAAGACGGTCTACACCTTCATTTAATGAACAAATGCCATTAGATAATTCATGGGGTAACATAGGTATAACTGTATCAGCTAAATAAGAAGAGGTTCCTCTTTCGTAAGCACTCTCAAATAAAGCACTTTTTTCTTTAACATAATAAGAAACATCGGCTATATGTACTCCTAAAAGGTAGTTGTTATTAACTTTTTTAATACTTATGGCATCATCGATATCTTTCGTATCATCTCCATCAATTGTGAAGATAACTTCTTTACGTAAGTCACGACGATCCTTAATATCTTTTTCACTTACTGAAGTAGGTAACGTTTTAACTTCGTTAAGAACGGCTTCAGGAAAATCAATAATAATATTATGTTCACAAGCAATAGACATAATATCTACTCCTGGATCATTTTTATGACCTAGAATCTTTATTACTTCCCCTAAATAATAATTGTTTTTTAATTCTTTTGTTATCTTAACTAATACTTTATGACCTTCGACGCAGTGTGCGATAGATGATGCAGTCACTTCAATAGCAATATCTTTTTTCTTGTCATCGATTTCAAAAGATAGTTTATTATGCTTGCTGACTATTTCTCCGACCACAAGTGATAAATCACGTTTTAAAATGTTAACTATAACGCCTTCGGTACTTTGAACGTCAACTTCAACTAAATCACCGTCAATAGCACCATTTAAGTTCTCTTTACTTACAAAGATATCTTCACCAGTGTGAATATCGACAAAACCATTACCCTTTTTGTTAATATGAACAATACCTGAAAAAAGCGAAGAACAATTATCCATCATAACGTATTTATCTTTTTTAGTACGATGAACCTTTCCTTCGGATACTAATTCATTTAGTTCTTTTTGAAGACTTTGATATTCCTCTACAGAAGACAATCCTAATAAATTGTTGATTTCAATAACTGTTAAAGCCTTTTTCTGATCCTGTAATTTAGATAGTATCAACTCTTTCATTAACATTTCCCCCAGTTATTATCACTATGGAAAGAATCTAGAGTATTAGTTGCTGAAAAAGAATTGCCATTATAAATACCATCTTTAGATATCTTACATTCATCCTTATTACAATTACCATCAATTGTATCAGTGGCTACACACGAAAACCAAATTGCTTTTTGGCCATTTTTCTTCCTAACTTTAAAAACAGAAGTACTTTTAAAATAGACGTTTCCTTTTTTATAGATAGGATTTATCTTACTAAGAATACTCTCATCTACAAGGCCTACGTCAATTAATTGAGATATTTCCACATCACAGCCAACGGAAATATCCGCACAAGAAAAACTACGCATTTCAGAATAAAAATCAACGGCACTAAACAAATCAAAATAAGTATTCTTATATTCGTTTCTACGAGCCTTTTTCAACGAAAAATCAGCACTTAAACCTGCTGAAGCACCTAACACTACAATCAATGTAATTACTACTAACATTTCAACTAATGTGAATCCTTTATTATTTTTCATAATTCTATTATATATTAATGAATATTTTTTTTCAATTTAAAAAGCAACCTTTTGGTTGCCTTAACATTTTTTACTTTAAGAATAAAATAAGTGAAATGATAAAGAATAAGATTCCTAGAACTAAAGTTACTCGACTAATAACAAGTTCTAAACCTCTTTCTTTCATATTTTGAAATAACGCATCATTTCCACCTGTAATAACACTACCTGCACTACTGGCTTTACCACTTTGAAGTAAAACAATAGCAATAAGTAATATTGATACAATTAGTAATATAACTTCTAACATTTTATTCTTCCTCACTTTCTTCGATGGCTTTTTCTAGTTCTTTTTTAGACATTTTATTATAACCTTTTATCTTCTTTTGTCTAGCAATCTCTTTTAATTCTTCGAATGATTCATCCACAACCACTTCATCTTCTTGTGGTTCAATTACGCCTGTTTCAACAATAGAATCAATTTGTTCTTTAGTAAGCGTTTCATATTTCATTAAGGCATCGCTAAGCAACATTACAAGACCTTCATTATCAGCAATTATTTTTTGAGCGTTTTTATAGCACTCATCGATTATTTTTCTCGTTGCTGTATCAATTTCTAAAGCCACTTGATCAGAAAAGTCACGATTTTTAGTATAATCTCTTCCTAGGAAGACATCTTTACCTTGTTCCTCATATTGTGTTGGACCAAGTTCACTCATACCATATTCAGTAACCATACTTCTAGCTAAACGTGTAGCTTTCTTAAAGTCATCAGATGCGCCGGTTGATACTTCATTTAGGAAATGTTCCTCACTAACACGGCCACCCATTAAACCTGTAATCCGAGCAATCATTTCATTCTTAGTCATGATGGCAATTTTTTCTTCTTTAGGAAGCATCATGGTATATCCACCCGCCATACCACGAGGGATAATTGTTATTTTATGAACAACTTCAGCATCTTCAAGTTTTAAACCGATAACAGCATGTCCTGCTTCATGTATACTAACTAACTTCTTTTCTTTGTCAGTAATCTTACGTGTTGTTTTAGCAGGCCCAAGCATTACTCTATCGGTTGCTTCATCAATTTCATCCATATTGATTTCATCTTTATTACGACGTACTGCTAAAAGAGCGGCTTCATTTAAAAGATTTTCTAAGTCGGCGCCAGAAAATCCTGGTGTTCTAGCAGCAAGAGCATCAAAATTGACGTCTTCGCCTAAAACCTTGTTTTTACCATGAACTTTTAAAATAGCTTTTCTTTCATTAGAATCAGGTAAGCTAACCGTTACTTGACGGTCAAATCTCCCTGGACGTAATAACGCTGGATCTAGAACATCAGGTCTATTAGTAGCAGCAATAATAATGATACCTTCATTGGCTCCGAAACCATCCATTTCTGTTAAAAGTTGGTTTAATGTTTGCTCTCTTTCATCATGGCCACCGCCAAGACCCGTACCTCTTTGACGACCAACAGCATCGATTTCATCAATAAAGATTAAACATGGTGCTGTTCTTTTAGCCTCTTTAAACATGTCTCTTACTCTAGATGCTCCTACACCAACAAATAATTCAACGAAATCTGAACCACTTATATAATAAAATGGAACGTTTGCTTCACCAGCGATGGCTTTAGCAAGTAATGTTTTACCAGTTCCCGGAGGACCTACTAGTAAAACCCCTTTAGGAATTCTAGCTCCTAGTTTTTGAAACTTTTTAGGGTTCTTTAAAAAGTCAATTAATTCTTTTACTTCTTCTTTTTCTTCTTTTAAACCAGCTACATCGTCAAATGTTTTTTTATTATTATCATCAGATAATCTAGCTTTACTACGACCAAAATCCATAGAATTTTTATTTGATGAAGAAAGTTTCATAAATAAGAAATAAGCACCTACTCCTATTATCAATAATGGTGCAACATTAACAATAATATATAATATTTGGGAACTTCCAGGATCCTTTTTGGTATCGTATTTACTGATGTTATTGATTCTTATATAGTCAGTTATCGTAGATATTTCGTCTTCTACTACTAACGCTTTAAAGGATTCCTCATCAGAATATGATTTTAATTTTCCTTCAACATAGTATACTGATTCATCACTTTTGGGAGTAATTGTGATTTCTGTAACTTCATTGTGAGCTAAATTACTTAGTAACTTGCCTGTTGTAAGTGTGTGCACAGTACTACCTTGAAATTGTAATATAACTAAAATAATACCTATTATAACGAATAGAACTATGTAATGGCTGAAATTTCTTACAGTACTATTCTTTTTAGCATTTTTCATTTTTTACCTTCCTTTCGCATAAAAGTATTATATCATAATTTTCTGTTTTGTCTTTACTAAATTTACTTTTTTTCAAACCAGGAATACTTAAAATATCATTATTACTATCGCAAATCAATGGCCAAGTATTACGCTCATATTTAGATACCTTAGCATCAATAAAAATATCTTTGACTTTTTTGGTTCCTAAATTTTTTACCTCCATTTTATCGCCATCAACTCTTGAACGTATAATCAATGGCCCTTTGATATCTTGAAAGGATAACCTTATAACATAATTATTATCGTTTTCTTCGTTATCTACTAATTTAATTAACCAATTATCATCTTCATACAACCCATTAAATTGGACATTAATCATTTCAGAATGTTCCTCTTTTTTAATACGAAACTTTTGATATTCCTTTTGAGCAACAAAACCGTTGTTTAAATTAATTTGACTATTACTTGTTGGTGATTTAATCATCTTCATCATTGAATCTATATTATGATCAGAAATATCTAATAAATCGTTTTTCTGAAGATCTTTAATTAATAGTTCTAAACATTTTTTGATGATTAAATCCGATTCATTTTGTAAATTATTGATATCTATTTCGCCATTCTTAATCAAGTGATGATCATTAATATATTGATTAATAAAATTATCATATTCTAATAATTTATTACTAAAAGCCAAATATTTTAAATGTACTTTAGGATTCTCTTCCTTTAAGAAATTCAAAACCAAATGACGATAACGGTTGCGAGTATGTTCAAGTTCTAAATTAGTTTGGTCAATGTAATATGGAATATTATTTTGCTTTAAATAAGCAAAAATTTCTTCCTTATCAATATAAAGAAAAGGATGTAAATAATCATTATCAATTAGTTTTAATCCAGCATAACCAGAAACATTACTGCCTCGAGATATACGCATTAATATGGTTTCAATTAAATCATCACCATGATGGGCAGTGATAATGTATTTGGCATGATACTTTTCTTTTAAATCATTAAAGAAGCGATATCTAATTCTACGAGCTTCACTTTCAAAATTATTTTTAATAGTTTCTTTAAGTTCCATTCCCTCGAAGATAATACTTCTTTCTTGACAATACTTTTCTAAAAACAAGTATTCTTCATCACTTTGTTTGCGTACTTTATGATTAACATGTGCACAAATAACTTTTATTCTTTTATGAAGATGATGTACAACAGATAATAAACACATAGAATCTGGACCAGCCGAACAAGCGACAATAACAGTGTCATTGTCTTGCAAAGTGTTTTCTAGAAAGCAAACTGATTTATCCATATTCATCACCAAATTTGTCTTATATTATATTGGAAAAGAAAGATTTTGCAAGTTATAAATTTTTAAGGTTATACTCTAGCATTTCTTTTATTTCTCCACCCAAGATTTTTTCAGGACTATTGTTCTCATAATTAGTTCTTAAATCCTTTACTAATTTGTAAGGTTCTAAGACATAACTACGAATTTGACTACCAAAATTAATACTATCGCCTTTCTTAAAACCTTTGATTTCGTCATCACGTTTTTCTAATTCTAAAGCATATAATTTACTTTTAATAATTTCCAAAGCAATTTCTTTATTTCGTAATTGACTACGCTCATTTTGAACACTAACTACGATTTTTGAAGGTAGATGGGTAATACGTACAGCAGAGTTACTCGTATTAACAGATTGACCACCTGCCCCTGAGGAATGGAAAACATCAATTTTTAAATCTTTTTCATCAATTTCAATGTCATCGACTTTACCAAATTCGGGAGTAACGGTTACGGACGCAAATGATGTATGTCTCCTTTTGTTAGAGTCAAATGGTGAGATTCGAACTAAACGATGAACACCACTTTCGGCTTTTAAATAACCAAAAGCATTTTCACCACTTATCTTAATTAAAACAGACTTTAAACCTGCTTCTTCACCATCTTGTGAAGAAATCACTTCATATTTATAACAATACTTATCACAAAATTTCTCATACATATCCAAAAGCATGCTAACCCAGTCTTGAGCCTCCGTACCTCCTGCCCCAGCATGTATTTCTAAAAAGCAATTTAAACTATCATATTTCCCACTTAAAAAAGTAGCCATTTCTAGTTCTTGGACTTTTTTTAATAAGGTTTGGTATTCTTCCTCACTAAATAATTCAAACAATTCAATACTTGCATCAATTTGATCACGTAAAGAAGTATATAAACTAATCTTTTTTTCTAAATTCGTAATTTGATAATTTATATCATTAGCTTTTTTGATATCTTTATAAAAGTTTGGATCTGTAGTTTGTTCTTTTAAAGAGTTTAGTTGTTCACTTAATGTAGGAATGTCAAAGTGACCTCCCAATATCATCAATTTTAACTTTTAAATTTACTAAATCGCTTTTTTCCATGATAATCTCCTATTCAAAAACGGCATCTACATAATAAATTGGTCTTTTTTCTTCATAATACTTTTTCTCAAAATCTGTCATAATATTATGAATATTACGCTCATCATTATGTAAGTCTAGACTAACCTTACGAAAAGTATACCAATAATTGGATAAAGTTTCTAAAGAATAAGCAAATAAACCTTTATTATCCGTTTTTAATATAATATGCTTGTCTTTTTTAAAAATACGGTCGTATAGTTTTAAGTAATTAATATGAGTAAATCTTTTTTTCTCATCAATCTTTTTAGGCCAAGGTTCTGAAAAAGTTAGGTAAATAATTCTAACTTCCTTACCAAATACTTTATCAAGATTGGCAGCATCCATTTGAATGAAACGCAGATTGCTAATTTTTCTACCCTCAACTCTTTGTGCAGCGGTGGCTGTTTGTGATTCATTAAGTTCAATGCCAATATAATTAACATTTGGATTTTCTAAAGCCATGTTGATAATAAAATCACCACGTCCCATACCTAATTCAATATCTATAGGATTTTTATTGCCAAAATAATCATTCCATTTATTCTTATGTTTTTCAGCATTTTTAATAACATAAGAACTGCTATTTAAAATATAATCGGCGTTTTTTACTTTATTATATTCCATTATTCCTCCGTATCTCTTAATTGTTCAATAATCTTTGCCCCTAAAGCTTTACTACCTTTTTCGGATAAGTGAACTGCATCACTAATTAAATAATCCTTATTATCTATAATATCATTATTAAAGTCAATTGTTTGAACTTTGTTATAATTAAAATCTTTATTAAGATAAACTAAAACAATACTTGTATCCTTCAAGGCAGAAGCTAATTCTTTAAATTGTTTTTCTGTCATTCTAAAAGAACTATCTAATACTAAAACAATTCTACTTGATAAAGAGGATGCTTTATATCTAGAAATCAACTCATCGCGTAAAGTATTATAATTATATGAACTATTAATATTAAATTTAGAATCAATAAAATCATTAATAATATATTGGTATGAACTTAGTAATAAGTCATTACCAAAAAATTCATATTTATTTTTAATAGTGTTTTCATATTCTTTAATCGTAGTCTCAGTTTTTTGAGTATATTCTTCATAATATACTTTATAAACTGCATCATAAACAGTTTGAGCATAGGCAGCTCTACCCGGAATAGTTAGATGTATTCCATCAGCATAGAAATAATCATCATGTCCTAAAGATATGTCATACCAATCTAGGATATAAAGATTGTCATACTTTTGGGCATATTCTTTAAGAGTGTCATTTACATATAATGTCTCATCATTGGTATTCGTAAGCCAAAACACTTTTCGATCACCAAGCGTAGCCATTATAGCATCTTTACAAGCTTCACTACAGTCGCCATTAGCGCCCATATTAATAACAACCGGATCTCCTAACATATTATTCGCGGCAATTTCCTGTAATAAACTATTTACTGTCCATGTTGAACGAGATACTTGAGCATCAAAATAGCCATTAGGAAATAATTCATATAAGTTTTTAACAGCTCCTAGCATAACTGAGTCTCCTATACCAACAATTGGCAACTCAGAAACTAAAGATTCTAAATTATTAATATCTTCTTCAATTAATGCTAATTTAGAATCTAATTCTAGCCTTTGTTCTTCTAATTTTTGAGCATAGGCCTCTTTCTTAGCTTCGATTAGTTTTTGATTGGCATCAAGTTGTTTTTCAAGTTCTTTCATCTCTTGAGTATAATCTTGACTAGCTAAGAAAACATATATTCCGTGACCACAAAGAAGAGCAATTAACATAAAGACAAAGATTTTTTTAATGTCTCTTTTTTTATAATTAACAAAGCTAACGGCATAATTAATGACAATAGAAATCAAGATTGTAATGATTACAATTAAGATAGTTTTGACGAATATAGGCATTGAAGTGTATTGAAACATAAAAATAACGGGATATTGAACTAAATATATTAAATATGTTAAGGCTGCTATTTTCTTAATAACATTTGTTACCCAACTTTTATTATCACTGTTTACACAACATGCATAATCAATTAAACGACAACTGATAATGGAAGAAACAAACATGGAAAATTGAAATAAACGATTAGCAGCGTCAATCTTAATAAACATTATTAATAAAAGCACAGAATAGAAACAAAAAATATAAATTGGACGTTTATTCTTTTTTAATTCTTCTGGCAGAAGATTAATATTATTACAGTGTATGATTGCTAAAAAAATGCCAAAGAAAATAGCAAAAATTCTAAACAAAGTATTGTAATAAGCCATCATCATGCCATCTTTAATGCTAAAGAAATAGAAACCTAAGAAAGATAACACAATAACTAAAAAAGTTACAATTATTTCGCTTTCTTTATTATCATTATTCTTGACTGTTTCAAATAATTTATATAAGAAAGGAAAGACCAAGTCAAATTGTAAAAGAATAGATATATACCATAAATGCATAAATGGTGAATCTATATGACGAGAAAAGTAATTTAAACTAGCTCCCAATTGCCAGAAATTATTATAACCAAATAAGACACTGAACGTTTCGGGTTTAAGATTTAGCCAGCTATAATTATGTAAAAAAGAAATAGCAAACAAAGATAGAAAGGTCACTACTACTAAAGGTAAATAAATACTTTTTAAACGTTTAATATAATAATCTTTAATAGATTGTTTGCGGTTACTATGCATGGATATGTAAGCAAGATAGCCACTTAAGACAAAAAAGATATTAACTGCTAAAAAACCACCTGGTAAGTATCCCAAGTGATATAAAAAGACAGCTACACAAGAAAGAATTCTTATTACATCAAGATATTGATAATATTGTTTTTCTTTTAAAGACTTCTTTTCAAACTCCATACTACAAACTCCATTTATTATTATAACAAGTTAATAACAATAAATAAAGGTTAACAAAAGAACAATTCTTATTACTTAACATAAAAAAAGTAATAACTTAAATAGTTATTACTCTTCTATTGGTGTTAAACGATCAAAGTCTATATTATGATATGGCACTTTAGAAAAATCGCATTTGTCAGAACCTTCGACTTTCGTCGAAATAGCATTTTTACCTTCATAATTCCAGTAGCCACCAACATTATATATTTTGGTTGTATCCCACCCTAGAGCACCAAGCATTTGTTTTGTGAAATTAGCATAACCTCCTGCTCCGCACATCAAGAAAATGACTTTGTCTTTAGGAAATATGTATTCTAAAATAGACAAAGATTCTTCATAATTTGCAATATAATTGCCTTCTTCATCAAGTCTAAATAGTGTACTTCCTTCATACAACCCTGATACATTCTCACTAGCCTTTTGATCGATATACTCTTGAGGGAATTCAGTTAAATAAGCATAAGGGATTACTTCAAAGCCTTTAACAAATCCTGTTAAGTCTCTTTCACCACCCTTATTTTCCCAAGTAGCGGTATCCTCAAGCATCCGAACATCTCGATAAACAACATCACTTCGACCTAAATAATTGTCTATCGTTTTTTCATTTATATTTTTATCAATATCATAAACACCTCTTAAACCTTCAGATTTTTCTGGAGCAGGAAGAGGTTCTAAACTAGTAGTTGTTTTGTTTTGAAAAATTACAAAACCAATTAGTAAACCAATTAATGCACTTATAAAGCACTTTATTACAACAATTTTCTTATCCATTTTTTACTCCTTTATTAACTAATAATTTCTACAATATTTTTTGCTATCCCCATTTATAGGTCTTACTTCGATAACAACGTTATCCTTATTCAAAGAAATCTCTAAACTAGGGTTGACATCCATCGTAAATTTAGATACAACTTTACTATCAAAGACTTCGTTACTACCATTATTACTTTTGGGCTTATTATGAGGTTTTAAGGTAAAAATAACTATCGTTACCACTAAAACTATGGCCAGAATAATTGACATTAATAACACTTTTTTATTCATATTCATATACTCCTTATGATAATTATACCATAATAAAAAAAAGAACAAATTACTTTTTATTAATTTATTCTTTAAATATTATTTGCTAGATATGTAATACCAATCATAATTACTATTAAAACAATTGTTAAACTAAAAACAATACAATGTTTCTTTTTTTCTGAATATAAAGTTCCAATAAACTCTCTAATAAAAGCATTAACCCAAAAGTATGCTTTAGTTTTGGAACCGATACATTCTACTTTATAGCCTTGAGCAGTAGCAATTAAACCTGCTCTTAATATGTGATAATTAGTCGTAGAAATTCCAACATTAGTTTTCTTATCACTAATTAATCTATAAGAATTCTTAATATTCTCATAAGTGTTTGTCGACTTATCTTCGATAATAATTTGTTTTTTACTGATACCATTTTGTATTAAATAGTTATTTATAGCCTCAGCTTCGGAAATAACTTCGTCTTCACCTTTACCTCCGGATGGAATAAAAACCAAATCTTTTTTTGTTAATTCTAATTGCTTATTTCGAAATTCAATTGCTTTATCCACTCTACCTTTTAAAAGTGGAGTTAGTGATCCATCTTTACGAATCTTACAACCCAATATTATCATATAATCTTTATCATAACTAACATTATTTTTAACAGACTTTATAGCAATAATAATTGTTCCTATTAAAATACACTCTAAATAAGCAATGGAAAGATATACTAATGTTTCAATAAAATTATATAAGTATGGTCCAATACTATTTAAATTATAAATGTCTACTGTTTGTGACTTCATCAACAAATTATAAACTATATCTGGTACCCAAGTAGATGTACAAAGAAGCAGTCCTAAAAAGACACCAAGTAAATTTTTAAATGACATTCCTTCCTTTTTTACTAAAATAATATTATTGATAGTTACTAAAGGAAACGTTATTAAAGCAATTGGAAATAGAATAAAAGATACGAATGAAACAGAATTAGTTGTTTTATTAACTGTAGCATATAAACCTTGATAATTAAAAATAGAAATAATGGTAATAAAAGTTATAATTAAAACAAAAATAATAATTCCTAAATAAGCTATATTTTTGTATTGATATAAATTTTCATTTTTACATTGTTGATATCTTTTGAATAGTATATAAATAATATAAATTAGTATAATAGATAATGATATAGGAATAACTTCTGACATCGTAGATTTTCCAAAAAAAGTATTATCAGTAATAATTCTTGTTTTATGAATATATAGTAAAAAACTAGAACCGGTTTCTTCGTTACCATAATTAAGAAAAACTTTGCCTGGTTTTTGACTTTTTAAAACTATAGTATAAAAACCATCTTTTGTTTTTTCTGATAAGACATCTACTTTACCTTCAGATTCATCAATAATTAATTGACAATCATCGCAAGTTTTAAACTTAACAGTGTATTTTTGACCCATAATTAAAACAATTATTGAAGAAACAATAAATAAAATAACTGTTAATATGATTAATCGCTTAATGCTTTTTCTCATCGAAAATCACCCCTATAGTTTATTATAAGATGGTAGTTATTTCAATAATTTTTCTAAAGCATTTGCATTTAATATTGTATTAGAGATAAATTTACCTTTATAAAAATTAGCCCAGTTATTAAAAATACATGGAGCATTTTTAGCCTTTTCTAAAGAATCTATTTTAATAAAATCCAACTTAATACTCTTTTCTTTGGCATAATCAGATAATTCTTTAACTTCATATTCAACATATGGGCATTCATTAGTATAGTAGATAGTAAAATTATCATTGGCAATAGTCATTTTACGAGCACTATCATTAAACTTTGGCGTAGGTTTATCATCAAATTGTAGGGCCATTAATTCATAATCATTTATAGAATCTACTACTTTAAAACCAAAATGTTCAAAGAATTTCTTTTCACCAATAAAAGGTTTCTTTTTTTGAGATACTAGTGTACAAATACCACTCATCTTTTTTTGTTTGGCATCATTAATAGCATACTCCAAGAGTTCTTTACCAATACCTTTTCCTTTGAAACTACCTGCTACCCATAAGCAGTAAATATATTCATAGTTCTTACCATTAATGGGTACCCAAGCAGTCTCAATTGGTTCATATTCAATAAATATCTTTCCTCGAGCATTTAGTTTACGAAACACATGACCATCTTTTAATTTACTTTTTATCCATGCTTTCTTTTTATCAACACCATCTTGATGTTTAGGATCACCAATAGCACAACATATATGTTCACTATCAATATTCTTTTCATCTAAATTAATATATTCGTTCATAAACTCCTCTTATAAAATCGCACCAGAAATAGCATCCATCGTTATGTTATATTCACCTTGCGTTTTGGTTGTAAAATGAACATAATAAACATAATTACTAGGAGCCGTATTTTGATAATAAAAAGACACATACCTAGAATAATCATTTATTTCATCAGCTGTAAAACCTCGAGTAGATAAAATATGATTAATGGCTATTTCCCATGCACGATCTTCACCAATTACTTGAGACATGTCAATTAATTGTTCTTTATTGTAGTCATAAATATCGCCAGTCATATTACACATTATTGCAGTATGTATATATCCATCTTCAACCACTTCCACTTGATCAGCATAATTATATTTGCATCTTCGATCGGTAACGGCAAAAGCACCAAAACCAGTTGCACAACTTAGTCCATATTTAGAACAGAAAATCTGACTTAATTGGGGTCCTTCCATAAAACCTTCATCATATAAATCTTGCATACTTTTTTCACCAACACCAACATTTCCATGATTACTAGCGTTACCGCTGTTACTAGGTATATTATTTTCTTGATGATTTGATTGGTTCTCTTCTTCTTTATAAGTGTTAATCTTTTCTTCGATTTGACTTAAAGAAACGTCTTTAAAATCTTCAATTGACAAATTAAAATCATCTTTTATTTGTTCTTGAATATAGTATGCTTTAGATATGGTAATATTATTCTTTTCGGCAATTTCTTTTAATTCTTCAGTTTCTTGTACTTGTTGCATAATTATATTAGCCGAAATCTTTTTTTCTTCTAAATCAGCATTAATTTTATCTTTCACTATGTTAACTAAATTATTATTTTGAGAATCGATATTTATGAGAATAGTAACATTTTCCTCATTTAAATAATCGTGATTTTGTAAATTATCCATAATGGATGATAAAACATCATCAATTTTTTTATTAGCATAATCCATGCCTTCTAAAACGACTTTGCTATCTTCATTTAATGGTACTACGCTTATTACTTCATTATTTTTATTTAAATTAATGTTGATACTTGGATTAATGTCTATTGTAACAACGGAAGCAATATTAGTATCGAAAACATCTCCACCTTTATCAGCAATACCATTACCTTT
Organism: Caryophanales bacterium; assembly: GCA_016282375.1. GTDB lineage: Bacteria > Bacillota_I > Bacilli_A > RF39 > UBA660 > UBA6448. The sequence continues at coordinate 18,806 of JAEEKI010000005.1, read as the reverse complement.
CTTTGGTAAACAAAAGGCAATAACCATTATGGCAGCAATAACAATTAATACTATTCCGCATGTAAGAATAATTATCTTTTTCATATCCTAATCAACTCCATTTTTATTGTAACATACCATGATAATGTACAAAATCAAATACTACTAATTAGACACAGTAAAATGTATATACTATTTAATTTTTAATCCATTATAAGTATCTATAACGATATCTCTTAATAGTTCCATATTGTCGACATCAGTTACCAAATACATAGGTTTAGCATTCTTATAAGGAATGACTTCCTCCATATGATAGTGTTTATTACCATCCACTCTTTTTACCAAAAATCGATCATCATATATGCCCCCAAAAACAACGCCTTGATAATAAAGGACATATTCCCCCATCATTGGCCGACAAGTTATATTATCTAATAAACATAATTGAGCAATTATAAAATCTTTATAGTCCTTAGTACTTGCCATTATTGTGTACCTCCATATAATTCAATTCTTGATGCTTCGATTAGAACAGGATAGTTTCTAATCAAAACACCATTGTAATATATTTTTACTCTGTTGCCTGGAACATAGAAATCCATAATACCCGATGTTGGTCTAACAATCTGCATGCTAAAACGATTTCCCATCATTCTTTCAATCGTCCCTTCTTCTGGTTCTACGATTATTGTATCATCTGTAACTTCGATAATGGTTGCAATAAAATTTGGCTCTTTAGTACCATAATCGTTCATATCCCAGTAAACTGGTAATTCATATTCCATGAACCAACTACCAAATTTTACCCCTGGACTACTGGAAAAAGATTCCTTGGGACTAACACTAACATATCTAATTATCTTATAGCCTAATCCCCAATAAGTTACTTTATTGCCTGCTTGATTAATAATCTTAATTGTGTATTTAGGTTCGATTCCAGTATTAACTCGAGCCTTATCCTTATACCCCGTAATTATTCCTAATATTACAATGTATAAAAGCATTAAAATAACTATATAATCTTTTTTCATAATACTCCTTTATATTAATCATTATAACACAATTATGATTCACAAAAAAAACAGACTACTTCTGTTTTTTACGCTTTCTAGTTTCATCTTCAGATATATTTTTATTATTTTGATCCTCCAATGAAAAGAACATGCACTCTAAGTCCTCCGTTTTTTGGTGATGCAATTTTTCACGAATAATATCCTCGATGTTATCAGGGCAAAGATTAGCTCTATGCATTTCGGCGATAATGGCTTCAATTAATTCAACACGATATTGACGTTCAGACATTTCATCATAAGTTATTTCTTCTTGTTGATTATCTGTGCCTTCTTGTTGATATAGTATAGTTGGCATTTCGACATATTCAATTGGTCGACTAAAATCAGGAATATACAAATACATTTCATCTTGGGATATACCCTCTAAATTTGTATTCTCTCGATACTTTTCAATTAATTTCTCTTGTAATTGGGGAATTAATTTATCTAAACCTAATTTCGTTAAAATAGGAGTAATAAACTCTGCAACTAGTAAAGGTACATCCATTGCAGTGTATTTATAGGTTATTTTTTGATTATTTAATTCTTGTGTACATACAATAGAATTAACTAGGGAATCAACTATGTGATCTTCAAAATGATAATTCCATATTTCGTTTTCTACTTTGCTATAGTTTTGTAAAAAACTATCTAGTTGTTGATGTTCTTCTTTGGTTAGTTCTATAGTAATATTAACAAGTGGATTATATAGTAAAAAGATTCTTTTAAAAATATTTTTATAAATACCATTATAATAATTACTGAATTGATTGCCTATTTTAAATAATAGTTCACTGTACTTTTTTAATTTATCATTAGCTTCCATAAGCTTACTAATGATATCTGCTAAAATTGCATCGCCAACGATAGAATTACTTATCATATCTACATCTTCATGATATTGAACATATAAAGATAAACCCACTTTTTTAAATAAACGTTCTATTTCAACTAGTTTGTTATTAACTGTTATGGCAGCATTTTGTACGACTGGTTGAGCATGGTGTAAAACCTGGATATTTAATTCAATTTGGCGAATTAATTTGGTATATTCACCTTGTAAAAAAGTTAATTTTTCAATGATAGATTCGCGGTGATCATTACCATATGCTTCGATTGCTTGTTTCTTTTCATTCATATCAATACTACTATTCATAATACCAACTCCCCATGTAATTATATCACGAAAAAAGCAGGGTGCAACCTGCTTTGAAAAATCATTTGAAATCATTCTGCCTTTTTTGTTTATATATTCATTTATCATCTCCTTTATGATAATCATTCTAAATCATTAACCTTAAACCAAACTGAAATTTTTTAATTTAACGTAATTGTTATTTCTTTTTCTTTATATTCGTTATGACTTGCATATTTAACGGTTAATGTAACGGTATCACCTTGATTTTTTTTATTTAATACTTTTCGAACGACTTCAAGAGAGGTAACTTTATTGCCATCAATCTTTGTAATAATATTGCCTATTTCTAATTCAGAGTTCTCAGCATTGCCACCAGATACAATGGCAGTTACATAAAATCCTTCAGGAAGATTGTATCCAGCCATATAACTTGAGTTAGTCATATAGCCTTCGATGCCAATAGTTAATGAACCTGTATCATTTTCACCATTAATTAGTTTTTCTATTAATTCTTCGACGTTAGTTATTGGTATAGCAAACCCCATTCCCTCGATGCTAGCACTTGTTGAATAACCATTAGAGGAATATTTAACTGAGTTTATTCCTACGACTTCACCTTTACTATTAAGTAATGCACCACCACTATTGCCTCCATTGATAGCGGCATCAATTTGAATCATTTCTTGCGTATAATTATCTGTAGATACTTCTCTATTAAGGGCACTGACAACACCTGTAGTAACAGATTGGCCATATCCTAAAGCATTACCAATAGCAATAATACCATTACCAACCTTTAGTTCATCACTATCTCCCATCGTAGCAATTCTAATTTGACTTAAAGTATCTTTATCAAGACTTTTTTTATCTACTACGACAATAGCAATATCTTTTCGTTCTGATACACCTTTAACTGTGGCATCATAGCTCTTGTCATCAATAAATTGAACTGATAATTCGGTAGTATTTTCTACAACGTGGTAGTTGGTTAAAATAAAAATCTCATTACTATTTTCAGCAACAATAACACCAGAGCCAGCCCCCTCTGTTACATAGTTTTCATTGCCAAAAAAGGAAAAACCAAATTGACCAGAATTAATAACAGTTTTACTTGTGATAGCGACAATCGATGGCATAACTTCATCTACAATGTCTGATACATCTGTAATATAAACGCCATCAGATTTCACACCTACAGCATTCGTATGTTTTAATGTAATACTTTCTTTACTCTTACTAACTTTAGATAGTATACCAAAACCTTCCTTAGATCCCCAGGTATATATTCCTACACCTAGTACGAGAGCAATAATAGCAATTAATATAATTTTAAACAGTTTGCTATTATCGTTGTTTTCCTTCACCTCAATTGTTTTTTTCTCTTTTTCCATTTTCTTCATCTCCTAGTATTAATATTATATTACAAAACTGAAACAAAACTGAAATAAAGAATAAAAAGAATCAAAAAATTTATTTTTGATTCCATACTACTTTAAATGTTGTATATCCATCACTAGAATGAGCAGAAATATTTCCATTTTGTTTTTCCACAATATTTTTAGCAATGGCTAAACCTAAGCCATAATTATTAGAATTACGATTTCGGGAAGTATCAACCTTATAAAATCTTTCAAATATTTTTTCTTCATCTTCTTTTTTGATTGGTAATCCTTTATTTTTGACTTCTAAAAAGATTTGTTTATTATTTTTGGATAAATTAACAATGACTTTACCTTTTTCTGAACAATGCTTAATGGCGTTATCAATTAAAATACTCATTAACTCGACTATTAGACTTTCGTTACATAACATCTTTATATCTGGAGTTATATCATAGTCAAGTTTAATCTTACTTTCATAAAATAGGCTTTCAAATGTTAAAATAGATCCCTCGATAATGTCAGATAAATTATTTTCCTCGAGAACTATATCTTGTTCTTGTTCAGTTTTAGCTAAATCTAATAATTCTGTGACTAATTTAATCATTCTTTCTGATTCACTTTTCATATTCTTAACCCATTTTTCATCTTTATCATTGAAGTAGGCATCTGCACTTGCTATCATGACCGATAAAGGCGTTTTTAACTCATGGGAAGCATCAGCAATAAAGACTTTTTGCTTTTCAAACGACTTAGCAACAGGCGTTATTATCCATTTGGTAATGAGATACGTAAAGCCAAAGATAACTATTTCACATATAGCAAATATGATTGTATTGATGAGCAATTGATTAATAAGTTGATGATTAAGATTAGTATTATCCATGATTACTAATGTGTTATTGGGTGTAAAAGCATAAGCATATTTATTAGTATATAGATTGCCAATATAAATATCATCCTTATGATTAGCAATAATGGATTCCGCGATTTGTTTTACTTTAATCTCATCAATTTCCTCACTACTAGTATGATTAATTATCCCGGCATATTCTTGTTTGCTATTTAATACTACCGTATAGATTGTAAAGTCCAAATAAATCTTGGCATTATCTTGACTAGAATTATCGTTTTCCATGATTCGTTCAATAATATCAAAATACATGGCTCCCATAGACCTGGGCATCTTGGTTAAAACATCTTCGACTGATTTTTGTTTTTCTAAATATGTTTGAACAGAAAAGGTGACAAAAATAATCATCGTAAAAATCGTTAATAAAGAGAAAATGACTACAAAGACTTTATTTCTTAGTTTTTTCATCACTTACCTCCAGAACATATCCAATATTTCTAATTGCTTTTAAATTTATTTTTGATTTAATTAATTTTAGTTTTTTACGGATGAAAGATATATAGGCCTCTAAAGTGTTAATATCACATTCTGTATCATAACCCCATATCTTCACAAAGATTTGTTCTTTTTCCATAACCCGATTAGCATTATTCATTAAGAGTTCTAAAAGTTGGAATTCTTTACCAATAATTTTAACTTTGTGATCCTCATTCTTATGACTTAATTCCATACTATTAATATTTAAAATGATATCTCCTAATGCAAAGTAATCATTAGAGTTGTTATTATTCTTACGAAGCTGCACATTAACCCTAGCCAATAATTCTTCCATATGAAAAGGTTTAGTTAGATAATCATCAGCACCATTATTAAAACCTACTAATTTATCATCAAGAGTGTTTTTAGCAGTTAACATTAATATTTTGGAATTAATTTGTTCTTGACGTAGTTCTTTTAAAATCTCAAAGCCATTTTTATGGGGTAGCATAACATCTAATATTATTAAATCGTAAATACCAGTTAAAGCTTCCTCTAGTCCTTTTTCACCATCTGTTACTATCTCAACACTATATTTTTTTGCTTTTAGCATGCTTGCTATGGCATCAGCTAAATTGTATTCATCTTCGATTATTAATAATTTCATATCTTTCACCACTAGTTAATAGTATAAGCATTAATCTTAAATCAAACTTAAAACTAAATGTATTATAACATGAAAAAAATATTATTTTCGATTAATGATGATAGTGATGGCCATCTAAACCATACTTATGAGTAATAGGATCTTTGAACAAAAAGTTTTTAAACGGATGAAATGATAAAGAAAAATAAGCAATAATTTCTATTATTAAAAGAATTACACCTAGATAAACATGACTGCTAGGTATACTATTCAAACCAATAAAATATTGAAAAACAAATTGTGAACAAATAATAGTTATATAAAAGCATATGACATCAATAAACAAAATAGCTTTTTTAGTAAAAAGCGTATAGCTATAAAATAACAAAGGAATTAATAAAATAATAGTTAATAAACACATGCTTTTAGCTAGTATAAACTGACCATTAAAACCATATTTAGATATTTCATAAACGCTCCATAAAAAGGTTGGAGTCATACCAATTTTAACGTGTTCCCAAGTACTTTCATTAACCGCCGAAAAGACAGCAATCATTTTATTATGCTCACTTAATTCATATGTAAAATGTAATAATGTTCCTATACCACATATCAAAACAATACCAATCCAAAACATATATACTCCCTTATCATTATATTATTTATCCTTATTTAATAATTGTTTTAGTCTATTAAGAGTCCTAAATACTTCCTTACAATTTGGGCATTGAAAATCATTATAGTCTTTCTTATTTTTATGAAGAGGAATTAAGTAACTTTTCTCACACTTGGGACATAATACTTGTTCACCTTTCCATAATTTTTTTAAAACTGTTCGGTCTATTTGCATATTTTATTCTTCACGATAATTATCACGACATTCTTTTAGTAACTGAATAGCTTCAGCTTTTGAATGATAATCACCAACAACCACATCAATGTTTTGTAAGGTTTTATAATTTTCAAAGAAGTTATGAATTTCTTTTAATGTAAATTCAGAAACATCACTTAACTCTTGAATACTGGCAAAACGTGGATCACTATCCACCACGGAAATTAATTTATAATCATCTTTACCGTTATCATTCATAGTTAAATAACCTATAATCCGTGCTGGAACAATACAGCCTGGATAAGTTGGTTCCGTAGCTAAAATTAAAATATCTAATGGGTCGCCGTCCGGAGCTAATGTTTTTTCAATCGTTCCATACTCAGCTGGATATCCCATTGCTGAATATAAAACTCTATCTAATTTTATCTTACCGGTTTTTTTATCAATCTCATATTTATTACGACTACGAAATGGTATTTCTACAGTCGCTTCAACTACATCTTCTTTCATATTTTCTCCTTATATCATATATTATAACATCAAAAAAAGACTTATATAAGTCTTTAAATAGTCATTTGTCGTGACTTTACTGGTTCATTAAATGGCCAAGAACAAACAATAGTTATTAAATCATCATTTTTAGATGATAATACTTCTTCGTTTAAAACTTTTAATGGTTTATGTAAGGCATATGCTACACCTAAATCAAAAGCACTTCCCGTACTAGATGAATCATAAAGCATATCTACCTCACTGGAAGAAGCCATAGCATCCGCATTTTGTTTGCAAATTGCATAACCGCCAAACATATCAGTTTGTCTAGTATGTAAATGGGGAGCATGGATAATATACCCTTCTTCAGTTTTTTGTTTAACTAAATTTTCTATCCATTGTTTTTGTTCTTCAGACGCATTTCGAACAGGACAAATTAAAAATATTTTATTATCAAGTGGATTGTCAATAATCTTACTTGGGGTAACTCCTAGTCTTTTAATATTTTCAATGCGATTATCTAAACCGGTCTTAACATTCGAATAATCAGGAGATGGAAAGTTATTATTTCCAAGAAGACTCCACACATGAGCCATAGTAGGAAAAGATTTGCTGGTTTCATCAAATGATAGATCTTGTTCATTAATAATCTTAATTTTAATGCCATTAGCAAATAACATCCCTAAAATAAACAGACAATTTTTATTCGTAGGTTCTAAAACTAATTCAGTTTTTGAACAATATTCCATTTTTGCAAGTTCTTCATCCATATTTAGATTATCATACTTTAAATAATATAATGTATCTAATTTTGAGTTAGTATTTATAAAAACACTTTCACTTTTAGATTCATCTACCATTTGTAATTTATTTTGTATTCTTTGTCTTTTTTCTTCGAAAGCTTGAAATAAACTGGCTTTCAATAATAAATATCTTTGTTTAGTCTCTTCATCATTTAAGATAACATCTCTTGTTTTTCTAATACCATTAAAGTATACAACTCTTTCACCTAAGAATTGATCGGCGGTTAAATCAATAATTGTCCCATCGATTATATTATAATAATGATCTCCCAGTGAAGTGTTACAACACATTATTAATCCACCAAAATATTCATTAACTATTAATGATGTAATATCACTTTGTCCTAAAGAACAAATATCTTTTCGCCATTTACTACGCCATTCTGGAGAACTTGTGCTTCTACTCCATGATTCTCTTAATAATTGTTTTAGTTCTGCTTTTTCCATAAACCCTCCATGTTTACATTATAACATATTTTATTATTATTCTTTAATGACTTTTTTATATAATGATGTTATTATTATAATAACAAGATAAGTTAAAAGGAGTTGTTTATTAAATGGAAGGAATCATTGGTTCAAGTGTCATTCTAGTTTTTTACTTGATAGGTACATTTCGATATTTAAATGGAAAGGCTACAAAAGATAGAAAAGTTTTATTAATAGCCTGTATTGCATTGATAATTGTTTCTGTATTCTCATTATTAATGCTTAATGATCATCCCGAACCTTTCTATATGCCTAAAAATGCTAAATACACAACCGCAAATATTATTTCTAAGGCTGAAGCACCTCGATTATCATCTTCAGAAATGAGACATAACGGTTTAATAAAGTTAGGAAAATATGCTAATAGAAGTACAACCTATTATCGCCTTGATATTACTTATAAATTTACTATAAATGGGCAAGAATATGTTAAACAAGGATCAGTACGCGGTCGGACTTATGCTGAATTAGAAAATTATGGTAATACTGTAGATATCGTCTATAATGCTAAGAATCCCACTGATGCTGGCGTTGTTGGTGAAGAAGGACAAATAATTAGAATTAATTATTATCTAAATTATGTAGTTATTGGATATTGCTGTGTGTTATTTGTAGTTATTCTTAAAGTTCAACCTAAAAACAAAAAAGGAAAATAAATATTTTCCTTTTTTTATGCTATTTTACTATTTTCTAAAATAGCTTCACAATAGTGACAACGATATATTTTATTTTTTCTATCCACTAAATGAAATATTTGATCTAAGTTTCTTTCTGAAGAAGTTATGCATCTTGGATTATTGCAAATTCCTACATTTATTAGTTTTTCAGGTATTTCTAATTGTTTCTTTTCAATTATCTTACTATTCTTAACAATATTTATAGTAATATCTGGATCAATAACGGCTATTTTGTCAAAGACAATATCAATTAATTTGCCGATTTTTAATAAATCTTTCCGACCCATTTTTTTGCTTTTAACATAGCTTATCAGTGCTACTTCACAATCAATATTATCTAAACCTAATAAATGATATATTTTAATTGCATTACCTACCGTAATATGATCAATTACATAACCATTTTTTATTGCTTCGACAACCATTATAAGACCTCCAATAGTTTTAAGATAAGAGCCATCCGAATATAAACACCATTATAAGCTTGTTCAAAATACTTTGCTCTTTTATCATCATCGATTTCTGTACTTATTTCATTTACCCTTGGAAGGGGATGTAAGATACATAAATCTTCTTTTGCAGTTTCTAATTTACTTTTATCTAAAATATAATAGTCTTTTAAACGAACATATTCGGCTTCATTTAAAAATCTTTCTTTTTGTACTCTTGTCATGTATAAAACATCTAACTCATTCATATATTCTTCCATACTATTGGTTTCAATATATTCAATATGATTTTTTTCTAATACTTCAGTAATAACATATTCAGGTAGTTTTAATTCATCTGGTGATATTAGAATAAACTTAATATTTTTATATCTAGACATCGCTGTAATCAAAGAATGTATGGTTCGACCAAACTTTAAGTCGCCACATAAACCAATTGTCAGATTATCTAATCTTCCTTTTTCTCGACTAATAGTTAATAAATCAGTTAGGGTTTGCGTTGGATGATTATGCCCACCATCCCCAGCATTAATAATAGGTACTAAGCTTCTTTTTGACGCAACGACTGGTGCACCTTCTTTCGGATGCCGCATTACAATAATATCCGCGTAACCACTTACAACACATACTGTATCGGCAAGCGTTTCACCTTTCGTTGTCGATGAGGAAGCACTATCAGAAAATCCTAAAACTTTGCCTCCTAAACGTAACATTGCTGATTCAAAACTAAGTCTTGTTCTTGTACTTGGCTCAAAAAATAAAGTAGCTAATATTTTACCATCACATTTGTGAGAATACTTCTCCTTATGCTCAATGATATCATTAGCTACTTTAATTAAGTCATCAATTTCTTTGACTGATAAATCTTTTATGTCAATTAAATTTTTCTTCTTTTTCTCTCTCATTTTCCATCCTTTCACAAAATTGTAACATAGGTTCCATTTCATGTCTAGATAGAATTTTTTTGTGCCTACACTACGCTTACGCATACATTCGGCCTAAAGGCCTTCAATTTTGCCTATCGGCAAAATTAGATTCAAGATATTAAGATGTTCAGAAGGCCGCCCACACAACCAAACACTAGACTTAGCCACCCTACGATTCACAACGGGCATGACCAGAGGCGTCGACTCCACAGGTCTCGCTCGCAGCGCTATCGTTACAGAAGACATAACCTACGTTCATCACAATACAGTAGAGTTTGCCCACATGGCAGTTAGCGAAGCTGCCGTTAGCGCCGCAATCATTGTCTATATCTATTGTTATTCCAGCATCGATAAATGCTTGATATATTGCTTGTTTGGCACTGGCTTTTTGCTCTGATGTGAAACTACTATTTATTGCATGGTCAATTAATCCATATTGGGTATATGGTTGACTTAAACATATTTCATGGCCTTGGATTGTTGCACATGCATAATACTTGCTACTATCTTGGCTTATATATACATTATGATTTGTTGCTGCTCCACTACTTTGTAATGTTCCACCATAATTTGGATGTGTACACGGATTATAAGAAGTACATGTCGTACTATCAAACCAATAACCTATTAAGTCTGATGGACTTGCTGCTCCTGCTACACATGATACATTTGCTACCTTAAATCTTCCAGCATATGTTTTTCCTGATAATGTACTTTGATCGGCATTGACATTATAAAACTTACTTGTTAATGTCCATACTGCTGTACTTGTACTACTTCCTGTTCCATCAATTTGAGCACCTGTTACGACGACAGCACTATAATTATCATAAGTTAATGTTGAAAGGTCAGTTTCACTACTTATACTATTGGTTCCTTGTGATACGTGTGCATTATTTGCCAATGTTCCTTGAATAGTAAACTCATTACCTGTTACACCACTAGTATGCACTGTATATTTATCACTTGAGGTCCATTCATAGATAATATCATATGTACATACCATACTATAATCAGTATTGGCGGTAAAATTAACGGTTAATGTGGTATTATTCTCAACTGCTACATTACCTTGCTTAGCTTCCACCATATTCGCTGCTGTTATATTTAATTGCATTCCTCCACCTAGGGTATCAAACACCATATTATTTCTTTCAGTTACGGTATTGGCATTGGCTACATTTGTTATATTCATATTACCTGTTGCAAAGTATGCATATGTTGCTCCGATTATTGTTACTAATAATGTAATTATTGCTATTGTTAATAAGATTATATTGTTTCTTTTCATATGGACTCCTATCTTATATATTAATTATAGCATGCAATTAATAATAATATAATGTTTTATTCTAATGTTCCAATTTTAACATATTTATCATTTCTTAAATTATATATATTTTGATCTTCTAAATCAGCGTAATATTCATGAACTGATTCTTCAATTTTATTAGTATTATATTGATACTTTAAAACTTTATTTGCTATGTCTCTTGGAAACATTTTTTTAATCGAAGAGGTATATTCACTTCCATCTTTAGGAATATCATAACTAATTATTTTCTTATCATTTATATTAAATGTAAAACGATAAGCCATGGAACTTCCAGAACTGATGATAATTTTATTATCTTCAACATAGTAAGACTCTTCATTTATCCACATATAAACATAGTGATACATTTTATTTTCAGTAATGCCAAACCCTTCATAATCAATAAACATTTTATAACGTTCTTTAACTTTTTCGGGATTAGTATCATTTTTTATTAAATAGTCTACAGCTTCATCGTAAAGATACTCATTATCTGTTATATAGAATTCTTTTTTATTATAAATACTTCTAAAAGATAATATATTTAGTAAAACTATTAAGCAAGCATAGATAATAATTTTTTTCTTTTTCATAGTTATTCACCCTAAGATAAGTATATCATAAAAAATCAGGATTTTACTCCTGAGATTTTTTTATTTATTATCACTAATCATTCTTTTTTGAAAAATAATGATTGATAGAATAATGACAGATACAAAATATAGAGAAAAGACTACAATATGTACAGTCGTTAAGTTACTAAAGTCATTATGTAATACACTTTGAATAATATTTAGACAAGCCTCGAATGGCAGTAGCTTGCAAATAATTGCAAAAACACCCCCGATGACATCTTTAGGAAAATACATACCACTTGTAAAACATACTAATTGAACAACAATACTGCCTAACCCTCCGGTAGCTTTTTCACTAACTAAGCTACCAATTAATATGCCTAAAGAAATAAAAAAGATAGATATAATCATCGATACCATAATGGTAGGAATAATACTGAGACTAAATTTTAATCCCAAAATAATAGCAGTTAAAAAGAACAAAACATTTTGAATTAATACAATTGGTAATAAAGATAAAATATATCCTAGAATAAAGTCTTTTGCTTTCATTGGTGAAGTACCTAATCTAATTAAAAAAGATGAAGTACGATCTTTAGAAATAAGCGTAGCACTAAATAATGTAATGAACGAAAAACCAAACAAAATAATTGATGGAGTAAAGTTTTCTAAGCGATAATTCTCAGCAGGAATATTAAATTGTTGAAATATAAACAGTAAGAATAATGGTAAGGCTATTTCAAAGATTAAACTAAGAGGATCACGGATTAATTCTTTAAAATTTCTCTTAGCAAAATTTAGCATTCTCATGATAGTTCACCTCCGGTAGCAATAGATATAAAGGCATCTTCAAAACTGGTTGTTTTGGTCTTTTTTATTAGTTCTTTGGCAGTACCAACATCTACTAACTTGCCATTAGACATTATGCCTATCCGGTCAGAAAGGCTTTCAGCTTCTTCCATATAATGCGTTGTTAAGATAATTGTTTTCTTACCTTTTAAACTAGTAATTATCTTCCATAATTCTTTGCGAGCTATAACATCTAAACCTAAAGTTGGTTCATCTAAAAAAAGAATTTTAGGGTCATTAATCAAACTAATAGCTATCGATACTTTTCTTTGCCAACCTCCAGATAAAGTTTTGGCTTTTTTATTCAATACTTCGTCAAGTTTAAAATTTTTGACTAATTCTTCAATCTTTTCATTTTTGTTATCAATTTGATATACCCCCGCCATAAATTCTAAATTTTCCTTAACCGTTAAATTGGGAGCTATGGCGGTTTCTTGTGGTGACACATTTAAAATTTCTTTTATTTTAAACATATCTTTTTTCATATCCATGCCTTCGATAAGAATGTCACCTGAAGTTGGTAAAATTAATCCTGATAGCATTTTAATCGTCGTTGTTTTTCCGGCACCGTTCACTCCTAAAAGAGCAAATAATTCACCTTGTTTAATATTTAAGTCTATTTCGTTAACTGCATATTTATCCTTATATTTCTTAGTTAATTTATCTGTTTTAATTGCTATCATTTTTGATCGTCCTTTGGAAATACTTTATCCGTTAAATCTTCGATAACATCAGCTTTTAAGATAGCCATTCCCTTGTCTTTATCACATAATACAATCACAGAATCACCTGGATGAATATTAAACATCTCTCTTGCTTCCTTAGGTATAACAATTTGGCCTTTTTCTCCTACTTTAGCAATGCCAACAAACTTATCATTCATATTTTTCTCCTTTAAGTATAACAAGTTATACTTTTCATACTTATTATAATGCCGTCACGAAGAAAAGTAAATAAGCTCATTAAAAAAAGCCCATCTGGACTTTTTACTTACTATCATCTTTTCTCGCAAAATAGGCATATTTAGGCTTTTCAGGTAAGTATTTAATATCCCCCATCAATATTGATGATTTCACCATTTATATAACTAGCTTCCTCACTTGCTAAAAAGAAGATTGTATTAGCTATTTCTTCGGGTTTTGCAAATCTTGATAAATATATTTTTTCGTTTTCAGATTCTATATAATCCTTTGGCAAGTCTTTATTCATCTTTGTATCAACCCATCCCGGCGCTATAGCATTTACTCGAATGTTAGGTCTAAATTGATAAGCTAAATCTCGTGTTAAACTTTGAACACCTATTTTAGCAATATTATAATCTAAGCATTCTGGAGATATAGTCTTGGTTCCATTTGTTGATGATACATTAACAATAGCAGATCCATTTGGCATATACTTTGAGGCTTCCCGAGATACAATAAATGTTCCTAAAACATCCACATCAAGTGTTCTTTTAAATTCTTCGACAGTTATTTCTTCGAAAGACCTATCAAAGACGATTCCGGCATTGTTAACTAGTACATCCAATTTAGAATACTTATCAACAATCGTTTTAATCATTGTTTTTACTTCATCTTCGGATGATACATCGGCTTTAATAACCATTGCATCAATATTATATTGTTTTTCTACCATTTCTTTTAAAGCATTGGCTGATGCCTCATTATGATGATAATTTATGACAACATCATAACCTTCCTTAGCAAACTTTAAAATTGTTGCTCTACCTATTCCTGATGAACTTCCTGTAACTAATACTACTTTTTTCAACATATCATCTCCGATTAAAATTATAGCATAGATTTTTATATATTTACTAATTTCTATAATTTTAACGTATCATTATTAATGGTGTTAATATCAGTAGTATCAATACTATAGTTCATGGTATCATTAATAGAATCATAGGTGCTAATACAATGTGCCATTTTATTTCGCAAAAGTCTAATTAATTTTTCAACATTTTTGCTATTTAATATTATAGTATCGCCAAATACTTCTTTTAAATGAACAAAGAATTCCATCGTGGAATTATGATTTAATCCCAAAAACCTAATTAATTTCACAAGATCCACTGTTTTGTTATCAAGTTTACTTTCAGTAATTGGGTCCATATTTTTTAGCATAAAACATAAAAAAGATACATATAGTATTTCTTTACTATCCATTAGCTTAACCATATTACAAAAAACTACCGGTGAAACTTTCCAAGATGGCAAAACATATTTACCTGTAAATAAAGTAACTATTTTATTGCGAATTTCTTCATCATTGGCTATTAACTTAATTAATTCATCTGATAATAAAGATGAATGAAAAGAGGCAAATTGTTGCATTTCTAGTGGTAATTTTGCTAAATCTTCATCTGTTATCGTAAATATTTGACTATTTTGGGGATCCATCTTAAATTGAACCACAGCTCTAATTTGCGTAGCTAAATGATACAAAAACTCCACATTAACATCATATTGTTTTTGTCCAGAATATCGAGATTCTTCAAATGTTGCTTTATGCTGTTCCAACCACCCATTATATTCAGTTGAAGAAAGCATGTAAGCAGGATATAACACACCTTTTTCTAATAGAAAATCTAATACTGATACAGAACTATTACTTTCTGTGGAATTCATTGGAATGGATAATAATCTTGTTTCTAATAATAATTTTGACTCGGATGATAATAATTCGATTAAGCGGTCCAATTGATGACCATTACGTTTAATCTTAGCACCACGATTATTATCATTATAGATATTTCCATCTTTATCAAAATAAATAACTTTACCATTTTCATCTGTGATTGGATTGTTATTTTCATCATATTTAGCAAATGTTATTACACCTGACATAGTCATATAAACTAATCTTCCATTTTGATCGGTTTTATAATCAGAATTTTTGAGTTTTTCCCATAGTTCATCTATTTTAGTACCTGGAATATTGTGTTCAAATATATATAATGCCTTTAGATACATCTCACAACATTTAGCTAAATCGGACGCTATAGCATGACATTCATCATAAATATCTTTTTCGGAAGTAAGTTCCCCCGCATTGATCCTTCTTTCAACGTCTTTTAAATATAACTCTTCTTTTCGAAAAAAAGAATTGGCTTCCCCATATGTTCTTTCAGCTGATTCCTGTATTTCTTGTAAATTAGGATTATATGTATTTCTAATATCTAATTCTTTTGGTCCAAACATATTATTACCCCCCGACAGGCTTTATATTATATCACAGTTATTAATCATACAACTAAAAAACTCGTAATTATATTACGAGTTACTTACCACAACAGTTATCATTTAATATCAAACTCTGCATATAAAGTATAAGTTCTTGATTCTGCACTATTTGACTTTCTTATATCACTTTTGACCAGTCTATATGTTCCACTATTTAATTCACCATATCCCATCGACCAGTCTATGAATAATTCTTTTTCTTCATTAGCCTTTATAGTATAAACTATTGCAGTCCATGATAATGGATCTCCTGTTAATGTATCAAGTTCTTGCCAATTTCCATCAGTATATCTTTCAATAGTATACGATGGTCCATAAGCATATTCTTCATCTGTAGTATTTTTTAATATAAATGATGCTCCTTTAGATGTTCTTGTATCTTCTTTTACTTCTAGTAAAATACTACCATAAACACTTGGTTCTGCATTTTCATTATTATTTAATCTTTCATCGATATTGATATTTCCACCAACTCGAAAGCCCAATATTTTAAGTTCCCAGCCATCTTCATAACCAGTAAATGAAATATCACTTGGTGTGTGAACAGTAGTATATTTATACAATACAGCCTTATATTCTGTAACACCATTTTTCCAGTAAGTAGGTATTGGTATTAACATTAAGATAATAATAACTAGTACTACAATTAATATTATTTTTTTCTTTTTCATAGGCATCTCACTTTCAATAATATTGTACCACACATTTTCTTAATGAGATATTTGTATAATAAAAAGAGAAATATTTAAATTTTATAATACATTTGATTTTTACTTGTTGGCTTATCAGGAACAGTCATTTTTATTAATCCATTTTCTAATGCTGGGGTTAAATAATTATCTCTAAATGATATACGAGATTTCATATTTAATTTTTCCATTAATTCTGTAGTTGTCATTGCAACTCCAGGTTCCATTATATCTAATAGTTTGTTAACATATGAACTTACATGACAAGCTTGTACACTTGTGCTATTCATCAGATCATCTAGTGTTTCATCTATCATTTTTAACATAAATTCAATAAATTCAGTAGAATCACCTTTGTGGTCACAATTCGCAATTGATGAATAATATTCTTCCTGATATTTCTTTATTTGTGTTTCAATTGGTACATATTCAAATATTTCTTCCCAATTTGATAGTAGTACATTTTGCCATAATCTTGCTGTTCTTCCATTTCCATCTTTAAATGGGTGAATAAAAACAAATTCATAATGAAATACTGATGATAAGATTAGAGGATGAACTTTTCCATTATTATCTTCCATCCATTTGAATAATTGTTTCATTAATCCATCTACTTGCTCTGGAGGTGGACACATATGAATACAATTACCATTTTCATCAAATACTCCTTCATTACCTTTTCTAAACTCACCTGACTCATCCACTGTTAAATAAGTCATTACACCATGAACTCTTTTTAAATCTTTAATAGAATATTGATTCACTTCTTTAATTAACTTATATGCCTCATAAGCATTTTTTACTTCTTGTATTTCATCTTGAGGCCCAATTACAGTTTTACCATCAATAATATCTTTCACTTGATTAAAAGATAATGAGTTTGCCTCAATAGCCAAAGATGAATGAATAGACTTAATTCTATTATTTCTTCTGAGTATTGGCATCTTATCCAAATCTTTATAATTATCTAGTTTACCAATTTTTTTCATAATGCTAGAAATTCTGTCTAACATAACATTAGTTATATCAAATGGTGGAATATATTTATCCATAAATAATCACCTCATTTTTTATATAATTATTATACTATACAAAAAAATAGCAGTCAATCATCTTGTACGTTTTTCTATATGTTATCTTGTGCGTTTTATGGCGTTAAAAATATAAAAAAGACTATTTAATCATCCCAAAATAGTCTTTTAAAATTGTGTTTTAGAGTATCTAAAAGGTATCTAAAATTCGAAAACTAGCGTTTTTCGAATATTTTTTGTATTGCAATTTTTATAACTTTTTCTTCTTTTGTTTTACCAGTTTATCTTCTTCAATAGTTTCTTGTAAATTTCTATTTAATAACAAGTATCTGTTTTTAGTATCTTCATTACTTAATAAATAATCTCTTGTTCTTTCTTCACCATTTTCATATTGAGGAATTTCACCTAAAAATTGTTCTAATGTTAAATCAATAAGTTCATCATCTATTATATTATAGTAATGACTTCCGGATGATGCCATGCACCTCATAATTTTTCCACCAAAGAAATCATTTACTATTAAAGCTGTAATTGCACATTGTCCTAATGATGGATTTGCTTCACTCCATTTATCTCTTAATCCTGGTGAACACGTTTCCAAATCCCAAGATTGCATTAGTAATTGTTTCAGTTCTCTTATTTCCATAAAACCCTCGTAAAAATATTATAACATAATATTCCGTATTTTTATTTAAAAATAAATGTTTTAAACTTGATTACCAATGTCATTTTGGCACTGGACACAATTTCATCTTTTTTATTAGATAAATCGCTACAAAATCCTTATAAATAAAGGAAATATTGCAATTTTTAACCGTACTAATTTTTTGTATTTTAACTATATTTTTGGGTATCTAGATACCTTTTAGATACTCATGCGGAAGGTATCCAAAAAGGTATCTAAAAT
>JAEEKI010000004.1 GCA_016282375.1 Caryophanales bacterium | reverse complement strand
TTCATTAGCAGCTTTATTAGTAAAAGTTATAGCAAGTATATTACTAGATTTTATTCCATTTGAAATAAGATTAGCAATTCTAGTTGTTAATACTTTTGTTTTACCTGAACCAGCACCCGCAATTACAAGACAAGGTCCTTCCATAAATGTTGCTGCTTCATATTGTTCTTTATTAAGTTTTTCTAATATATCCATAAGACACCTACATTCATTAATATTATATCAAATACTACTTACTTAAAAAAGGCTTGACATGTAATTGTCGACAACGGATAGATATATATTTAAGATTGTGCTATATTTATACTAGGAGGATCAAATGGATAATAATTATAATGTAACAATACCTGCAAATGTATTAGCAGAAATAATCCAAGATTTAGAATTATTAAAATTTAATCAACAAAAAATAATAGAACAAGCTAAAGGCGACAAAGGGATTGAATATCTTACTAATATGAATACTCAAAAGATAAATAATATTGGTAATTATCTTGGAAATGAATTAGGAAAACAAAGACCTGTAAGTGAACGTGAAGCAGAAATGGCCTCAATGTTTAAATAAGATGCATTGCATCTTTTTTTATGATTAAAAATATGATAAACTCTTTATTGAGGTGTGATATGAAAAAATTTCTTATTTTCGTATTTGTTGTATTACTAGGAATTGGTGGATATATTGGTGGTAAAAAGATATATTCTAATATAAAGGAAAATAAAAGAATTGAAGAAGCCAAAAAAGGATGGTATTTAGAGGTTATTACCGATGAAGGATTATTTGTAAGAGAAGATCACGATCGAAAATCAAATAATGTTAAAGATAAAGATGGTAATAATTTAAAACTTAAAAAAGGTGAAATTTATAAAATAACTGATTATTATGTTCCTAAAGAAGGTAGTTTCTACTGGTATCAAATTGAATTAAAGGATGGATCATATAATTGGGTAGCTAATACTAAAACGGGTGGTTATATTAAAGATTATAATGGAACACTTGATGTTGCAACCCCTACTTTAAAATATAATGATACTGCTAAATCAAGTCCAAAACTTCAATCAAATGACTGCTATAAAGCTCTTGATATTGATCATATTACTACAGATCACTTAATTATATGGGATGATAGAGATGACTGGAAAATAACTTGGGTTGTATATCATGAAGTTGTTCCATCAGAATTTAAAGATCAATACTGGATTGAATGGACAGTAACTGATGGCTCTGGAAAAAGCGCTAGTAAAGTACAAAAAATAGTATTTGAAAAACGACCAGATGAAGATAAAGTTACAGATTGGTTTAAAAGAAAGAAATAAAAAAAGATACACAATAAAGTGTATCTTTTTTAGTTAATTAACAAACACAATCGACATAACAATCAGATAAACATCTTACACAACATAAACAATCACAATCCATTGTAAAGAAAGAATTAGTTGTAACATATGGATTTAAAGACGTTGTATCTGTGTT
This sequence comes from Caryophanales bacterium, assembly GCA_016282375.1. GTDB lineage: Bacteria > Bacillota_I > Bacilli_A > RF39 > UBA660 > UBA6448. Next base: position 877 of record JAEEKI010000004.1, on the reverse strand, counting down.
CGGAGTAAGTACTCTAAAAGTGCAACAATTTCCTTCGATTTTCTCTACTCTAAATACTGTTGAACATGTTTCAGAAGTGGCCTCTCCGCTACAATTAGTTTGGGCATCTTTGGTAACTGGCATACTCCAAGGAGTACCATTTCCTCCACAAGTATATAACATTACAGGTCTTGTATTACATACTAAACAGTTAGTTCCCCCACCAAGCATTGGTCTATCACATGTATCTAAACAATTATCTGGGCAAGCATTTTCTTGAAGTACTAGTATAACTGAAAGAATTTGACAAATAGCATTGCCTGATTCACGATTATTATTCATTTAATTCACCCTTTCTTTTAATCTCATTATAATTTATGTGAAGATTATAAAAGAGTGATAAAACTTTTGATATGTTTTGTCGAAATCATTGAAACAATTATTTTCTTATGCTATAAGAGTATTTGGAACTTTCTCATACTTGAGTGTTCACCTACTAGAAATGGAGGTGATAATAATGACTAAGAAAGATTTATTAATCTCTTCATTAATCATTATCATTTTTATCCTTCTATCTTTATTATCAAAATAATGATTATAGAAAATAAAAAGCACTCAATCTAACGATTGGGTGCAACAAACAAATTGTGAACACTCATCTTGGAAAATGAGTTAGTTCCTTTTTTATTGTATGAATGTTCCTTCATACATATACATTATATCATATATTATCATCACTAACAACATTTGAAATTATTATATCTTTTTGCTATAATTATTTACAGGTGATAAAAAATGAATACATGGATTACGTATGCAATAATTGCAGTAGTACTACTTATTATTGTACTTGTAGTATTAAAATTAAATAAAAAAGATTTTAACATTGAGGCTAATA
>JAEEKI010000001.1 GCA_016282375.1 Caryophanales bacterium | reverse complement strand
CCATATTTAGCAGTCATTTCAAATAATAATTTATTATTTTCAGTTTCAGACCAGTCAAAATTCTTCGTAATAGAATATGTTGGAATTGGGTATTGGAAACCACGACCGTTAGCGTCACCTTCAATCATAAGTTCAATAAAGGCCTTATTAACCATATCCATTTCTTTTTGACAGTCTTTATATTTAAAATCTACTTCTTTACCACCAATGATACAGTTTAATTCAGCAAGGTCATTTGGTACTGTCCAGTCTAAAGTAATATTTGTAAATGGTGCTTGAGTTCCCCATCTTGATGGAGTATTAACGCCATATACAAAAGATTGAATAGCTTGTTTAACTTCCTTATATGATAGTTTGTCAACTTTAACAAATGGTGCTAAATAAGTATCAAATGATGAGAATGCTTGCGCACCAGCCCATTCATTTTGCATAATACCTAAGAAATTAACCATTTGGTTACATAATGTTGTTAAGTGTTTGGCAGGACTAGAAGTAATCTTACCTGGAACACCACCAAGGCCTTCTTTAATAAGTTGTTTTAAGCTCCAACCAGCACAATAACCAGTAAGCATTGATAAATCATGAATATGGAAATCACAATTACGATGAGCTTTAGCTATTTCTTCATCATATACTTCAGAAAGCCAATAATTAGCTGTGATAGCTCCAGAGTTGCTTAGAATTAATCCTCCAACTGAATAAGTAACAGTTGAATTTTCCTTAACCCGCCAGTCAGTTACATTGATATAACTGTTAACAACTTGTTTGTAATCAAGGATAGTCGAAGACATTGCTCTTTGTTTTTCATGCAATTTACGATATAGAATGTATGCCTTAGCAACAGATGTGTAACCAGCTTCTGATAAAACAGTTTCAGCACTATCTTGAATCGTTTCAACGTCAATAATATTATCTTTTACTTTACTAGCAAAATCAGCTGTAACTTTTAATGCTAAGAAATCAATGACATTTTCATCATAATTAACTTGCTCAGCATCAAATGCTCTTTGAATAGCCTCCTTAATTCTTTCTATCTCAAATGGAACAATCTTTCCATCTCTTTTTCTAACTTTATACATAAAACATTTCCTCCTTCTTATTTATAAACCTCTAACACAAACGTTAGGGTAATCTCTATTAATTATTTTTTGTATATCTATTAGTTCTTCTTTGGTAAATGATTCTAGTTTTTTATCTACTACAAATTCACTTTGTTCAAAATTTTGTAAATAGTATTTTTCTTCTTTACCAAGAAATTTACATATGTTTAATATTTTATCTATATCATGAATATCTTTAATAATTGTAGTACGAAATTCATGATCTATTGGTGTTTCTTTGAGTAATTTAATACTCTTTTTTATAGAATCAACATTAATTTTCTTTTTAATTATATTTTCATAATCATTAAATGTTGATTTTATATCCATTGCTACATAATCAAGCAAATGATTATCAAGTAGTTCCTTTAAAAGTTCATTATTAGTTCCATTAGTATCTAATTTAACTAAATAACCTAATTCTTTTATCTTACTAATAAAAACTTTTAAATCTTTTTGAATAGTGGGTTCTCCACCTGATATTACTACTCCATCTAAAACATTTTGTCTTTTTTTAAGGTAATCAATAACTTCTTCTTCGGAAATTAATTCATCACCTTTGAGAGGTATTAAACTCGAATTTTGGCAATAGCCACATTTAAAATTACAACCTTGGGTAAATATTATGCATGCTGTCTTACCAGGATAATCTAGCAATGTTAATTTTTGTATTCCTGCTATTTTCATTTATTGCCAACCTCTATTTTGATAAAGCCAATATCAACATCAATCATTTTTTTGATTAAATCAACTACTTGTTTATTATTAGTTTTCTTAGGCATTTCAATCGTAAGCAAACATCCACCTTTAAAGTATGATTCGACTTTACTTAATTCATTATGATTAGTGATGAATTTGGCACTTTCAATTAAATCATAAACACTTTTATCAGTAATATTTTTTGTACTACCATAAATAGACTTATCAATGCCTATTAAATATCGTCTTGATTTAATATCACTTGGTTCAAAAACATTAAAATTAATCTTTGTTTCTTCACTAAAATCAGCACATTTTTTATTAAAATATTCAAGTAACTTAATCATGAAATCATATTGTTTAGTATCTTCTTTTTCTAACAATAAGATGCATTCTTTTAAACCAATTAGACCAATGCTTAAATTACCTGTTTTAATAATCTTTCGTATTTTTTGACCACTTTCTAGTCTTTCATCACCTAGTATATTGCCAGTAAAAAGTGATAAGTAATTCTCTTTATTCTTATTACCTATTGTTTCAAAGGATAATAATAATTCATTTTTAATCAAATCTAATTGCGCATCTAATTCTTCATAAAAGCCTTTTAAATCTTTATTAGTATACTTAAGTCCTAATCTAGCTAAATTAATTGATGTACTAGCTACAACCATTCTTCCTGTAGCTCGATTATCATTATCATTAATATTTTCAAATATCCGCATTCCATTACTAAAGTATTCAGCATCATAAATATCATGATTATAAGAATTTTCTACAAATGCTAGCGAAATGTTTTTTTGATTAATAATTAAACTAGCTATTTTTGTTAAATAATGTTCATCACTATTAGCTTTAATTTTAAATACAACATGAACATTATTTAGATAATTATTATCTGTTAGATAAGAAATAATACTACATCTTATGGCTGTACATGTTTTAGAATCATTATTACCAATACTAATCGTATAAATAGTACTTTCTTTAATATTTGATCTAAGAGCATTAAAAATGCGATAAATAATATCATTGATGTGTATCTTAATATCTTCATTCACATCTTGCACCAATGTTGTAAAAATGTTATCTAAGATAAGATTAGTATTAAATGATTCAAAGAATTCTTTTGATATATTAATATCCTCGATTTTAGATATTGCTTCTTGAATCTTTTTATAAGGAACATATTCAAGTAAACCATTAAGTTTTAAATACTTTTGTAAATACTTATCTAACATTTTTTGATAGAAAGATACAATATATTTATGAAGAATACAATCTAGACAATTAATTCCTATTTCTTCGCTAACTTCATTTTGAGCATTAATGATATTACTGATAAAATCTTCAAGATACTCATCATTTTCATCAATTGTTAACTTTAAATTAACATGTGATAAATAACCTAGAGAAAAATAATTTAAATTGTGGATAAAGATGTTTCCTTCCTCTAAAGCGCGAACGTATTTACTATCTAGAACATATGCTTTTGCATATTCGGATGAAATAATACGACCAAATTGGTTAAGTAATTCTTTTGGTGTTAAACTCGAATCTTTACTATTACTTTCACCTTCAACTCTTTCAATAACTTTAACAAATTTATGTTGTTGTTTTTCATTAAAAACTTTTCTTGATGCCGCACGCTTTTGACGATAATCTTTAAAAGTTAAAAAAACTTTTTCATATCCAGCATCTTTTAAAGTGTTCTCAATAATATCTTGAATATCTTCAACATTGATTGTTTTACGATCTTTATAATTAGTATTAATAAACTTTAAAACTTTTTCAAAAATGCTATAAACTTGTTTTTCATCTGCTTCACCGTATACGGCATCAAAGGCCTTTTTAACGGCTATTGCAATTTTGGAAGCGTTGAACTCAACTCTTTGACCGCTGCGTTTAACTACAACTAGATTTTCTAAAACTTCGTTCCACATACATTACCTCTGCCCACTTTTCTTAGGCTAAAAATATCTTACCATTTTCACGATAACTAATCAATGTTTTTTTAATACATTTTTTATTTTTGACACTTTCTTTATCTTTTTTATTTTTTAATTTTTTATTTAAAAAAACATTCACTGATTTTATAGCAAATGTTTATATTTTAATAATTGGTTAATATTTACACTCTATATACAAAAAATCTAATTTTGCCTGTCGGCAAAATTAGATTCAAGATATGAAGATGTTCGGAAGATCGCGGGGACGACCAGGTACTAATCTCAGTTACCCCAGAATACACAATAGGTATGACCAGAGGGATCTACTAAACAGGTATCGTACGCAAAGTTATCGTAACAGATGACATTACCGCCGAGGTCCACTCCACAGTCGAGGTCGCCCACAGCGCAGTAAGCGCGGGTGGAGAAAGCGCCGCAATCATTATTGATATCGATGGTTATTCCAGCATCGATAAAGGCTTGATATATCGTTTGCTTTGCACTTGTTTGTTGTTCACTTGTAAATGAAAATTCGCATACATTATAATCAGTACAATATGTAAAGCCGCTTAACCCGTATTGGGTATATGGTTGACTTAAACATACTTCATGACCTTGGATTGTTGCACATACATAGTACTTACTACTATCTTGCCCTATATATATATTATGATTTGTTGCGCTTCCGCTGCTTTGTAATGTTCCTCCGTAATTTGGATGTGTATATAAAGGGTCCGTTTGTTCGGTATTATCATTCCATGTTGAATATGCAAACCAGTAACTTGTTGGTCCTGGTGGACTTGCTGTTCCTGCTATACATGAGACATTTGCCACTCTAAACTTTCCTGCATATGTTTTCCCTGATAATGTACTTTGATCTGCATTTACATTATAAAACTTACTTGT
>JAEEKI010000024.1 GCA_016282375.1 Caryophanales bacterium | reverse complement strand
TAATTGGTATATGTTAATGTTGATAAGTCTTTTTCACTCTTAATACTATTAGTTCCTTCACTTACATGCGCATTGCTTGCTAATGTTCCTTGAATAGTAAATTCATTTGATGATACTCCACTTGTATGTGCTGTATACTTATCACTTGAAGTCCATTCATATACTATATCATATGTACACACCATACTATAATCGGTATTAGCTGTGAAATTAACTGTAAGTGTAGTAGAGTTGTTGGCCGCTACAGTTCAATTATTGGCTTGAACCATGTTACTTGCTGTTACATTAAGAAGCATTCCTCCACCTATGGTATCAAATACCATATTGTTTAATTCTGTCGAAGCATTTGCATTGGCAACATTAGCTAAGTTCATATTTCCTGCTGAAAAGTACGCATATGTTGCTCCGATTATTGTTATAAGTAATGTTGATATGGCTATTATTAATAAAATTATATTATTTCTTTTCATACGATACCTCTATTATTAATAGTATCACAAAAAACTTAAAACATCAAAAAAGTATACTAGTCAAATTGTCTAATATACTTTTTTATTATTTCAAAATATTATTAACAGCACACATAACCGCTATCTTACCATATTCATAAGTAAGAGCCCCTTGTTGATAGGCAATATATGGTTCTCTTAAAGGACCATCACAAGATATTTCAATACTTGATCCTTGCGTAAAAGACCCTGAAGCCATAATAATTTTATCATCATAACCCGGCATATCTGTTGGCATAATAAGAGCATTACTATCAATAGCGCTACCTTTTTGAATACCACATGTATACTGAATTAAATCCTTTTCATTGCCAAAATAAATGTTTTGAACAATATCAACCCTTTTATCACTATAAAGTGGTTCAACTTTATATCCTAATTTTTCTAATACTCTACTTGTTAATAAGGCTGTTTTTAAAGCAGATCCTACTACCGAAGGAGCATGATATAATCCCATTAAAAGTTCTCGATTATGACCAAGAGAGGGGCCTACTTCCTTACCCTCACCAGGTAAATTTAATCTTTCAGATGCTAACCTAACAAGCTCCTTTTTACCAGCAATATATCCACCATTTTGAGCAATCCCTCCACCCAAATTTTTAATAAGGGAACCCACAATAATATCGGCACCTACTTCGATTGGACTATTTTCTTCGACAAATTCACAATAACAATTATCGACCATAATAATAACATTCTTATCAATATTATGAATAAATTCAATTACTTTCTCCAACTTAGCAATAGAAAGACTCTTTCTTGTTGAATATCCTTTACTTCTTTGGATTTCAATTAACTTAATCCTTTTATTCTTTAGCACTTCTTCGATTTTATCGTAATCAAAGTCATCATTTATCAAATCTATTTGTTCATAATTAATCCCAAAACTCTTTAATGATGATGCATTATCTTTAATACCTATAACTTCATGTAATGTATCATAAGGAAGACCACTTATGGATAATAATGTATCACCAGGTCTTAGTATAGAAAATAAAGCTACTGTAAGCGCATGGGATCCCGAAATAAACTGACTACGAACAAGAGCATCTTCCGCATTAAATATATCGGCAAAAACTCTTTCTATTTTATCTCTTCCAATATCGTTATATCCATAACCTGTCGTAGAACTAAAATCACTTTCACTAATATTTTCTTTTTTAAAAGCATTAATAACTTTTAAACTATTTAATAAAACACTATCATCAATTTGCTTAAAATCATCTTGAATCTTTTGCTCTTCTTCATTGAATAAATCAATTACCTTTGTACTAATGCCCAAATCTTGATATAAACTATTCATCATTATGCTCCATTCTTATAATATCTCCGCTTTGATATTTATCACTATTTATAATATCTATTACTTTAAGTGCTACATTTTCTTTATGAAGTAATTCTTTTTGACCATGTTTTTGCATTTCTTCTTGTAAATACTTTGGATCCATTTCTAAAACCGATGATGTATTAATCCAAGCCGGAGCTAAAGCACATATTTTTAAATTGGGCATTCTTTTGGCAAAATTCTTAGTTAAATTTTCTACCCCTGCTTTACTAGCGGCATAATCCATACTAAATGGAGTATATGTATCTTGAGCATCAGTCGAAGAAATATTTACTATAGTCCCTTTTTGCATATTTAAACAAGCATATTTATCCACTAAAAAAGTACCGCCAAGATTTACTTTGACAACTTCCATAAAACTATTTAAATCTTTCTTAACATAATCTTCATCTTCAGTATAAGTCGCACAATTTATAACAGCATCTATTTTTTTCCATTTTTTTATAACTTGTTTAAACAAATCTTCAACATCATTTTCCCTAATTATATTACACTTTAGCATAGGATAACTAGTATCTATTTTAGTTTTATTGAATGTTCCTATAACTGTATATCCTTGATTAAAAAACAACTGAGCCAGTGTTTTACCTAACCCTCTTGAGGCACCAACAACAATTACAACTTTGTTTTGATTCATCATAATCCCCTCTTTTCTTCTTTATTATATCATTTATGTTTGCTTAAACCAACATCGCCTTTTGTTGGGATTCCAGCAATACCATATTTTCTTATTTCTCTTATTTTATGTTGATAAAGTGTACCATTAATCTCTTGTAAATAATAATCATTAAGTTCTAAAGACATCCCTTCATCAATAAAATCACTAATAGTTTCTTCCGTAGCGTTTGGTATTTCTCCAAAAAAAGGATGAACTGCCTTATGATTAAAGCAAGCATCTACTACTTCGATTCCTTGTGAATAATCTAAAACATATGGCTTATCATCACATATAATAATATTATAAGCATGCTGAGTATCCATTAAATATAAAATTCTAAAGCCTAAAGCACTCAAAACATTTTGAGCAAAAGTAGCGTATTCACTACATTGAGCAGCACCATTACCATAAAAGTCTTGGATACTATGTTCTTTACACGGAGGATAAAAACGACCATTAGGACGCCAAAATAATTGATGAAGATTTTCTCTTGTTATCCAATCAACTGATTTATCAAAATATTCAGCCATAAAGTCATTAAGTAAAACAATAATATCATAATCATCCTCGGTTTCATGATCATGTAAATATTTAAAAAATTCCTTAACATAAGACTCATCATCCAAATAATAGTAATAGCCATTATTTGAATATGCTTTATTTTTGGTATTGACAAAAGTACCATAAACAATGCGCATTCCTAAAGGAATATAACCAACATAACAGTTACAAATCATACAATCATCTTGGCGATCGTTTTCTGAAGTAACAATTTTCGGATGACCATTAAAATCAATAATGCTACCAATTGTATCTCTCGGCTCATTATTCTCTTGTGAATACTCTTTTGCTTGAGCAATAGCATTAAAGGCAATAACCTCTAAATCCATCTCATTTTCTGCATTTTTAATTTCATCAATTATGTCCATTTTAAACCCTCCGAATTAATTACTTATTATAATTTAAATCAAAATAAAAAAAAAGACTTTAATTACTAAAAGTCTTAAATTCGATCAATATCTAAAATATCTATAATGCGAATCTTATCTCCACTTAAAGTTAATAAATCCGTACTAGTCTTACCAACAATCGTCCTTTCTAATAAATCGTCCTTTGTTTTAATCCGTACTCTACTTTTATATACATGATTATTCGAAGCAAAGATATGATTAATTTTAGCTATAACATTAACTGGCTTATTATTTACAAGTTCACTTCCTATACCATAAAATCTTTCTTGTGAATTATGTAATTCTTTTTCAATAGGAAACGCCGATACATTAGGAAGATTATTCATATTATCACCTAAAATAATATATGTAAATTTATTCATTTTGAGACATATTAATAATATGAAGAAAAAGATTAGAATTATTACCATTATTACATTGCTTGGACTTATAAGTATCATTAATCTTTATAATGCTAAATACTTAAATATCTTTTATCAAAACTACTATCTAAAACAATTAATCTGGTATTTAATCTGTTTTATTATCTTTTTCATTCTAAATAAAATAAATAATCAAGTATTATTTAAATATAGTAAATATTTCTATTATTTTAATCTATTGCTTTTAATAATCGTTCTTTTTTGGGGAAGAACGATTAATGGTTCTAAAGGATGGTTAAATCTTGGTTACTTCGCTCTTCAGCCTAGTGAGTTTATGAAGATTACTCTAAATCTTTATCTAATTGAAATTACTTTTCATAAACAAAATAAATATATTAAACTTTTCCAATTATTCATATATACTTTATTACCATCAATCCTAGTCTTTCTTGAACCAGATACGGGAGCAATTATCTTTTATTTACTTATCTTATTAATATGCATGATACCCTTAAAGATTAATCTTAAATATTATCTTTTGTTGGGAATATCAGGAATTATCTTTATATTATTAATTATCTATTTATTTATTCATCATCAACAGTTTTTAATCAAAGTCTTAGGAACGAATATTTTTTATCGAGCAGACCGCATCATTAATTTTACAACCAATAATTATCAAAGAGATCTAGCGTTATTATCTATCTTTGGTTCTTCATTAATTCATAATGGTTTAAATAATATCTTAATCTATATTCCAGAAGGAGCAACGGATTTTATACTGGCTTTCATCATTGGTAACTATGGACTAATATTCTTTTTTATAATCCTTATATTATATTATTGTTTACTAATCAATCTATTAAATCTTACAAAACAAATTCACAATAAAAAAACTAACTACTTAATAATTAGTTTCATTTATCTTTTATTATTACAAATGATGATTAATATTAGCATGAATATTGGCTTAATACCCATCATAGGCATTACTCTTCCCTTTTTATCTTATGGTGGAAGTAGTCTTTTAGTAAACTTTATTTATTTAGGTATTATTCTATCTAGAACTAGTATGGACGATTTGGAACATAGTAAGAATAAGAATAATTGGCATATGGATAATACGGATTAAACCCTTGATTTGGATATGGTGCAACATTATAGATAGGTCTTGGTCTAGTTAACCCCACGGCTGCACCACCGGCTAGTCCTCCCAGTAAAAATGGAAATAAGAAGCGATCATTATTGATAGGCATAACTTGATAGTTTTTATTAGGATACATAAAAAATCCCCTTTCACCATAACTTATGTGAAAGAGGACTTATTAAGTATTATAAAAGCCTAATCAATAGTTCCAATGTAATAATTCTTTTTACCTTTTTTCAAAAGCATTACTTTGCCATCGATTAAATCCTCTTTAGAAATGACTTTTTCTAAATCCGTTATTTTTTGATTATTAATACTTATAGCATTACCACTTAGCATTTCTCTTGCTTCTCTTTTCGAAGAACAAATTTGGGAATTAACAAGTAAATCAACAATATTTTCTCCAATATTAATATTAAATTTAGGTACATCATTTAAATTATTGATAATATCATCTGATGATAATTCATTAATTTTCTCCGTAAATAAACATTCACTTATTTTTACAGCCTTTTCATATTCTTCTTTACCATGTAAATCCGTAATAATTTCTCTTGCTAAAGCTTTATGTGCTTCCCGAAGTTCAGGATGAGCATTGTGTTTCTTTTCTAAATCTTCGATTTCCTCTTTTGACAAGAAGGTAAGCATTTTTAAATACTTTATAATCATTGAATCTTCAAGATTAATTAAGTATTGATATAAAGCATAAGAAGATGTTTTATTCTTATCAAGCCATAAAGCATTACCCTCGGTTTTACCAAACTTCTTACCATTAGAATCCGTTACTAAAGGCATTACCATTCCATATGCTTCTTTATCAAGTTTCTTTCTAATTAATTCAATACCAGAAGTAATATTACCCCATTGATCAGAACCTGCTACTTGTAAAGTACAACCCCTATTTTCATATAGATATAAAAAATCTAGAGCTTGTAAAATCATGTAAGAGAACTCTGCAAAAGTAATACCTGATTCCATTCTAGATTTTACTTTATCTTTGGCAAGCATATAACCAACATTGAAATACTTTCCATAATCTCTTAAAAAGTCGATTACATTAATATCTTTTGTCCAATCCCAGTTATTAACTACTTCAAAGCCGAATATTTCTTCAGCTTGTTTTTTTAAACCTTTAAAGTTATGTTCAACTTCTTCTTTCGTAATCATTGGTCTTTCAGCATCAGGTTTAGGGTCTCCAATTAAACCAGTAGCTCCCCCTACTAAAAGTAAAGGATGATGGCCATATTTGGCTAATCTTTTAGATATCAAAAATGATGAGTAATGGCCAATATGCATCGAATCAGCTGTTGGGTCAGTTCCAATATAAAAAGTAAGTCCTCCCTTATTTAATTTTTCAATTAACTCGGGACTACTAATATCTTGAATTAATCCTCTCCATTGTAAATCTTCATATAATGTCATTTAAAATTCCTCCTTTAATAAATCACTAATTTTTTTAATACTTTGATATTCTGTGGAAACATTGTTAGGATTATACATAATTGCTTTCATACCTAACTTTATTGGCATTTCTACATCTTTTCTTATGCTATCGCCAACCATTAAACAATCTTCCATATTTAAACCTTCACTAGCTACTTCATAGGCTTCTTTATGAGGTTTTAACCCTGCATTTTCCAAAGCATACACCTTTTTAAAATACTTAAGTATACCTGCTTTTTTTAATCTTGCAACCTGATCATCATAATACCATGAAGTTAAGATAACTAATTCATATTTTTGAGATAGTTTTTCTAAAGTACTTGGTAGGTCTTTCTCTAACAAAGTTGCATGATTATGATAAATTAACCTAATATCATCAAAATCTTGCTTTGAAAAAGCAAATGGTGCATTGTTTTTAACAAATTCTACTAGTTCTTCCGGTATATAAGTTCCATCCTTGTCATACTTTTCAAGTAAATCATATAAATATCTGCTATAATCTGTTAATTCTTTTTTAGTAAAGAATTCTTGATATGTATCTAAACAATCTTTTTCCGTATTAAACAAAGTATTATCAATATCAAATATTATTCTTTTTATCATCACATCATCCCTTAAAACAAAAAAATCTCATTAATCATAAGGACGAGATTACCCGCGGTACCACCTTACTTTATGAGATTTCATACACTTTCTATGTTAACGCCATCAACGATTTGAAATGAGAAGTCGTAAATTTCTCTTAACTTCAATTGCTTACATTATACTAACATTTTCATTTTTTAACAAGATGTTTCACAACCTTTTGAAATTTTTTCGTGTGCCTACATTTCATTCGGCATGCATTCGGCCTAAAGGCCTTCAATTTTGCCTATCGGCAAAATTAGATTCAAGATATTAAGATGTTCGAAGGGCCAAAACGCAACAGATCACTATCCCTACCCACCCCATGACGAGCAATAGGCACGACCAGAGGCATCAATTCCACAGTTCACGCTCTCAGAGTTATCGTAACAAACGATTCTACCTTCGATGTTGAATTGGCAGTGCAAGTTGTCAACAGCACAGTAAGCGGCATAGTCGTGAGCGTAGCAACTACTTATATCAAGTGTGATTCCTGCATCAATAAATACTTGGTATATTGCTTGCAAAGCACTTGCTTGTTGTTCATTTTCTAAATCATACCCTAATGTATGCCCTTCAAGTCCATACTGCGTATATGGTTGGCTCAAACATACTTCATGGTCATCACCATCATTTAAACATACATAATACTTACTATCATCTTGCCCTATATATACATTATTATTTGTTGCACTTCCACTTGTTTGTAATGTTCCACCATAATTTGGATGTGTACACGGATTTGAAGATGTACATGTACTTGCATCAAACCAATAACTTGTTGGGCCTGGTTTTGTTACTGAACCAGCAATACATGTGACATTGGCTACTTTAAATCTTCCGGCATATGTTTTTCCTGATAATGTACTTTGATCAGCATTTACATTATAGAATTTGCTTGTTAATGTCCATACTGCTGTACTTGTACTACTTCCTGTTCCATCTATTTGTGCTCCACTTACCACTGTTGCGGCATAATTTGTATATGTTAAACTTGAAAGGTCTGTTTCACTACTTATACTGTTTGTTCCTTGTGATACATGCGCATTATTTGCAAGTGTTCCTTGAATAGTAAATTCAT
>JAEEKI010000023.1 GCA_016282375.1 Caryophanales bacterium | reverse complement strand
TAAAGCTGGTTTAATTATTTTATATTTTTCCTCGGCAGTCCAATATTTATTAGTTCCACCTTTTGGTCTTCCCATTTTATCATCTCCTTATACAAATTATATCAAAATAAAAATGTAAACACTTTTTTTGTGTCTACATTTTTATTATCACTTCAATTAAAATCTCGCTACTTTTTTTATCAATAATCCTTTTCTATAAATATCATTAACCTTAATTCCCATTGCAGATTGCTTTATTATTTTGATAATAAACATATGATTCCTCAAAGTTATTTGCTTCATCTTGCCAAAAAATCGCTTGATCAAAAATTTGAAGGACTATTTCTCCAACTGTACAAGTAATATAACTTGTTGGCTTATTAGGTGAAGAACAATTACTTTCATTTATAGTTACGCCAGCACTTCCAAACACTTGAATTAATGAATGTATAGCACTAGTTTGCTCTGAAACAGAAAATAATTCATTAAATACATGATTCTCAAGGCCATATTGCGTGTATGGTTGAGATAAACATATCTCATGACCTTGAACCATCGCACAAGCATAATACTTATTCTCATCTTGACCTATATAAACATTATGTCCGGTGTCCAAACCTGTTTCTTGTAGTTCTCCACCATAATCAGGAAACTCACATAAACCGACACCCGGACACGTCCCAAACCAATAATCTGATAACACCGGCACTGGAATTGAAGGATTGGAATTTTCTCCACCGGATACAGTTCCTGCTACACATGACACATTTGCTACTTTAAATTTTCCGGCATATGTTTTTCCTGATAATGTACTTTGATCGGCATTTACATTATAGAATTTACTTGTGAGTGTCCATACAGCCGTACTTGTAGTATTACCCGTTCCATCGATTTGGGCTCCACTTACCACCGTTGCACTGTAATTTGTATATGTTAATGTTGATAGGTCTGTTTCACTACTTATATTATTGGTTCCTTCACTTACATGAGCATTATTTGCAAGTGTTCCTTGAATAGTAAATTCATTTGACGATACTCCACTTGTATGAGCTGTATATTTATCTGAGGATGTCCATTCATAGACAATATCATATGTACAGACCATACTATAACTGGTGTTGGCAGTAAAATTAACCGTTAATGTTGTATTATTCTCCGCGGCTAAATTACCACTTAGACTCTCGGACATATTCGCTGCCGTAATATTAAGACTCATCCCGCCACCTAGAGTATCAAATACCATGTTGTTTCGTTCTGTTACCGTATTTACATTGGCTACATTCGTTATATTTAAATTACCTGTAGCAAAATATGCATACGTTGCCCCTATTACTAAGGCTAATAATATTACTATAATAATTGTTATTAAAACAGCATTATTCTTTTTCATATGACTCCTACTATCTATTTATAAGTTAATTATAAACTAACCATAGAATATTTACAATGATATCTTATATAGCGTATGATGAATAATGAAAGGATTGTATCATATGTATAAAAGAACACAAACAAAAGCAATTAAAGTTGGAAATATCGAAATTGGAGGAAATAACAAAGTCGTAATTCAATCAATGACTAATACTAAAACCAAGGATGTTAATGCCACTGTTAAACAAATCTTAGAATTAGAAAATGTTGGCTGTGAAATAATTAGAGTAGCATGTTTAGATCTCGAAGATGCCAAAGCCATCAAAGATATTAAAAAACAAATTCATATTCCTATCGTAGCCGATATTCATTTTGATTATAAAATAGCTCTTGAAGCCATTAAAAGTGGTGTTGATAAAATTAGAATTAATCCTGGTAATATTGGTTCTGAAGAAAATATTAAAAAGGTAGTTGATGCTTGTAAGAAACAACATATTCCTATTAGAATTGGTATTAATGGAGGTTCTTTAGAAAAAAATTTATTAGCTAATAATAAAGTTACTGTTAAAGGAATGATTGAAAGTGCAAAAAGAAATGTTGCCATATTAGAAAAATATGGTTTTTATGATATATGCCTATCTCTTAAAGCCACAGACTTGGATTTATGTATAAAAGCCTATGAACAGGCATCTAAAGTATTTACATATCCTCTTCATATTGGGATAACAGAATCAGGTACTAAATTTAGTGGTACTATTAAATCTAGTATTGGTCTTGGCATTCTTCTTAAAAAAGGCATTGGTAATACAATTCGTGTTTCATTATCAGATAATCCCAAAGAAGAAATCCTTGTAGCTAAAGAAATATTAAAAGATTGTAATCTATTCCCTGGACCCAAATTAATATCATGTCCAACCTGTGGTAGAACAAGAATAATTTATTACCAATTGCTAAAGAAATTGAATCCTTTTTACAAACTATAAATAATGATATTACTGTTGCTGTCATGGGATGTGCAGTTAATGGTCCTGGAGAAGCCAAGGAAGCCGATATTGGTATAGCCGGAGGTATAAACGAAGCAGTTATCTTTAAAAAAGGAGAAATTATCAAAAAAGGAAAACAAGAAGATATAATACCTGAATTAAAAAAAATCATAAATGAAATGATAAAAAAATAGTATAGTTCTAAGAATTATACTATTTTTTTTACATTATTTTGATAATTTTTCGTGTGCCTACACTCACGCTTGTGCACCCATTGGCCTTAAATTTTGCCTGTCGGCAAAATTAGTTTCAAGATATTAAGATATTCGAGCACTCCCGCAGAGGACAACTAATCCTACAAATAACAATAGGCATGGCCAAGTCGGTCAACTCCACAGGACTCGCTCTCGTTGTTATCGTCATATATACAATCGACAAAGCCGAAGATGTTCGCTTCACAGTAGAGGTAGCCCACACAGCAGGCAGTGCTAGTGGGACCAGCGTAGCAATCATTATTGATATCAACTGTTATTCCAGCATCAATAAATACTTGGTAGATAGCTTGCCTCGCGCTTACTTGTTGTGCGTCCGTAAAATGTCCTCTTGTGTGTCCTTCAAGTCCATATTGTGTATATGGTTGGCTTAAACATATTTCATGGCCTTGAATTATAGCACATGCATAATACTTACTACTATCTTGTCCTATATATACATTATGATTTGTTGCGCTTCCGCTTGATTGCACTGGCCCTCCTGTTGCGGGATGTGTATAAGTTGGTTCATATTGATTAGTGCTACTATTCAATGTTGATGTTGTTGTTGGAAACCAATAACTTGTTGGGCCAGGTACTGTTACAGTTCCTGCTGTACATGAGACATTAGCTACTTTAAATCTACCACTATATGTTTTGCCTGATAAAGCACTTTGATCTTGGCTTACATTATAAAACTTACTTGATAAGGTCCATACGGCCGTACTCATTGTATTTCCAGTTCCGTCTATTTGCGCTCCACTTACGACGATGGCACTATAGTTTGTATATGATAAAGTTGATAAATCCTTCTCAGTTTTAATACTATTTGTCCCTTCACTAACATGCACATTACTTGCTAGTGTTCCTTGAATCGTAAATTCATTTGATGATACTCCACTTGTATGAGCTGTATATTTGTCACTTGAAGTCCATTCATACACAATATCATATGTACATACCATACTATAACTTGTGTTAGCTGTAAAATTAACGGTTAGGGTCGTATTATTCTCCGCCGCTACATTTCCACTTAGACTCTCAGCCATATTGGCTGCCGTTATATTTAGAATCATTCCACCACCTATAGTATCAAAGACCATGTTGTTTCGTTCTGTTACCGTATTAATATTAGCAGCATTTGTAATATTTAAATTGCCTGTAGCAAAATATGCATACGTTGCTCCGATAATAAATGTTAGTAATGTAACGATGGCGATAACTATTAATACAATATTATTCTTTTTCATATAGCCACTCCTATCTTATAGGTTCATTATAGCAAAGGCAATATTTTCACGCAACAAAAAAGTATAGTTTTCACTATACTAATTCTAATTTAACCTCTAAAGCATCATCGCCACGACGTTCAGCAAGTTTAACTATTCTTGTATAACCGCCATCTCTTGATTCATATCTTTTTGCAAGATCATTAAATACCTTGGCAACTGTGTCTTTATCATTATGTAGGAAAGCTAATGCTTTTCTACGAGAAACTAGGGAACCATCTTTTCCGTAAGTAATCATTTTATCAACAAACTTACGTACTTCTTTAGCTCTAGTTTCTGTTGTAATAATACTTTCATGATTGATAACATCTTTAGTAAGACCAGCTAAAATGCTTCTTCTTACTTGAGTATCTCTACCTAATTTACGATATGCCATATTCTACTCCTTAAACTCTAGTCCTAAATCAGCAACTTTATCAAGAACTTCTTTTAAAGATTTCTTTCCTAAGTTTCTAATCTTTGTAACTTCTATTTCTTTTTTGTTAACTAAATCTTGAATGGTATGAATACCAGCTCTTTTTAAGCAATTATATGCTCTTACTGAGAATTCAACTTCTTCGATTGGTGTTTCTAATGTCTTAGTCATTGTATCAACATGTTTTTCTTGCATTATACCAGATACATTAGCAATACTATTTAAATCACATAATAAATTAAAATGCTCAACTAAAATCTTCGAAGCAAGAGCAATAGCTTCTTCTGGAGTCATACTACCATCAGTAGTTACTTCTAAAACTAATTTATCATAGTTTTCATTTTGACCTACACGTGTATCTAATACTTCGTATTTAACAACTTCGATAGGTGAAAAGTTTGAATCAACAGGAATAACACCAACTTTAGCATCCCCTAGTAATTCTTTATTAACTTTTGCTTCAACATAACCACGACCATTAGCAATCGTAAGTTCCATATCAATTTTGCCACCCTTAACAAGTGTACAAATAACTAAATCTGGATTAATTACTTCGATATCTGCATCTTTTTCAAAGTCAGCAGCTGTAACTACGCCTTCTTTATTAGCAGATAATTTTAATGTTTTAATATCTTCAGAATGATTTTTTACAACTAATTTCTTAATATTTAAAACAATAGTTGTAACATCTTCGATAATGCCATCGATTTTTTGGAATTCATGCATAACACCATCGATTTTTACAGATATAACACTACTTCCTGGAAGACTTGATAATAATACTCTTCTTAGAGCATTACCAATTGTAGTACCAAAACCTCTTTCAAGTGGTTCTAGTTCAAATTTTCCATAATTATTAGATTCTTGATATTCCGTAATTTTATATTCTGGTTTTTCAAATTTTATCATTCACAATACCCCCTTAAATTAATTTCTTGGTCTTTTTGGTGGACGACATCCGTTGTGTGGAACTGGTGTTTCATCAGTAATACTTGTAATTTCAAGACCAGCAGTTTGTATACTACGAATAGCATTTTCTCTTCCAGGTCCTAAACCTTTTACATAAACATCTACTTTTACAACGCCTTGTTCTTTAGCAGCAGCCGCAGCAGCTTCAGCAGTTAGTCCAGCAGCAAATGGAGTTTTCTTTTTGCTACCTTTATAACCAATTCTACCAGCTGATGACCAACTGATAGCGTTACCATTATGATCACTGATTGTTACGATAGTGTTATTATATGTTGCATGAATATGTGCTTCAGCTTCAGTAACAGTATTTTTAACTTTTTTCTTTCTTCTATTATATGCCATAAACTAACACCTACTTTCCAACCTTTTTCTTGTTTGCAACAACTTTTCCACGACCCTTACGAGTGTGTGCGTTACGATTAGTTCTTTGACCTCTTACTGGAAGTCCTTTTTTGTGTCTAATACCTTGATAACAATTGATTTCCATCTTGTTCTTAATGCTCATTTGAACTTCACGACGAAGATCACCTTCAGTTAAATGTTTTTCAACTTCTTTACGAAGAGCATTTACTTCATCTTCAGTTAAATCTTTAACTTTCTTTGATGGTTCAACTTTTGCATTCTCACAAATTGTTTTACCTAAATTCTTACCAATACCATAGATAGCTGTAAGGCCAACCCATGCTTGTTTTTCACTTGGTAATTCAATATTTTTAATTCTTGCCATAATATCTCCTATCCTTGTACTTGTTTATGTTTAGGGTTATTACAAATAACCATAACTTTACCTTTTCTCTTAATTACTTTGCATTTCTTGCAAATTTTTTTGACAGATGGTCTAACTTTCATCCTTATTCACTCCTATCTCTTATTCCATGTTATAATCCCACGTGTTAAATCATAAGGCGACAATTCTACTGTAACGGTATCACCTGGTAAGATACGAATCATATGGATGCGCATTTTACCAGAAACGTAGGCTTTTACAGTATGTCCGTTTTGAAGTTCAACAAGATAGTCACTACCCTTTAATACTTCAACAACTTTGCCTTCAACTTCAATTTTATCACTATTCTTTTTAGCCATATCTTCTATATCACTCTCCCGTTAATATTTCATAGCCATCTTTTGTAACTAATACAGTATGCTCAAAATGAGCTGCTGGAAGTCCATCATCGGTTGCAACTGTCCAGTTATCATCTTTAAGATAAACATATCTTTTTCCTAATGTTAACATTGGTTCAATAGCAATAACCATACCTTCCTTTAAAACTGTTGGCATATTAGTATAATAATTGGGAACATCTGGATCTTCATGAATACTTGTTCCAAGTCCATGACCAACAAGTTCTCTTACCACTCCAAGACCACACTTTGTTGCATAATCTTCGATGGCTTTACCAATAGCGCTAACTTTAGCACCAGGTTTTACTTCATTAATACCAATATACAAACTCTTTTCTGTATTTATTACTAAATCTTCTACTTCTTTACTTACGCTACCGACGATATGTGTAATGGTAGCATCACTTTGATAGCCTTTGTACTCAACACAAAAGTCTATTGATACAATATCACCATTTTTTAACTTACGATTTCCCGGTATCCCATGTACAACTTCGTCATTAATAGAAATACATATACTTTTAGGATATCCTTCGTAATTTAAACAACTAGGCTTTCCACCTAACTTGCGCATAAATTTATCGGCGATATCATTTAACTCACCAGTTGTTATACCAGCCTTAATATGCTTTTTTAACTCTTGGTGAGTTAAATAATTGATATGCCCAGCTTGTCTCATTAATGCAATTTCGCGTTGACTACGAATACTAATCATTAATGACCTTCTCAATATCTACAATAGATTCTTGAGCTTCACGATTTGCATTAATAATTTCAAGTCTATTTTTATCTTTGTAATAGTCTAAAATTGCTTTGCTATTACTGATAT
The DNA here is from genome assembly GCA_016282375.1 of Caryophanales bacterium. Lineage (GTDB taxonomy): Bacteria > Bacillota_I > Bacilli_A > RF39 > UBA660 > UBA6448. Next base: position 72,499 of record JAEEKI010000023.1, on the reverse strand, counting down.
AAGTCTCGAATCTCTTCTTGAAAGATTCTTCATTATCATCACTACGGCTAATTAATTCTGCTCCGCAGTTATCACAAACTCCTTCAACTTTTGGTTTTTTACTCTCAAAATAGCGATGGAATATTGTACCGCACTTACTGCAAGTAATTCTACCTAATGATCTTTGCATAGCAAGTTCTTCAGAAACATCTAAGAAAATTGCTACGTAATTATCGATGCCTTCTTCTTGAAAAATGGTATTTAATTCTTCAGCTTGTGGTAATGTTCTTGGGAATCCATCTAAAATAAATGATTTACCTTTGATTTCTTCTATTTTTTCTTTAAGTAAAGCTATGACGATTTCATCGCTAACAAGTTGACCTTGTTCCATAATACTCTTTACTTCATTTCCAAGTTCACTTCCAGAAGCAATGGCTTCTCTTAACATATCACCTGTTGAAATATGTTCATAACCGAATCTTTCAACAAGTAATTCACTAGCTGTACCTTTTCCCGCAGCGGGTGGAGCAATAAAAATTATATTTTTCATTATCTTAGCCTCTTTCTTTTCGCAGAATAGCTTCTTGAAACTAAACTACTTTCAAGTTGCTTATATGTTTCAATAGCAACTCCGACAACAATCAGAATACCTGTACCTCCGATAGTTACACTTGAAGGTAAATTAGTAAACTTTGATAACAAGATAGGCATTGCTGCTAAAATAATTAAGAACAATGAACCTACTAATGTAAGTCTTGATAAAGAATTACTAATGTAATCTGCTGTGTCTTTACCAGGTCTAATCCCTGGAATATACCCCCCACGTTCATTTAAGTCTTTACTCATTTCGGTTGGATTCATTACTAAGAAAGTATAAAAATATCCAAAGAATAAAATTAATACTAAGTATAGAATAAATCCCGTATTTGAAGTATAGACAATATAATTGTTTACAAAATTTATAATCGCTTTTTTCTTAGTAAGCGCTGCAATCGTTGCCGGAATTGTTGTAACAATTGACGCAAAAATTACAGGAATAACGCTTGCTGAGTTAATTTTAAGCGGTAAATAATTTGTTTGAGCACCATAAGCAGCATTAGTACGATTAGAATATTGGATTGGAATTCTTCTTTCAGCAAGTTGAACCCAAGTAATTCCAACAATAATGATTACATATATTAAACAGAATAATGTAAATAATGTAATACCTAAGCCACTACTGTATGTACCAGCAGTAATAAATGCTGAATAGGCACCTCTAAAAATATTTGGCATACTTTGAATAATACCTGCCATAATTAGCATAGATTGACCATTTCCTAAACCCTTGTTGGTAATTTGATCACCCATCCACATACAAAATGAAGTTCCGGCAACCATTACAAGCGTAGTTTTTAAAATGTCAATAGCTCCTAAACCATTCATATAGAAGGCTGTAAGAGCATATGCTTGGAAAAAGGCAATTGCTATACCTAAATATCTTGTTATTTGGTTAATCTTTTGTCTTCCTGTATATCCTTGTTCTTTTAAATCTTTAAAATAAGGAACAATATCCATTTGAAGGATTTCTGTAATGATTGATGCAGTAATATAAGGTGAAACACCTAATGCAAATATTGAGAAATTTTGCAAACCTCCACCACTCATGATATTAAAGATTTCTAAGAATCCTAATTCTTGGTATACAACTGAGGCCCAAGGAATAGTAATTCCTGTTCCTAAACAAAAGATACCTAAACAAAATAATGTGAAATAAATTTTCTTTCTAAGATCTCGGTTGTTTTTACTAAATAGTCCTTTAAGACCTTTAAACATCTAGATCACCTCGGCTTTGCCGCCTGCTTCTTCAATTTTAGAAACGGCTGTAGTAGTAAAACGATTAGCTTTAATAGTTAATTTCTTTTCTAAATTACCATTACCTAATATCTTAATACCACTAAGTCTTTTCTTAATTATACCTCTTTCTTTTAATACTTCTTCAGTTACAACGTCACCGTCTTTGAAGAAATTGTTAAGATCACTTAAATTAATAGTAGCAAAACGTGTTGTAAATCTTGCATTATTGAATCCTCTTTTAGGAATTCTTCTATAAAGTGGAGATTGACCACCTTGGAACCATGGTTTAATTGAAGCACCGCTTCTTGATTTTTGACCATTTTCTCCACGAGTAGCAGTCTTACCCATACCACTACCTGGTCCTCTTCCTACTCTTTTAGATGCTTTAAGTTCAGCAGTTTTTGGTAAATTTTCTAATTTCATTATAACTCCTCAACTTTCTTTCCTCTAAGTTCTGCAATATGTTCTTTAGTACGTTGAGAAATAAGAGCATTTAGTGTTGCTTTAGCAACATTAACTTGCGTATTACTTCCTAGTGATTTAGCAACAATATCCTTAACACCAGCAAGTTCTAGAACAGCTCTGGCTGCTCCACCAGCGATAATTCCACGACCTTCTTTAGCAGGTTTAACTAATACAACAGCACGACCTACTTTTCCAGTTGCTTCATGAGGAATTGTTCTATTATCAACTAGACTTACCTTTACAACATTTTTATTAGCAGCTTGTAAAGCTTTCTTAATAGCTTCTGGAACTTCGTTAGCCTTTCCAGTACCAATTCCTATGATACCTTTGCGGTTTCCGACAGCTACTGTAGCGCTAAAACGAAAGTGTCTACCACCTTGGGTAACTTTTGTTACCCTACCAATATTGATAACTTTTTCTTCTAATAAATTAGTTTTTGCTTTATTATCAAAATTCTTTTTATTATCAAATTTTTCTTTTTTCTCTGCCATAAATGCCTCCCTATATCTCTAATCCTGCTTCTCTTGCAGCGTCTGCAAGGGCAGCAACTCTTCCGTGATATAAGTAACCACCACGGTCAAATACAACTTTCTTAATTTTAGCTTTTTTACATTTTTCAGCTACATCTTTACCAACGGCTTTTGCAGCTTCGATGTTACCACCATTTTTAATCTTTAATTCCAATGTTGATGAGCTAACTAAAGTAGCACCTGCTACATCATCAATTACTTGAGCATAAATAGCATTATTTGATCTAAAAACATTTAATCTAGGCATCTCTTTTGTACCAGACACAGTCTTACGTACACGAGCATGTCTTCTAATTCTTGCTTCTCTTTTCTCTTTACTTATCATAACTTGCTCCTTTACTTAGCCGCTTTCTTTCCTTCTTTACGGCGAATATGTTCTTCTTTGTATCTTATACCTTTACCTTTGTATGGTTCTGGTTCTCTGATCTTACGAATATTTGCCGCAAATTCAGAAATCTTTTGTCTATCAAAACCACTAATTGTAAGTTCAGTATTTGATGGAGAAGTAACTGTAATACCACTAGGGATTGCTACTTCAACATTATGTGAATATCCTGCACTAACAATAATCTTATTGCCGGATACAGCAAAACGATATCCTACACCTACTGCTTCAAGTTCTTTTGAAAAACCTTTACTTACACCAACTAACATATTGTTAATGTTAGCATTAGTTGTTCCAGACATAATATTAGCTTCTTTTGTATCTTTCTTTTTAGAAACTACAATTTCATTATCTTCTACAGTTACTTTCAAAAGGGGACTATATGACATATTAAGTTCGCCTTTTGGACCTTTAACTGTAATATCAGTCTCAGTTACATTAACTTCAACTTTTTCAGGGATAGTAAGTCTTCTATTTCCGATTCTACTCATAATACCTTACCAAATATAGGCAAGTACTTCGCCTCCTAACCCTGCACTTCTAGCTTCTTTATCAGTCATAAGACCTTTAGAAGTAGAAATAATTGCTATACCTAATCCATTTAGTACTCTAGGAAGTTCGTCTGCGCTAGCATAAACTCTTAAACCAGATTTACTAATTCTTTTAAGACCAGTTATAACTCTTTCTTTCTTTTCACCATATTTTAGTGTTAAAACAAGTTTATCGCCAGTCTTTTCTTTTTCATATTTATAATCAGCAATAAATCCTTCTTTTTTAAGAATTTCTGCAATGCCTAAAGTCATCTTTGTTCCGCAAACTTCAACAGTTTCATAACGCATTTGATTAGCATTTCTTATTCTTGTAAGCATATCTGCTATTTTATCTTGTACAAACATAAACTATCTCCTTCCTACCAACTAGATTTCTTTACACCAGGAATTTGTCCTTTATTAGCAAGTTCTCTGAAGCAAATACGGCATAATTCGAATTTACGTAGAACACCATGAGGTCTTCCACATCTTTTACATCTTGTATAAGCTCTAACTTCATATTTTGGTTTACGATTATTTTTTACAATCATACTTGTTTTTGCCATATTATCTTCTCCTATCCTCTAAAAGGCATTCCAAATGCTTTTAGTAAACTTCTTGCTTCATCGTCAGTCTTAGCAGTTGTAACAATTACAACGTCCATACCACGAATCTTTAGAACATCATCATATTCAATTTCTGGGAATATTAATTGTTCTTTAATACCTAGTGTATAATTACCTTTTCCATCAAAACTCTTAGGTGATACACCTCTAAAATCTCTTACACGAGGAAGTGCCACTTTAATAAGTTTTTCAAGAAAACAATACATATTTTCGCCACGAAGTGTAACTTTAGCTCCAATTGATTGGCCTTCTCTTAAATGGAAACCAGCAATTGATTTACGAGCTTTAGTTATAACTGGTTTTTGACCAGCAATCAAAGTAAGATCTTTAATAGCTGCATCCATAAACTTAGAATCGTGAGCACCATCACCGACACCCATGTTAATAACTATTTTTTCAATTCTAGGTACTTGCATTACAGTAGTGTAATGATATTCATCCATTAAAGTCTTAATGACTTCTTTATTATATAGTTCTTTAAAATTACTCATAGTTCACCTACTTTGATTCTTTCTTAGAAGTTTTTTTAGTTTCCTTTTTAACTTCTTTTGTCTTAGCTTCTTTTACTTTTTTCTCACCAACAACTTTTACATTAGATACATGGATAGGTGCTTCAATATCAATAATTCCGCCTTTATCTTCAGTAGTACGAGGTTTTGAATGTTTTTTAGCAACATTGATTCCTTCAACTACAACACGGTTTTGAAGCTTAATTGTTCTAAGTACTTTACCTTCTTTGCCTTTATCTTTTCCGGCAAGAATTCTTACAGTGTCTCCAACTTTAACCTTCATATATCCTCCTATAAAACCTCAGGTGCTAAAGATACAATTTTCATGTAATCTTTTTCACGTAATTCTCTAGCAACTGGTCCTAGTACACGAGTACCAATTGGTGATTTATCATCTTTAATAAGAACGCAAGCGTTATCACCAAATTTGATATAACTGCCATCTGAACGTCTAACGCCTTCAACAGTTCTAACAATTACAGCTTTAACTACTTTACCTTCTTTAACAGTACCATTAGGTATTGCTTTTTTAACAGTTCCAACAACTACATCACCGATATTAGCTGTTTTAACTTTGCTGCCGCCCATTACTCTAATAACAAGTAATTCACGAGCGCCACTATTATCAGCAACTTTTAATCTAGATTCTTGCATTACCATAATAATACCTCCTATAGAATAACAGCTTTTTCAATGACTTTAACTAATTCATAATGTTTAGTTTTTGAAATAGGTTTTGTCATTCTAATTCTAACTGTATCTCCTACTTTTGCTTCATTCTTTTCATCATGAGCAGCATACTTTTTAGAGTATTTAACTCTTTTTCCGTATAATGGATGTTTTTTGTGAGTTTCGACTAAAACAGTAATAGTTTTATCAGTCTTATCACTAACAACTCTACCAACTAATTCTTGTTTAGACTCATTCATTATTTTTCACCATCCATTTCTCTTTCTCTTAATACTGTTTTCATTCTTGCTATTTCTCTACGTAGTACGCGAAGTTCAACAGGTTTTTCTAAATTTCCTGAAGAAGCTTGCATTCTTTTAGTGAATAATTCTTCCTTTTTAGAAGCAATCTTTTTCTTCAAATCTTCACTTGATAATTTTCTGATTTCACTAATTTCCAAGAGTTTCACTCTCCTTTACTACGAATTTCGTTTTAAGTGATAACTTATGAGATGCAAGTCTTAATGCTTCACGAGCTGTTTCCCCATCAATCTCACTTATTTCAAATAAAATTTTACCCTTTTTAACTACTGCTACCCATTCTTCAACGTTACCTTTACCTTTACCTTGACGAGTTTCAAGAGGTTTCTTTGTTCTAGGCATATGAGGGAAAATGTTAATATAAACTTTTCCGCCTCTTTTCATAAAACGAGTCATTGCGATACGAGCAGCTTCTATTTGACGAGCAGAGATCCATGCGCCTTCAACAGCTTGAAGACCATATTCGCCTTGAGTTAAAGTTGTATTTCCTTTAGCTTTTCCTTCATAACTAAGTCTATGACTTTTACGATACTTAGTTCTCTTTGGCATCAACATCTAAATCCGCTCCCTTCTTAGTAGTTCTTTTTTTAACAGGTAGGATTTCATTCTTATAAATCCAAACCTTTACACCGATTTTTCCATAAGTTGTATTAGCTTCACTAGTTGCATAATCAACATCAGCTCTAATTGTATGTAGAGGCACTGTACCTTCAGTATAACCTTCAGTACGAGCCATTTCTGCTCCACCAAGTCTACCTGAAACAGCAGTCTTAATACCTTTAGCGCCAGCTTTCATTGTATTTCTGATAGCTCTTTTTTGAACCGTTCTAAATGGGGCTCTATTTTCAATTTGCAGTGCAATGCTATCAGCAACAAGTTTGGCATTTAAATCTGGATTCTTTTCTTCAACGATATTAATGTAAACATCTTCTTTAACTAATTTAGAAATTACTTTACGAAGCTTTTCAATATCTTCTCCACCACGGCCAATAATTACACCAGGTTTAGCAGTATTTAATGTAATTTCGCAACGATCTTTCTTTCTTTCAATGATTACTTTCGCAATAGCAGCATCTTTTAAATGCTTTTCGATATATTCTCTAATCTTAATATCTTTTAATAGATTTTTCGAATAATCTTTATCTGCATACCATCTAGAATCCCAATCTTTATTAACACCGATACGATATCCAATTGGATTAACTTTTTGTCCCATTATTCCGTAACCTCCTTGTTATCAGTTACATATACTACGATATGGCTTGTTCTCTTGTCATGTCTATCAACATTACCACGAGAAGCAAATTGAATTCTTTTATAAATAGGTCCTGGATTAATAAAACATTTACTTATAACTAAATCTTTTTCATCAGCACCGTTATTATTAACAGCATTAGCAACAGCAGAATTTAAAACCTTAAGGATAAGACCACTAGCTTTAGTATTAGTAGTTTCTAAAATGCCTCTTGCAACTGAAACACTTTTACCTCTTACTAAATCCATAGTCATTCTTGCTACTCTAGGTTTAATCATTGCTGTTTTATGAATTGCATATGTTTCCATTTTTCCTCCTATTTATTTCCGGCATGACCAGTAAATTTACGAGTTTGTGAAAATTCGCCTAATTTATGGCCTACCATTTCTTCAGTTATATAAACTGGAATAAACTCTTTACCGTTATGAACTGCAAGCGTATGTCCTACAAATTCAGGATAAATAGTACTTCTTCTTGACCAAGTTTTAATAACTGTTTTCTTGTTTTCTTCATTCATTTTATTTACTTTTTTAAGAAGACTTTCTTCAACAAAAGCGCCTTTTTTTAAACTTCTTGCCATATATCCTCCTATTTTGACTTCCTACTAATAATTAGCTTACTAGAAGCTTTCTTAGGTTTACGTGTTTTATGACCAAGTGCAGGTTTACCCCAAGGAGTCATTGGACTCTTACGTCCGATTGGAGCACGTCCTTCACCACCACCATGAGGGTGATCATTAGGGTTCATAACAGAACCTCTGTTAGTTGGTCTAATACCCATATGTCTTTTTCTTCCAGCTTTTCCTAGATTAACTAAATTGTAATCTTCATTACCAACAACACCGATGGATGCATAGCATACACCTAATACTTTTCTAGTTTCACCTGATTGAAGTCTTAAAAGAACATATTTGCCTTCTCTACCAAGAATTTGAGCAGATGATCCAGCGCTCCGACATAATTCAGCGCCTTTACCAGGACGAAGTTCAACACAATGAACTACTGTACCAACTGGGATATTTTGAAGTGGAAGAGCATTACCTACTTTAATATCGGCATTCTCACCATTTTCAATTATTGAACCAACAGTTAAATCTTTTGGAGCAATAATATATCTTTTTACACCATCTAGATAATTAATCAAAGCAATATTTGCTGTTCTATTTGGATCATATTCGATTGATGCAACTCTACCTGTAACACCGATTTTATTTCTTTTAAAATCTATAATTCTATATTTTTGTTTGTTGCCTCCGCCAATATGACGAACAGTCATTCTTCCTTGATTATTTCTACCGCCAGTTTTCTTCTTAGTCTTTAATAGGCTTTTAGTTGGAGTTTTTGTAGTAAGTTCTTCATTAACTAGTGTAGACATTCCTCTACGACCATTTGTAACAGCTTTAAAATGTTTAATTGCCATATTTAATCCTCCTTACTACATTTCGATAGAAGAACCATCTTTTAAAGTAACAATTGCTTTCTTATAAGTTTTAGTTCTTCCAGAGTATTTTCCAACTCTTCTTTTCTTTGATTTTGTATTTAATGTATTAACACTTTTAACTTGAACATTAAATGCTTCTTCAATAGCAGCTTTAATTTCGTCTTTAGTAGCTTCTTTAACTACTTTAAAAGTATATACATTATTTTGTCTATCAGCCATAGACTTTTCGGTAATAACTGGTGCAATAATAATATCACTATAATGTTTCATTATTTAAGCACCTCCTCAATTTCTTTTAAACTTGCTTCATCTATTACAAGAACATCTGCATTTAGTACATCGTATACGTTTAATTCATCAGCGAATAATACTAATACGTTGTCTAAGTTTCTTGTAGCCATATATAAGTTTTCTGCATCTTCATTTGCTACGAATAGAATTTTACCTTCTAAAGCAACATCTTTCATAAGTTTAACTGCATCTTTTGTTTTAAGAGAATCTAATACTAAATTTTCTACAACAATAAGTTTTTTTGAATTTGCTTTTTCAGTTAAGGCACTCTTAAGTGCTAAAATTCCTTCTTTACGATTAATTTTGAAACTGTAATCTCTTGGATTAACGCCGCCAGCAATTCCGCCACCACGCCATTGTGTAGCACGGATTGATCCTTGTCTAGCACGACCAGTTCCTTTTTGCTTCCAAGGTTTTCTTCCACCACCAGAAACTTCACTTCTAGTTTTAGTTTTAGCTGTACCTTGTCTTGAAGCATCAAGTTGTAATCTAACAGCCTTTTTCATACTGTTAGCATTTGTTTCAACGTTCCAAACGTTATCTGCTAAAGTAATATCTTTAACTTTTTCGCCTTTTAGGTTTCTAATTGCTATCTTTGTCATTCTAAATCCTTTCTAAGACTACTTGTCTTCCTTTTCTTCAGCAGTTTCATTAGTTTCTTCTTCAACTGGAGCTTCTTCAGTTACTTCTTCGTTAACTTCTTCTGTAACATTTTTAGTAGCATTGTCTTCTACTACTTCATCAACAACAGTTTCTTCATATTCAACTAATTCTTGACCTTTACGAGGTTTTTCACCTTTTACAGCCGTTCTAATTAATACTAATGAATTTTTAGCACCAGGAACATTACCACTTATTAACATGTAATTTTCGTTAGCATTTACCTCAATTACTTCAAGATTTTGAATAGTAACTGTTTCAACACCCATATGTCCTGGTAAATTTTTACCCTTTAATACTCTTTTTGGAAGCATTGTTCCAAGTGAACCTGGTCTTCTATGATAATGTGAACCATGGCCCATAGGTCCTCTAGATTGATTATGTCTTTTAATAACACCTTGAGTTCCCTTACCTTTAGTAGTACCTGTAACGTCTACTACTTCACCGTTAGCAAATACATCTACACCAACAGCGTCTCCAACATTATAAGTTCCTTCGTAGTCTCTTATTTCTTTTAAGAAGCGCTTAGGAGTAGTGTTTGCTTTTTTTGCATTGCCAATTTCAGCTCTAGTTGCATTTTTTTCTTTCTTTTCAAATACGCCAAGTTGAATTGCATTATAACCATTCTTTTCAGATGTTTTAACTTGCATTACTACATTTGGTTCAACTTCTACTACTGTAACAGGAATAAGTTTACCATCTTTAGTAAATACTTGAGTCATACCAACTTTGCGCCCTAAGATTCCTTTCATTTTCTAATTCCTTTCCTTATTTTTATAATTTTATGTTGATATCAACACCACTTGGTAAATCTAAATGGCTAAGAGCATCAACTGTCTCTTTACTTGGGTTTTTAATATCGATAAGTCTTTTGTGAGTTCTTCTTTCGAATTGTTCACGTGCATCCTTATATTTATGTACAGCTCTTAATACAGTAAATTTTTCAATCTCTGTAGGTAGAGGTACAGGTCCAGATATTTCCCCACCTGTTCTTTTTACGGTTTCGCATATTTTACCAGCAGCAACATCTAATGCTCTGTGATCATAAGCTTTTAATGTAATACGAACTTGTCCTTTTGACATTTTTACACGTCTCCTTTCGTCTATATCTAGTATAGGCTCGCTCGATGCAAATTACCTGAAATGCTAAATGCAATTTTACCAACTTTGCCTAGCGTATCAGCAACCTCGCATGTCCTCGCAGTCATACAAAATCAATTTTAACACAGTTTATAGGCCAAAATCAAGCATAAAATCACAAAAAAACTGGATTTCTCCAGTTATTTATCTAATAATGATTCTCCTGTCATCTGACTAGGGATAGCAATATCCATATAATCAAGGATTGTCGGAGCTACATTGGTTAAATCACCATCATCTAATAATTTAACTTTTTTATCACCGATAACAAACGGTACTTTTGCAAGAGAATGCGTTGTACACGGTGTACCATCTTCATTAATCATCGTATCACAATTACCATGATCTGCTAAAAGAATTATGGTATAAAAGTTTTCTTCAGCTGACTCTAAAATTTTGCCAAAGCAAACATCTAGTGCCATACAAGCTTTGGTAGCGGCTTCCATATTCCCAGTATGACCTACAGCATCTGAATTAGCAAAATTAGCAAAAATAAAGTCATAATCCTTTTCCATGCATTCCATTATCTTACGGCATACTGCTACAGCACTCATCTCAGGTTTCAAATCATATGTAGCCACTTGCGGTGATGGAATATGAAATTTATCAACATTATCAATCTTGCCACCAAAACCACCATCAAAAAAAGTAGTAACATGAGGATATTTTTCGCTTTCAGCAATACGAGCTTGTTTTAATCCTAATTTAGAAAAGTAAATTCCTAAAGGATTATCCACATTTACTTCATCTAAAAAATGCTTAGTAACAATATCTTTATCAATAATAGTAGGGGTATAAACCTCTAATTGAGAATAATCTTTCGTTTGAAAAGCCGTAAATTTATCATAATTAACCAGAGCATCTAATATTTGTTTAGCACGATCTGTACGATAGTTCATCCAAAGTAAGACATCATTATTACGAAGTAAACCATCCTCATTTAACAAAACCGGTTCCATAAATTCATCAGTGATACCTTTTTCATAACTACGATCAATGCTTGTCTTTAAATCATTAGCTCGATGTCCCATTCCACGGGTAATCAAATCGTAGTAAACTTTCGTTCTTTCATAACGATTGTCCCGATCCATAGCATAATACCTACCGCACATTGTTGCAATTTTACCAACGCCATACTTTTTAATTAAATCTTCGATTGTTCTAACATAATTGTAGGCTGACTTTACTGGTGTTTCGCGACCATCTGTAACAAGATGAAAATAGATGTTTTTAAAACCTTGTTGGACTAGTAATTCATATAATCTAATAAAGTGCAAAATACTAGCATGACTATTTCCATCACTGCATAATCCCATGATATGAACTCTTTTTTCTGGATGAGATATTAATTCATTATATAATGCCGATTCACTAGGATTATTTAATAATAAAGAAAATCGATCCATATCGGAATTTATTAACCTACCTGCACCAATAGTCATATGACCAACTTCACTATTACCTGTTTGGCCTGGTAATAAACCAACTTTTTCTTCGGAAGCATACAAAGTTGTATGAGGGTAATTATTCCAAAAATCTAAGAAATTATGCATATTGGCTGCTTTAATAGCATTACCACGCGTTTCTTCTCGATAACCAAAACCATCAAATATTATAGTTAATACCTTTTTCATAATCTCACGCTCTTACAATAATGATATTATCATACTAAGTCAAAAAACTCAACAAATTAAAAAAGTGCTTCAAATTCTACTTTAAAGCACTTCTAGTTAACTTAATGCGATCAGCAATTGTCGATAAGAACTCTGAATTAGTTGGTTTGGCTTTATCACAACTTACACTAAAGCCAAATAGTTCTTCCATTAAAGCTAAATCTCCACGAATCCAACTTACCTCAATTGCATGTCTAATTGCTCTTTCCACACGTGAAGGTGTTGTATCATATTTATATGCAATCTGTGGGTATATTTCTTTAGTAATAAATGACAAATTATCATTGTTATAAATCATAATAATACCATCACGAATATACTTATATCCCCGTATATGGGAAGGAATACCTAAGTTATGCAATATGTCACTGATTTCTAAATCAATATTTTCATTTTTCTTAAAACTCTGAGGTTTATTACTAAACAATTCTTTAATGCGCTTTTCTAAAGCAAGAATACTAAAAGGTTTCAGTATATAATAAGAAACATTATAATTTGAACAGCGATTAATAATTACTTCATCTTTATAACTCGATATAATGATAATTTTTTTGTTAATATTACGTTCCTTAATTTCTGATAAAAAGGTTAAACCATCAATACCTGATATTAAAATATCCATTAAGATTAAATCAACTTCATCATGATGATTGACAATATAATTAAACGCAGCATCCCCACTAGTGAAAACGGCTGTTACTTTAATAATATCACTGCTTGCAAAATGTGATTTTAAGTTATTAACTACCAAGCTGCTATCATCAATAATTACGGTTCTTATTACCTTGTTCATAAGTTTTTTATGTCTCTCTTTCTTATAACCAAACCAAGCACGTAATTAAATTATAATTTATTAAAAACTAAAAATCTATAAAAAGCAAAGTCGACTTATGTCTAATAATGTAAAATGGTGTCGATTATTTAAGATTATTCTTTATTTATGTAGTCAATTGCTGTCAAGTTTTTATTAGATACATATTCTAGGGAAGCACCACCACCACTAGATAAGAAACTAAAACTAGCATTTAAATGGTATTTATTAATGACATTTAAAGTATCTCCGCCGCCCGCAACTTTGTATGCTTTAATATTCTTTAAACTCGCAAACAAATCAACTGTCCCTTTAGCAAATCTTTCGGTCTCAAATTTACCGCAAGAGCCATTAATAAATATTGTTTTGCATATTTCAAAAACACTTTGATACTTTGCAATTGATTTTGGGCCTAAATCCATAATAGCTTTATCATCAAAAGCAAAATCAATCGGCATAATTATTTTTGAACGATATTTTGTAAACCACTCTTTTAAAAGATTAAGAATATCTTCATCTTTTGTACACAAGCTATCTCCTACATCATAACCGCAGGCATATAAAAAGGAATTTGCTATTCCACCGCCTATTAATAAATAATCAACTTCAGGAAGCAGTTTTTCTATATATGGTAATTTATCATCTATCTTAGCTCCACCCATAAAGACAGCAAATGGTCTTTGAGGATTGATAATCGGTGCTAATCCAGCTATTTCTTCTTTGACAAGTAAGCCAAAGTAAGATGGCAGATATTTAGAAATGCCGGCAACCGAAGAATGTAAACGATGTAATGAACCAAAAGCATCACATACAAAAACATCACCTAACGTACTCCAATACTTAGCAAGATTAAGATCATTGGAACTTTCTAGTTTTTCAGGGAAATCACAAAATCGAGTATTTTCGAGTAAAACAATTTCACCAGGATTTAATGTCTTACACTTATTTAAGACATCCATTCCTACCGGTTCATCGATGAATTCAACTTTTTGATGTAATAACTCCGTTAATTTATAAGCAACAGGTTTCAAACTATTAGTAATTTTATCCTCACGACTCTTAACACGACCTAAATGACTAAGAATTATTAAACTATTATGATTATCTAACAAATACTTAATCGTCTTTAAAGATTTCTCAATTCGTGTTGAGTCGGTTATTTCTCCATTTTCAATAGGTACATTCAAATCCAACCTTAAAATAACCTTCTTATGTTGAATATTCTCTTCATCAATAAATTTCACAATAATCACCCTACTATATACTTTTAGTTTATCAAAATCGGCCTTTTTTTACAAGAAAAAAGATGTCCTAAAACATCTTCTTGGCAGTCCTAAGCATTTGAGCTGTATAACCATACTCATTGTCATACCATGCTACGACTTTAACTAATTGTTTTTCACCATCATCAACAATCATTGTTGAAAGTCCATCCACTGTTGCACCATACTTTTTACCAACTACATCACATGATACAATAGGATCATCAGTGTATCTAATCGTTTCATTTTGATTATTTTTAAAACATTGATTAATTTCTTCTTTGGAAACATGTTTTTTTAACTCTAAATTAACTTCTACTACAGAACCGTCTGTCGTTGGTACACGATATGCTAAACCATCTAATTTACCTTTCAGACTAGGTATTACTAAACCAATTGATTTAGCTGCTCCCGTTGTCGTGGGTACTATATTAGCGCCTGCTGCTCTTCCTCTTCGAGATAAAATTCCTTTCTTATGAGAATTATCTAACAAACCTTGGTCTGATGTATAAGCATGAATAGTGCACATCATGCCTCTTTCAATGCCGAAATTATCTTCAATAACTTTTAAAACCGGAGCAAGACAGTTAGTAGTACAACTAGACGCACTAACAACTGTTGCATCACCAGGTAAAGTATTATCATTAACATTTGCTACAATCGTAGGCATTTCATCTTTACCAGGCGCAGAAATTAATACTTTTTTAGCACCAGCTGTGATATGCTTCATGGCTCCTTCTTTCGAAGTGAAGGCACCTGTACACTCTAAGACCAAATCAACCTTTAAGTCTTTCCATGGTAAATTCGCAGGGTCATCTTCATTAAAAACTTGAATATGCTTTTGACCACAAATAACTAAACTATTATCGTCAAAACCAATTTCATTTTCATGAAATGAACCATGTACAGTATCATATTTAGCTAAATAAGCAAACTCTTCAGGTGTACCACTACGAGAATTTATTGCAACAATATCAAAATCATTACTCGTAATCATTTGCCTAAAAGCTAGTCTTCCTATCCTTCCAAAACCATTTATAGCTACTCTAATCATCGTTATCTCCTCCTATAAATTCTCTAAGGATAGAATCCTTAGGAACAAATTCACTACTAATAGTGAAAAATTGTTTTAAGAAATTTAATAATCTTCGGGCCTCATTAAAGAATTCTGAATCACGAGGTACGGCAAATAATAAAGGTTCAACAAAAACTTTTAGAACACCAACCTCATAAGGCAAAGAAGTATTAATAATTTTATCCGCTTGATGAATATACGGATTAATATACTTAATTTCTCCGGCCCGAACTTTGATATTACTCTTAAGAGTCTTTTCAACTGGGAATCCCCGAGTTCGGAAATCTCTTACTATTCTTCGAATCAATCTTAAGTCCTCACAAGTAATAAAATTATGTTCATCCAAGCATAAAGGTATATAAGGACTAACATAAATTTTATATTTTTCATTACGAGGTAACATTGGTAATAAATCATCATTAATTCCATGTAATCCTTCGAATAACAAAATACTATTATCTTTCATTTTGATTTTACGACTCGATACTTCCTTACAGCCAGTTATAAAATTAAACTGAGGTAAATAAATTTCTTCCCCTTTTAATAATTTATCAATATCTTTAGCTAAATAATCAAGATCAATTGCTTGAAGACATTCAAAATCATATTCACCTTTTTCATCTTTTGGTGTATCGACTCTCTCTTTAAAATAGTCGTCAATAGAAATGATGATTGGATCTAAACCATATATTTCAAAATAATTTGCAATTCTTTTAATAACTGTCGTTTTACCACTTGTTGATGGACCTGAAATAGTAACATATTTTATTTTAGGATTCTTTGAAATGTATTTTGCGGTTTCATTAATACTTAAATTGAAGTTCAACTCACATGATTTAACAAAATTTGCAATCTTACCATTACATATTTCACGATTAACATCATTTATGTATGGAATATTCATTGTATTTAACCATTTTTTTCCTTCGACGTAAGCATCAATTACTCCAGCATAATTAATAAATTCTGGTGTCTTACCATCATCACTATACGTAGGATAATTTAAAACAAAACGTTTATGTCCTAAATAACGAAGTTCATATTTTTTAATAACGCCAGTAGATCTAGGCATTTCTGAATAGTAATAATTAATTAAATCATCTAAACGATACAGCATTACTGTACCATCAATTATATTTTTAATATTTTCGGCTTTTACAACATTACCTATTTCTTCATAATAAGCAATTCCATCAGCATTCTTAACAATTAATTTTTCAATTAAAATATCATCCGTTACCACCGTCGACATACTTTTACGAATATATCCAATTATCTCATTAGTTATCTCTTTGTTATACTCTACATCAGCGATAATTCCCTTAGGTAAACTATAAGAAAACTTAACTGATGCTTGGGGTAATACCTTTTTTAAAGCATACTCAAAAACCATCTTTAGTCCTGCTACATAAATACGATTACCATTTTGATCATTGATATCCAAAAACTTTATCGTCGCATTATGATCAGCACGATCATTTAAAGATGTTATCTGATTATTAACCATTACTCCTAAAACATCAGTTTTCATCTTAAAATGCTTACTAATATCATAGTAAGTTGTATATTTAGGAAAATTAACCTTTTTACCATTTGGAAGTACTAACTGTATCTCACTCATTGACAATCCCCTTATCTTACATAGATTATATCACAAATAAATCTTTTTATGAATAAAAAACACAAAAGATATCTATTATATTTATAGGTGATAAACAAAATGAACATTATTCCCATGATTATGGATGATCTAAATAGTAAAGAATGTACATTTGATTTATATTCATTACTTCTTACCAAAAGAATTGTTTTCTTAACCGGGGAAATTAATGATCAATTAGCCACGAATATTATTGGTGAGTTATTATATTTAGACAGCAAATCAAATGACGATATTAATTTATATATTAATAGTCCTGGGGGCAGCGTTACAGCTGGGCTGGCTATCTACGACACAATCAATTTTGTAAAAAGCGACGTTAATACCATTGGAATTGGTTTATGTGCTAGCATGGGCGCTTTTTTGCTATCATCAGGGAATAAAAGATATGCTTTACCAAACTGTGAAATAATGATTCATGAGCCCCTTGGTGGCGCTCAAGGTCAAGCCTCAGATATTAAAATTGTTAGTGATCAAATATTAAAAATAAAACAAAGAATTAATAAGATTCTTGCTAAAAACACCAAAAACACAATAAATAAAATCGAAAAAGATACTCTAAAAGATAATTATATGACAGCCAAAGAAGCACTAGATTATGGCTTAATAGATGAAATTATAAAAAAATAGAACTGTTAAAACAGTTCTAAACTTTTTTTATTTGAAATCCTCTGAAATAGTAAACACCATTTTCTTCACCATAAATGAATTTTACATTATAAACGAATTCAATTCGACCATCAATAGTACCTACTATTTCCTCATAAATATATGCCTCTTTGGCATCAATATTATGTTCTGCTCTTAATAGCTTACTAGTAATTTGTGGTTTAATAACTGCTGAAGTTTCAACAGTTTGATTAGCAATAATAATGCCTTTTTCCTTGTCAATACTTTCAATTCTGTTCTCACCATAACTCATTGGGCCAGTCCATGTAAGAGCGCTAAAATCAAAGGAATTAGATTTACTGTCACCAAAAATATCTTTAATTACATAACGTAAATCGCTCTCCTTGTATTGAATTGTCTTTGTACCAACCTCATCTTCAGAAACAATCGTTCCATTTACTCGATTTGTTACAAGTCGATAAATATTCCTGTCACTAATTTCTTTTAAAGAAAGACTATACACTTTTCCTTGAGCAAGAAGTGAAGAAACATCAGTACCAGCAAATAGGATAGTAGCATCTTCATAAGATAGCGCATCATACATTTCTTGAACAAAGTTACTTTGAAGATCTAAAACTTGAATTGTATTCGAAGAAGTATTGTCTACCCAAATAGTATTATTGCCACTTCCCGATTCACTACCTTTAGGCGTAGCGTTTCTTAAATAAACTTTATCATACACAATATACACAGTAAGCATTAAAATAATTGATACTAAAACAAATATAATTACAACCAAAATTATATTTTTGTCATCTTTTAATTTTTCTACTTCATTTTTCATAACATCACACTCAACCTTCTCTATCTTAATGTTATCACATTATTATTAAAAATCAATGTTTTTAAAATAAAAAAATAAGAATTGTCAATCAATTCTTATTATTATTTCATTATCCTCAGAATATAAATACTTTTCTTTAGCATATCTAGCTAAATAATTAGGATCTTGCATTTTAGTAACTTCAGATGTTAATGCCTTCTCTTCTTCTAAAAGTCTTTCATATTCAGCCGTCAATGCAATAGTTTCTTTATGATTATTAATTATTTGCATAAAATCATGATACATACTGCCAAACAAAGAAACTAACAGTAGTATTACTGTTATGGAAATCAAAAAAAGTCTTCTTCTTTCTTTTTTTCCTCTGCTGGCCAAACTAAATGCACCCCTATTCTCAATAATCTTATAATTACTTCTTAAAGGTGTCAATTAGTTTTTGATAAATGTGTGTCTTCTTTACGCGATTTTTTACACTTAATGAACTTAAATACCCTAATACAAACATTAATAAATAATAAATATGAAAACTACCATAGTTAATTTTGTACATCATAATGAGATACAAACAAGTAAAATCAAAAAGAAATAGTAAAGTTATTATTATTTTTAACAAAACAACTTCCTTTTTAATAAAATGATAATTGATTAATACCACATAATAAAAGATTACACCATAAAGAAAATTGAATAATAAAGCTATTATCTGAATATCAATTTTCATTTAAACAGTTTAGCAATAATTGATTCATCTTTCTTTTTAATTTGTTTATCCATATAAATTATACTTGATACTTTACCTTTAATCCGAATTAGACCTTCGTGAGTATCTAAAGATAATAATTCCAAATTAGTTCCCATAATATGAATCGGCCCCATATTACTTTCTATAATAAATTCATTGCTATCAAAACTAATAATCTTTGTTACTCCCGTGATAGATAATATGCTTCGATCAATTAGTTTTATTTCATGCGAAACACTTAGTGCTTGTTCATTCATATATCCTCCCCTAAAAGATATTCCCAAATTAAAAAAATATGTCTTAAACATATTTTTCTAATTCTATACTTAATTGTTTACCATTAGGATAATAAGATAAATAATCATTTATTTTATGAAAATCTAAGGTATCCTTTATAACTTTGTAATTATCAATAATATTCGAAAATTGACTTTCCGAATATTTATCTTTATTACGGATTAACTCTATTAATAATTTTTCTTTATCATAAATCTTAATTTCAGAATTATTGATTTTTAAATTGATAATACCTAATTTAAAAATGGATTTTGCAACAAAATGTTGAACAATGGTAGGATTACTTATCTTACTAGTATCTCTTTGCGATGCTACATGAATAACCGGAGGATTAATATCATATAAATTATAACAATAATACGCCGTTAAACCCGTAATAACTGCCTTAGGATATTTTTTTACAATCACATCCGTAAAAGATATATTATCACTATCAGCATACAAACCATCATTTCGTTTAATTATTTGCCCTGAAGCCATCTTTTTTTTAATCTGATAACCATTACCATATTTATCTATCAAATCTCTAAATCTATATAGCATCATAACTCCTTATCTCAAAAAGAAAGACACCTAACGGTGCCTTAAGATTATTCTTCTTCTGTTTCAGTCGGATTTTTATATTCTTCAAGTATTTTATCTTCAAACATCTTTCTAGTCTCAGCATTGATAGGATGAGCGATGTCTTCATAACGATCATCAGCTACTTTGCGACTAGGCATTGCGATAAATAACTTTTCATCTCCTTCAATAATACGGATATTTCTAACAACAAAACAATCGTCTAATGTTACTGTTGCATATCCCTTCATCCGAGAACCTTCTCTTTCAGTCTTGTGAACTTTTACAGATGTAATTTCCATTTTCTCACTCCTTTACCGTATTCACAATATTATTTTATCTAATTATTATTATTTTTGCAATATGTATTATTTTAATTTATGGTAATAATTTGAAATATTTTACCTTCTTTATAAGATACATTTATAGTATCATTAACTTCTAAAAAAGGTAGTATTTCTTTAGCTATTTTAATAGAGGCACTATACTTATTATCCTCATAATCAGTAAAATAATAATAAGTAGTACCATCAATAACAGCAGTCGTAATACTCTTAATCATAATATCTTTTTCCACTAAATTACTGTTGGTTTGTATATTAGCATCATTTAAATATTTTTCAGCCGCAGCATTAATACCTAGTGATGCATCACTAACAACAACTTTTTGATAATCGCTAACATCAATAAAAGCATACATTTTAACTAAACCAGCATTGTCCTTAAGACTTAACAAATAAGTAGGTTTACCACTTAAATTAATCAGCAAAGGAAAAGATGCTACATATTTTTTTTCTTGAACTAATCCTTCAGCTGAGGCCATAGCACTATATTCTTCAGCACCTGGCAATAAATAATACTTGGTCTCTTTAGTCCTCATATTTACTAAGATAAAGCCTAAATTCGATTCATCTGTAGATACGGAAGTAATTCCTGTATATAAGAACACATCATCATCCATGACTAAATAGTTATAGCCATCTGTCGTATTAATAACATCTTTTTGACCAAAAATAGAATTTAAATAACCATTCTTATAATTACCCCAGTCATTAACTTGTTCAATAATTAATTCAGCACTATAAACATGATCTACCCAACTTGGAATATCCTCCACTTTGTATTTCTGACTCTCACCCGTCGTAGGATCTAAAATAACAGCCCCATTAATCTCTTTCTTTAAACCAACAGCCTTATAATTAACCGTAGGAATAATCCAGTATGGTCGACCTTCATTATCAACCTCAAACGAAGGTTTATCAAATATTGTAAATGGATAATCAAAACGTAGTTTACGATACAAATTTTCAAAAAAATAAGCACTTGGCATATATCGCATACCATTATCTAACTTAACAAGGCTAGCACTTCCATCAACGGAATTAACAGAAATATATCCTCCAATACCGGATTTACGATTAGTTAAATATTTAATAAAATTAGCATACTCTAATGGTGTAACTCTAATAATTTGGTTATTATAGTTAATCTGAGTATATAAATTACTAACATAAAATTGACTAACCATGGATGTAAATTCGCCCATCTTCCGATCACCTAGTTTTTGACTACTATCTTTGTCCAAAAGTGGTGTCTTTGAAAAATCAACTTCTTTAACATCAGATACAAAATCTTGATGCTCTGTTACTTCAATACGCTTTGAATATTCTTTAGCGTTAAAAATAGGTAAAGATATAATATTAATCAAAAACAATAAACAAAATAAAGTCGTTATACTAATTACTATAATTTTATATTTAGTAAATAAACTATTATTAAACCTTTTGTTGATAATAATTCGATTATCACTTGTAAAAATAATCGCCAACACACTAAGAAAAATAACATCAAAAGCAAATATCCAAAAGTTAGGACTAGATAAATTAAGCGGAGGCAATTGAAAATAATAAACAAGCAACACAATAAATAAACATAATAACCAAACAATTACTTTTTTCATCTAAACCACCTAGCATCATTATATCATATTCTATTAATTAGATATATTTAATTGTTATATCTTTTGTAATTACGTCTCGATAAGTAAAACTCTTTTCTTCGCCTTGATATTTAATAGTAAAAATATTGGGATATATTTTATATAAAATTCCTTCATAATAATCAACGCGACTACGCATACCATATACCGTAATTAAAACCTTTTTACCTAGTTTACTACTAAGGTCCTTTTTAATAAAATCAATATTCATCTAGGAAACCCCACATACATTAGACCGTTAGTAATAATACCCCCTAGTCCATCTGAACCATATTTGGTTTTGTTTAAAATATTAACAATATCTATCGCTTCATTACGCTTAGTCATTGCAATACTGATGGCAATAATCGCAGGATCTAAAGCATGGATATTAACTCTTTTAGGACTTGAAGCAAAATTTGCCCCTGCTTTAATTAATTCTTCATAATCACTTTGACAAGCACCCGCAATAATCACCAGTTTTTCTTGACTTTTTTCATACTTTCGTGCGGCTCGAACTGCTTTAACAAAATTACGAGAGTTTTTATAATTATTAATATCTTCTTTATTTCCTTTCTTTTTTAAATAAGCATCATGTCCCGTTATAATGACAATATCTGGTCGCACATCTTGCAACAATGAGATAATTTGATTTGCAATTTCATTTTCAGATATTTTTTTCCCAACGGCATATACTCCCATTTGTTTATAAAATTTTAAACATTTTTCTAAATATTCACTATCACCATCAATATGCAATATTTTCCCGGGCAAATAAAAATAATCACTCCGATTTTCCTCCGAAGCGATATCTACTTTAAATTCATCTTCGTCTAATTCCACCTTTGATAAATCATCAATTTGACTATCAGCACACAGTCTAACATATACACCTTTTAAATAAACCATGTCTTCGGTGATACTTAAAACTTTGAAAACAGTATCATTATGATAGGACTTTCTGGTAACATAATCCCCAACATTAATATTCATAAAAATCACCCATAAATAATATGCTGATTATTTATTATTATGATATACTTGATACTAGGGAGCAGTCACAAATGTATAGAATAATCAAAATAATTATCTTAACCTTAATAGGAACATTATCGATATTATTTTTCTATATTCTTCTTTTTAGTAATATTACTTTCTTAGGCCATAGATACAACAATTTTATCGAAGTTCTTGATTTATCAAATTTACCAATTAATGAAGATAGATCATGGGAAGATGGCTTAAGTAAATTTAAAAGACTTAAAAAAGTAATTGTTAATGATCAAACAATTAGCATAGAAAAAAAACAAGAATTACAAGATAGATATCCAAATATCTTTTTTGCTATTGCCTCGACTGCTACTCTTCAAGGAGAAACGTACCGTGATGATGCTGAATTTATCGAACTTACAAATCACGTTACGGAAAGCATTATTGATGAACTTGCCAATTTCACCGAGTTAAAAGAATTGGTTTTCCCTGACAATTTTCATGACAAAGATATTCAATTAGTATTAACAAGTATGTATCCATACATTAACTATGTTTGGAATGTAGATATCTATGATAAAACCGTCAATTCTAAAGAAACCCGTTTAGATTTAACAGGCGCACAAATAACGGATTTAGAAAAGTTTAAAAAAGACTTAAAACTACTACCAAATTTAGTCTACTTAGATTTATCAGATTGCAATCTTGATAACGAAACCCTTTATAATTTACGCAATGATTTTCCTAACACCAAAATTGTTTGGAGATTACACCTTCGTAGATGGTCTTTAAAAACCGATCAAATTGCCTTTTCAGTTTTAATAACAAATTACAACTACGTTCCTATCAATTCTGAGGATTTAGAAATATTTAAGTATTGTACTGATTTACAAGCTCTAGATTTAGGACACCAAAATATTACAGATATTACTGCTATTGGTAAATATTTGCCTGATTTGCGTTTATTAATCATAGCCGATAATCCCATTTCAGACATTTCTCCACTTGCTAGTTTAAAACACCTTCATTATTTAGAATTATTTATTACCAAAATATCTGATATATCACCTTTAATAAATAACACTGAATTAGTCGATTTAAACTTAAGTAATGATTATCATGTTAAAGATTTCTCTGTATTATTAGATAACGACTTTCCTCTTTTAGAAAGATTATGGATTAATAATACAGGTATTCCTTATAATGATTATAAAAAGTTGAAGCAAAAATACCCTAATGTAACAATCGTAACCGAGGGTAATAGTTCTACTCACTTTGGCTGGCGAGAGCACGAAAGATATTATGCCATGATAAAAATGTTCCATAATCATTATTATATTAGTGAATTATTTACTAAATATGATTCTCCAGATTAATTTCTAATACTTCCTCGACATTTTTATTAGTTATCATTAAAAGTTCTTGTAAAGGAATAGCTAAATAATTTGCTAAAAAATCCGCAACAAGACTGACATTATAAGGATAATTAGTGGTTCCTCGATAAGGATGGGGAGTTAAATAAGGACTATCGGTTTCTAATACTATGTGCTTGATACCTATTTCTTTAATTACTTCCTTAAGATGAGCATTTTTAAAAGTAACAACCCCGTTGACTCCTAATTTAAACCCTAATTTAATAAATTCTCTTGCTGTTTCTAATGAACCAGAAAAACCATGTATAATTCCTTGTACATGGTATTTTTTTAAAATATCAATCGTATCTTTAGTCGCATCACGACTATGAATAATAACGGGTAAATGAATTGTTTCTGCTAATATTAATTGCTGTTCAAAAATATCAATTTCTTTTTCTTTGTCAGTGTTGTCATAATGATAATCTAACCCAATTTCCCCAATGGCTACTACTTTAGAATTGATAACATGTGTTTTTAACCACTCTATATCCCCATCTTTAAAAGAATCTAATTCCGTGGGATGAAAGCCAATCGCAGCATATATTTCAGGGTATTTATTAGCTAATTCTAATGTTTCAATACTACTTTTTTTATCACAGCCGTTAACAATCATGATACTAATCTTTTTACTTCGACAAGTGTCTATTATTTCTTCAAGATTGTCATAATACTCTTTATACAAATGGCAATGTGTGTCAATATACATTAACTTATCCATCGTTATTTATCAATCCGTTGGAACAATACCTTAGCTTCATTAACCTTTGTTCCAGATTTGTATTGACCAAATTCATTAATACTAGCAAAACTAGTAATATCCGTGTTTATTTGATAGAAAATACTTTCACAAGTATCTGGTAAGAAAGCTTGTAATAATACTGCACCAATTCTAATAGACTCAACAAGATTATAAAGAACTGTATTTAAACGATCATTATTACCCTCTTTAGCAAGTACCCAAGGAGTTGTTTCATCAATATATTTATTACATCTTCTGAACAAATCAATTACTTCTTCAAGAGCATCAGCAATTCTTAAACTATCTATTTTTTCATCAACGATAGCCTTCTTACCTACAACATAATCAATAAATTCTTTATCTATGTTTTCATTAACATTTGTATTAGTTACAATGCCTTCAAAATACTTATTAGCCATACCAATACTACGATTAACTAGATTACCTAAGACATTAGCTAAATTACTGTTAATTGTTTCCACTAATAAATCTTCCGTATAATTTCCATCTGAGGAAAAAGGCATATCATGTAACATATAAAAACGAATAGAATCAACACCGTATCTATTAACTAAATCGTCAGCATAAGCGATATTTCCTTTGCTCTTACTCATCTTATCATTACCAAATAGTAACCATGGATGACCAAATACCTTACGAGGCAATTCTACTCCTAACAAATGAAGCATAATTGGCCAATAAATAACATGAAAACGCAAAATATCCTTACCAATTAAATGAATATCACAAGGCCAATATTTCTTAAATTCCTCATCGGATTCCTCATTAACATGGTAACCTAGGAAAGTAATATAGTTAGATAAAGCATCAATCCAAACATATACAACATGATCTGGATCAAAAGTAACTGGTATTCCCCATTTAAAAGAGGTTCTTGAGACACATAAATCTTGTAGACCTGGTTTAATAAAATTATTTACAATCTCATTTTTACGAGATTCAGGTTCAATAAAACCAGGATGTGATTCAATATATTCCTCTAACCATTGAGAATATTTACTGATTCTTAAAAAGTATGCTTCTTCCGTAGCTTCTTTAACTTCTCTACCACAATCTGGACATTTGCCATCAACTAATTGACTCTCTGTCCAAAACGATTCACATGGGGTACAATATAATCCCTTATATTCTCCCTTATAAATATCACCTTGATCATATAACTTTTTAAAAATATCTTGAACTGTCTTTTCATGTTTAGGATCAGTAGTTCGGATAAAACGATCATAGCTTGTATTCATAATATCCCAGATATCTTTAATTTGACCAGCCACCTTATCCACATATTCTTGTGGTGAGATACCCGCATCTTTGGCCTTTAATTCAATTTTTTCTCCATGTTCATCTGTACCGGTTTGAAAATATACATCATAACCTTGTAACCTCTTATATCTAGCAATCGCATCTGCTAATACAATCTCGTATGTATTACCAATATGTGGTTTTGATGAAGTATAAGCAATAGCTGTACTAATATAAAATTTGTCTTTCATAATAATTCCTCCTTAAAAGAAAAAAGACATGAACTAAAGGACGGGAATTCCCGCGGTACCACCTTAATTCATGTCTAACATGCTACTTTGTTGATAAGGAAACTACCCCACGCTTGCTCATAGGCCCACAAAATATTAACCATTTATACTAATTCCACCATTATAGTACTCTCTAAAAAATAATTAATACAATCTTCCTAATCAATGCATTTGCAACTACATATTAACATAGGTCTTAGAAATTATCAATTATATTTTTTAGAACTCTAACAAATATTTCATCTTCTTTTTTGATAGGAGTCGATTTAACTAAGATAATAACACCTTTGATAACACTATTATGCAAGATAGGATAAAAATAGAAATAACCCTGAAGATTATTTTCACCTATTATATATTGTTCTAGATTAAGACTTCGATATGGCTTTCTTTCCATTATTAATTCTCTTATTTCATCCGAAAAAGTTTGATTTTCGTAAGGACCATTACTAACTATTTTATCTTTATCCCCTAAAAGGAGTAATCCCTCCGTAAGAAAACTAAGCGATGCAAAAAGTTTATCATTTTTATCTTTCTCTTTTCCCAACTGCGAATATTTATGTAAGATAATATTATCATTTTCGACATATATCTCTAATTCATCACCATTAGTAATATTTAAAATATCTCTTATTTCTTTAGGAATAACAATTCTTCCTAATTCATCTATCCTGCGAACAATACCTGTATTCTTCAAAAAAACACACTCCTATTTATAGTGTGTTTTAAGAATTATTTTATATACTAAAATGTATTTAATAATTTAACAATATACTTAATAAAGTGATCAGGTAAATTCTTATAATACAAAGT
The DNA here is from genome assembly GCA_016282375.1 of Caryophanales bacterium. Lineage (GTDB taxonomy): Bacteria > Bacillota_I > Bacilli_A > RF39 > UBA660 > UBA6448. Next base: position 44,848 of record JAEEKI010000023.1, on the reverse strand, counting down.
TATAATAATGCAGTTATGTTTATAAGATAACGAAAAGTTTTTTGATATACTATATGATTCGTATAATAACTTATCTCCTTTGATGCTCTTAGATAGTTCTAAAGGTAATTCTATTTCAATAAAACGATCTGTCTGTTTAACTTTCGTAATATGTAATTTATTAGCTATCTTTTCAAACCATTCTTCATACATATAATTTTCTAAAACCGGGGTTATCTTACCAAAACGGTCTTCTAGAGTGGTTTTAACATCTATTAGTTTATCATAAGAATCAATTTGATTAATCATTTGATGGATTTCTATCTTAATGTCTTCATCAGAAATATAACTATCATCAATATGCGTCTCGACACTTAATAATGTTTGATCTTTGTCATCCTCTTCTTCGACTATTTCACCTTTCTGACGACGCATTTCATCTTCGATGAGTTTCATATATAAAGAAACTCCCACTGTATCCACAAAACCAGCTTGATTAGCGCCAAAAATATCCCCAGAACCACGAATGGATAAATCACGCATGGCAATCTTATAACCACTACCTAATTCCGTAAATTCTTTGATAGCTTGTAATCTTTTGATAGCATCATCATTAAGCATTTTCATCTTGTTATACATTAAATAAGCATAAGCAATTTTATCACTACGACCAACACGGCCACGTAATTGATAAAGTTGTGATAAACCTAATCGATCAGCATCATAAATAATTAAAGTATTAGCATTCGGAATATCAATACCATTTTCGATAATCGTCGTGCAAACAATAATGTTAAACTTATGATCTACAAAGTCTTCCATGATGGTATCTAACTCTTCTTTATCCATTTGCCCATGAGCAAAACGGATTGTTTCATTCGGAATTAAATTTCTCAAATGTGTTACTCTAGCTTCCATATTTTCAACATTATTAAACAAAATGAATACTTGTCCATCACGTGCTAATTCCTTGTATATAGCATCCTTGATAATTAAGTCATCTTCGCTAATAACATATGTTTGAACAGGATACCTATTAAGAGGTGCTGTATCAATAATGGATAAATCCCTTAAACCAGAAAGAGCCATTTTCAAAGTACGAGGAATAGGCGTAGCCGATAAAGTTAAAACATTAATGTCTGCTTTCATTTCTTTGATTATTTCTTTATGTTTAACCCCAAATCTTTGTTCTTCATCGACAACCATTAAACCTAAGTCCTTAAATTTGACTTTATCATTTAACAACTTATGAGTACCAAAAACAATATCGATTCTACCGGTTTTTAGACCTTCGATAATTCGGGTTACTTCTTTAGGGGTCGTAAATCGATTTAATAAAGCAATCTCAATTGGCCAATTTTGAAAACGATCTTTAGCTACTAGGTATTGTTGCTTAGAAAGAATTGTCGTTGGACATAAATACATTACTTGATGGTTATTTAAAACAGCTTTAAACATCGCTCTTAAAGCTACTTCAGTCTTACCAAAACCAACATCACCGCATAATAAACGGTCCATCGGATAACCACTTTTTAAATCAGCAAAAATATCGTTTATGGATCTTTGTTGATCGGCGGTTAAATCATAACTAAATTCACTATTAAAGACATCTTCCTCAGGATAAGATTTATAGATTTCTGACTTGATAGCTACCCTTTTTTTGTATAATTCGATTAGTTCCCGTGAAATATCTTGAACTTTCTTTTGAACATACTCCCTTGTTTTCAACCAACTCGAAGAATTCAAGCGATTTAAATGTGGTGTAGAACCATCTTTATCTGAATATTTATAAATATTACTTATTTTCTCAACTGGAATATAGATTTTATCATTATTTAAATATAAAAGTTGAATATAATCTTTTTTTACCCCATCTTTGGTTAAAGTGGCAATACCGTTATATATACCAATACCATGAGCAATATGAACAATATAATCACCAATTTTTAAATCATTATAACTAGTAACCTTTTTTCCACCATAAAAGTTATTTTGATATTTATAATTATGTTTCGTTTTTTCAATATCAAATTCAGAAATAACAACATAATTACTAATCATAAAACCATGATTAATCTTTAAATTTAAGACTTGAACATTAGGAAATAATTCTTTAATTCTTTTAATCTCATTCTTACTTGACAAACAAAAAATTACTTTCTTCTTTTCTTCCAACCATTTAGTTACATTACGTGATAATAGTTCATAATCTTGATCAAAGTTTTCAATCGAAGAGCAATTAACAACAATATCATTTTTACCATTAGCAAACTTATTTAATTCAATAACATCTGCTGTTTTAATATCATCAAACTCAAACATTAACTTATCAGTTATATCATTTTTGGAAGTATATTCTAAAATATCTTCTTGAAGTTTGTAATATGAAGCGTTAATCTGATTAACATCAATCTTGACAACTAATGGATCTTTTAGATAGTCAATTAAAGATGAAGGCATGTCAATTTGGTCCATTTCACCGATAGGTTTTAAAATAATCTCATCAATCTTGTTAATTGTCCTTTGGGTATCCTCATCATAGTAACGTATGTTATCTATCTCATCACCATCAAATTCAATTCTAATAGGATGCTTTTCATTAATTAGAAACACATCGACTATCATTCCTCGAACTGAAAATTCACCCGTCGAAGTTGTAACCGACTCTCTTCGATAACCATAATCAATAAGTTTTTCCACTAATGCATCACGTTTAATACACAAGTGATCTTTTAAAGTTAAAATACGACTTTCACGTTTTTGAACATTAGGTAAAAATTTTAAAAATCCCATCAGATTAGTAATAATAATGTGTCTTTTCGAAGGAATTAAGTCCAAAGTATTTAAACGTGTTAATTTTAACTCTGGCGAAGATGTTTTAACCATCGAAGAAATAAAATCATCCATTAAAAAAAGCAAAACATCATTGGTATATGTTTGAAATAAATTATAATAGTTATTTGCTTCATATAGCGATGATGTTAAAACTACAATATCTCTTTGTGATTTTCGAAACATATTTAGAACACAAAAAACGTTTAACTCATCAGTTAAACCGCAGATAACACTACCATTTTTTGTATCAAAAATATCGTTGAGAAAATCCATAACTATCCTTTTTGATTATATTTATTCATTATATAATTACTATCTTTATTAATAAAATCAGTGATAAGACTATTAAATATATCATTTTTTAAAAGTGTTAATTCGTCTTTACTTAATTTGCCAAGCACATAATCTTTTATATCTTCATAAGGTTCATGACCAATACCAATTTTTAAACGTGTAAAAGCCTTTGTACCTAAAGCATTAATAATATCATTAATACCATTATGGCCTCCAGAAGATGAATTATATTTTACTCGATATTTTAACTTTGGTAAATCTAAATCATCATGAATAACTAAAATATCTTCAGGCAATATTTTATAATATTTAACTAATCTTGCCACACATCTACCCGATAAGTTCATATATGTTTGTGGCTTAACAAATAATACCTTATTGCCATCAATTAAAGTAGTGACAATAAGTGCATCTTTATCTTGAATCCATTTATTATCTTGAACATAATTATCTAAAATAATAAAACCAATATTATGTCGTGTGTTTTTATATTTAACACCCGGATTACCTAAACCTACAATTAATTTCATATTTACTCCTTAAACATATTTTGATAAGATTTAACATTTTCAATGCACTTTTCTTTATTTATTATAACTCCACTTTTACTATTTTTGACAGCCCTTACTAAAACAATACTGGGTTTTTTGTCTTCTTTAGTAGATATCAACTGAATATTTTTAATATGTATTTTATATTTAAAACCTAGATTTATAATCTCATCAAGACGATTAACCCGATGAACAATCACTAACGAACCATTATTCTTTAAAAATGACCTGGCAATTTGAAAGATATCCTCAAGATTAATCGATATTTCATGCCTTGCCATTGATAATCCTGTGTTTACATTTTTAATGGAGCTTCCTTCTTTAAAAAAAGGAGGATTACATACCATAACATCAAAATACTCGCTAGCAAAGTGTTGTTTAATATTTTTAACATCATCATTAATAATCGTTAACTGATTACTAAGTTGATTTTCCAAAATAGATTTACATCCCAATTCATAAACTTTTTTTTGAATCTCAAAGCCAGTCACATGGGCTGAAGAATACTTGGACATAATTAAAGGTACTGCCATATTACCAGTACATAAATCCAATACTTGCATATTATTACTTAAAAAAATACTTGCATATTCCGCAAGTAAGATTGAATCTAAAGAAAACTTAAATAGCTCGTTATCTTGATAAATGTAACGGCTTTCATAATCAAATAAATCATTTTTTACGATCATTCTTGATATCCTCATGTTTAATACTAACTTTTTCATCGTTAATTATAACCTTATAAGTTCTAGTTAAGATGTCTACGCCAATGATTTGCGCTTCTTCACCTTGATAATTAATCTTCGTACCAATAGGCAACAATCCTGCTGAACAACGAGTATATTCATCATCTTCATAGCAAAGACAGCATAATAGTCTGCCACATGCACCGTTGATTTTAGATGGATTTAATGCCAAATTTTGATTTTTTGCTTTATTCATCGAAATAGAGTCAATTTGATTTAAGAAATTAGCACAACAAAGTTTTTGACCACATACACCTATTCCCCCAATTTGTTTAGCCTTGTCGCGCGCACCAATTTGACGTAGTTCAATTCTTGTTCGATAAACGGAGGCTAATTTTCGAGCTAATTCACGAAAATCAATGCGATCATCAGCGGTAAAATTAATTAATAACTGTGAACGGTCAAAACTAAATTGAGCATTAATAATATACATATCAAGACCAAAGTCCTTAACTAAATCCTTACATTTTTTCAATGCTGAGTCAGCATCTTTTAAGTTTTTATAGTAGACTTCTGTATCTTCAGGAGTGGCTATTCTAATAACCTTTTGATAATTATCTTTATCACTACGATTAGTTTGTTCTCCTACTACTTTTCCGTATTGTTCACCTTTCTCTGTTTCCACAATAACTTCAGTATTTACGTCTAATTCCAAATCAGACTTAAACGAATAAGGCTTACAACTATTCTTAAAAATGACTTGATATATTTTATTTTTCATATAACTGCTCCATTTCAATTGCAAAACTGTCCAACAAAAGAGAAATATTAACATTATAATTGAGTTTCTCTAAATAATCAATAATCAGTCTACATACTTGATTTGTTTGAAAATCATAAGACTCACGATACTTTTGTTGAAAATAATTTAGCAATTTCTTAAATAAGATAATTATATCTGATTTATCAGGTAACTCTTTTAAAATTACACTATTATTATAACATAATATTTCATCAATATTGTGATTTATTTTTGCTATGTAATCTTTTAATATTTCCTCAATTTTATCATTATTTTCACTAACTATATCATCAGTATAGGCACCAATATAATGTAATTTTAATATTTCTAATCTGCTGATAATTGTTGGCGGAATTTTATCTTTATTCTTAGTTAAGAAAAAGCCAATAATATCACTTTCTGGTTCCTCGATAAATTTTAACATTCTATTATAGGCTGTATCATTCATTAATTCTGGCTCGACAACGACATAAACATTTGCTGATGTATATACCGGCTTCGTGGCAAATGAACTACGAATTAATTCAATTTGATCTTTTTTTATGCTATTACCATCAGCTTGAATGATTAGTAAACTTGGTAAACTATTATTGTCAATTAAATTACATAAATTGCAAACTGAACAATTGTCTTGATATTCTTTAGAACAAGCCATTCTTTTAATAAACCTTTTTAAATCAACAAGAGCCCGTTCTAAATTGTTTGTCTCAAATAAATAAGCATGAGCTAACCTTTGCTCATGATATATATTTAAAAGACTATTTAAAACTTCTTCCGCTGTCAAAATAAACTCCTTATAACACAAAATATAAAACAATTAATGACAATAGACCTGGTAAAGTAAATATACTAGTAAAAACAACCGTTACCACATTGATTGGTATTATGATATGCAAAGTATTTAACATTAAGTTAATACCATAAAGTAAAAAAAAGGCTATTATCACTCTTTTTACAACTTTAAATATCAGTCTTAGCATATTATCCTTTCGCACAAATAATATGCCAAGATTTATTTTTTATGATATCTTCTTCCGATCCTCAAGAGCCTTATCCAAAGTCATAATATCTAGATAGTCAATTTCTGCACCCATAGGTATTCCATAAGACAAACGAGAAATTGTAACCTGTTTCTTTTCAAATATTTTTTTAATATATAAAGTGGTTGTTTCTCCTTCAATCGAAGACTTCAATGCTAAAATTAGTTCTGGATTATCTAAACTATCGACTCTCTTTACTAAGGAAGAAATATTAATATCTTCTGGACCTATATTATTTATTGGTGATATTAAACCATTAAGTACATGATAAACACCATTAAAACGCCCAGCTTTTTCAAATGAAAATGCACTTTTATAATCTTCGATTACACAAATTAAATTTTGGTTACGATTTTCATCAGAACAAATATCACACACTTCTTTATCAGTAAGATTATGACATACCTTACACGGCTGTAAAAGTTCTTTAGCATTAACTAAACTATCAGCAAAATCACTAATGATATCATCATCGATATTTAAAGTCGCTAAAGCTAACCTTTCAGCACTTTTTTCACCAATACTTGGTAATTTCTTATAAAATCTAATTATTTTTTCAAGGGTTTCTGGATAAACCATACTTATAACAACCCGCCCATATTGCCGTAAGAACCTAATTTATCTTCCGTTTCTTTATCAATCTTAGCAAGACCATCTTTAATAGCTAACATAATCATATCACTTAGTATATCCTTGTTTTCTTTATCAAAAGCAGCATCATTAACAATTTCCACAGAATCAACTGATCTGTTACCTTTAAAATTAATTACTACCCAATCAGACTTTCCTTCAAAAGACATTTTATCAATTTGGTCTTTCTTTGCCATGATATCCTTTTGCATTCTTTGAGCTTGCGCCATTATTTGTTGCATGTTCATATTCATTCCTCCTTATTGAACTTCAATTTTACTTGATGTAAAAACATCATCAACAACACCATCATCTAATATATTATCTGGTTCTTTTATTATAGTATATTTTTTCCCGTTTTTGATATTTTTTTTGTATTCATCCATTTTTGTATTCCAGTACTCATTATCAATTGCTATGAATTTATAAAAAAATGATGTGTTTTTTTGAAAAATGTCCTCTATTTTTTCTAAATCGGTGTTAATTTTGTTAACAATGTCACTAAATTTTGAATTTAGGACCGCAATTTTATCAGAAGCTAATACTATTTCAACATCCAATAATAATCCTTTAATTTTTTTATTAGATAATGTATTCATAAAAATATCCCATTGCTTTTTAAAGTTATTCAAATAAATCTTACTAGCACTGGCAAAACAATTATTAATTCTTATATCAATTAATTTGATATTTTTTAATTTGTTTTGATCATCATTAACGGGTACAATATTTTGACTATTATCTTCAACAGATGGTGTGGATTTTTGCATCAATTTATCCTCCGGGGGTGTCAAAATTTTAGATATTTCTTTCTCTTTAGCAACTGTTTTTAGTTCGGATTTTTCCTGTTTTATTTTTTCCAATTTTGCATGATTTTTTGGCGTATCTTCTGCAATATTTATGTATTTTTCCACAGTGGGCAAAAGCGTAAATTCAAATAAAGTATACACATCAACGTTAACATTTATCTTATATACTAAATTTGATAAATCAAAACATAATTTTTTATATTTTTCATAACAAGAATTATCATTTTTTTGTCTTAAAACTTCCAAAGCTTCCAAACGAACTTGACGAATAGTTTTTTTAATCAGAGATTTAAAATCAACAGATGATTCACGAAGTTGATCAACAAATTTTACTATGTTTTCAACGTCTTCATCTATATAATATTTAACTAATTCTTTTACTTTTTCATTTGATATAACGCCAATTGATTTTAATACCATGTCTTGCGTAATCTTTTCTGAAGTTTTGGATAATTGATCTAAAATACTTAACGCATCACGCATACCACCATCAGAATAACTCGCTATTTCACTTATGGCAGATTCCTCAATCTCTATCTTCTCTTTAGCACATATATCTTTTATATTACCTTCAATATCTTGGGCCTTTATTTTCTTAAAATCTAACCTTTGACAACGCGATAATACTGTTATAGGAACATCTTCGATATCCGTGGTAGCTAAAATAAATACAGCATGCTTTGGAGGCTCTTCAAGAGTTAATAACAGCGCATTAAAGGCACTTATACTAAGCATATGGACTTCATCTATAATATATACCTTATACTTTAAATTTATAGGTGTTAATTTAATATTTTCTACAATTTCTCTTATTTGATCAACACCATTATTAGATGCAGCATCAATTTCATATATATCATTACTTGATGCAAAATTACGGCAATTATCACATTCCCCACAGGGATTTCCATCTTTCGGACACAAACAATTGATTGCTTTTGCAAAGATTTTTGCAGTACTTGTTTTTCCTGTGCCTCTTGGACCCGAAAAAATGTACGCATGAGAAATTTTTTCATTAATTACACTATCTTTCAACAGCATAATTGAATTATTCTGTCCCACCACACTATCAAAATCACCAGGTCTATATTTTCTGTATAAAACTTTGTAGTTCATCTTTCCTCCATATACCATTATTATACCAATAATAAGGCTTTTCTTCTATCTTTTACTTTTAAAATATGATTGTAATAATTCTTTATATTCCACCATTTTATCAGCATCTTCGTGCATCATAGCATAGTTAATATGTTTATTCTCCTCGTTATCAAAATTAGACTTCAATAAATAATGGACACTTTTAATTCTGGATTGTTTAATTACTTCTTTACACATCTTACATGGTTCAAGCGTTACATACATCTCACATTGATCTAATCGCCAATCTTTAGTTTTCTCTTCCGCCTTTTGAATAGCAATTATTTCCGCATGATTCGTACATAAGTAACTTCTTTGTTTAGTGTTATGTGCCTTTGAAAGAATTTTCCCATCTTTAACAATTACACATCCAATTGGTACCTCATTATTATCATAAGCTTTTTTGGCTTCTTTCAACATAACTTCTATTACTTTCATATAATCTCCATAAAAAAAGTGCACACAAATAGGGATTGATGTGGCTGCTTTCTTCCGAATCTGACCAGGTTACAATATATTTGTTGCACGTATTTATAATACCAAATACTTTCTTAATTTGCAATATATGTTTCACGTGAAACATATCGAATTTTATTAATCACAAATTATCAACAATGTTTCACGTGTAACATTAAAATTTATAAAAGCAACAATTTATCAACAATGTTTCACGTGAAACATTGACTAGTTATTCTTCAGAATTTGGCGTATTTTCGGCGCTATTTTCTGAATACTCTTCGTTTTCATCACTAGAAACTAAGCTAACAGCTGCAACTAATTGACCATCTTTTAAATTAATAACACGAACACCTTGAGTTACTCGACCGTATTCAGATATTTGATTAATAGGTATTCTAACAACCATACCTTGATTAGTCATTATAATAACATCATTTTCAGGAATAACTAATTTTACTGCCGCAAGAATTCCGTTCTTATCTGTAATATTTAACGCTTTAACACCTTTACTTCCACGTTTTGTCTCACGATATTCAAGAACTTTTGTTTGTTTTCCATAACCTTTTTCTGTAATTAATAAGATGTTGTCTTCGTCGTTAACTACTTCTAAACAAATACATTTGTTTGTACTATCTAAATTAATTCCACGAACGCCGCTTGCTGTTCTGCCCATAACACGAACATCTGTTTCGTTAAATCTTACCATTCTTCCAGCATCGGATGCTAATAAAATAAAATCATTCTTTTTAACTTTCTTAACACCTATTAATTCATCGCTTTCTCTTAAATTAATACATATTTTTCCAGAATTACGGATATTTTCAAACTCAGATAACAATGTTTTCTTAACAATACCCTCTTTGGTTGCAAAGAACAAATAATCAACATCACTTTCCGTTTGTGATACTGGAACAATTGAATTAACTCTTTCATCTTTTTCGATGGCTAACAGGTTAATAACCGGTAATCCTTTAGATGCACGACCATATTCAGGTATTTCATAGCCTTTAACGCGATATACTTTACCTTTATTTGTGAAGAATAATAGATGATCATGAGTAGATAAATTAACTAATTGTTCAATATAGTCTTCTTCGTTTGTACCCATGCCTTTAACCCCAACTCCACCACGGTGTTGCGTTTTATATGTATCAACATTAGCTCTTTTAATATAGCCATTATGTGATAAAGCAACAACGATGTTTTCTTCAGGAATTAGTGATTCATCTTCGATATACTCAATAGCGGTCATATCAATGTGTGTACGTCTTTCATCTGAGTATTTCTTCTTAATTTCAAGCATTTCTTCTTTAATAATATCTAATACTTTTTGTTCAGAAGCTAAAACACTCTTCAAATAGTCAATTTCCTTTAGTAAATCGTTTAATTCACTTTCAATTTTGTCTCTTTCTAAGCCTGTTAAACGTTTTAAACGCATTTCTAGGATGTTATCACTTTGAACTTCAGATAGTCCAAAACGAGACATTAATTTACTCTTAGCTTCTTCATCATCACTAGCCGAACGAATGATTGCTACTACTTCATCAATATTATCTAAAGCAATCTTTAAACCTTCTAAAATATGAACTCTTTTTTCATCTTCATTTAATTCAAACTTAGTACGACGGATAATAACTTCTTTTTGATGATCTATATACTTGGAAATTATTGATTTTAAGCCTAAAGTACGCGGTACACCATTATCAAGCATTAAGAATATAATCCCGTAATTAACTTGAAAATTAGTGTGTTTATATAGGTTATTAAGTACGACTTGAGGATTAGCATCCTTCTTTAAAGTAATAGTAATTTTAACACCATCTTTTAAATCAGTATGGTAATCAGAAATACCATCAATAATCTTGTTATGAACGAGTTCAGCAACTCTATTTTTTAATTCAAGAGTATTAACACCATATGGTACTTCAGTAATAACAATTGCATTATGAGTACCATGTTCTTCGATGGAGGCTTTACTTCTTATTACAATACCACCACGGCCAGTTTCATAAGCTTGTTTAATACCTTTATTTCCTAAGATAATACCACCGGTTGGAAAATCTGGTCCTTTAATATATTTCATTAATCCATCAACATCAATATCAGGATTATCAATATAAGCAACACATCCATCTATAACTTCACCTAAATTATGAGGTGGAATATTTGTTGCCATACCAACCGCAATACCCATTGTTCCATTAACTAAAATATTAGGAAATCTAGACGGTAACACGCGTGGCTCTTTTTTCGTAAAATCAAAGTTATCATCCATATCTACGGTATCTTTACGAATGTCTCTAAGTAATTCTAAAGATAATTTATCAAGTCTAGATTCGGTATAACGCATGGCGGCAGCGCCATCACCTTCGATATTACCAAAGTTACCATGTCCATCAATTAACATATATCGTTGGTTAAAATCTTGTGCCATTCTAACCATTGCTTCATAAATGGAAGAATCACCATGTGGATGGTAATTACCCATTACATAACCAACAGTTGTTGCCGATTTACGGTGAGGTTTATCTGGTGTATAACCTGATTCATACATTGCCCATAAAATACGTCTATTAACAGGCTTTAAACCATCTCTTAAGTCCGGTAAAGCTCTTGCTGTTATAACACTCATTGAGTACTCCAAAAATGATGTACTTACTTCACTAACAATATTATTTTCAGTTAAACTATCTCTCTCATGAAAATAGCCACTAAATTCAGCGTTATTAACATGAGTATCAATATTTTTATCATCTTGGTCTTCAAATGGCTCTACAGGTGCCTCATTTTGATCCTCAGCAGCTCTTTCTAATAATTCTTCTAAATCTTTATTGTCTTCATTCATGATATCACCCACCTTCTATATATCAATGTTGATTGCATATCCAGCGTTTTCAACAATGAAATCTCTTCTTGGTTCAACTTCATCGCCCATTAATTTTTCAAAAATAGCATCCGCCGAAACACAATCATCAACAGTAATTTTCCGAAGAACCCTTTTTTCAATATCCATTGTTGTTTCATTAAGTTCTTCCGCATCCATTTCACCAAGACCTTTCATTCTGGCTACTTCAGCTTTTTGTCTTACAGCATCACTTAACGTTGCTAAATATTTATCTTTCTCTTCATCATTTAAAACATATTTACGTGTTTTACCATGCATTATTCGATATAAAGGAGGTTGCGCAGCATAAACATGTCCTGCTTCTACAATTGGTCTGAAAAAGCGATAAAACAAAGTTAAAAGCAATACTCTAATATGTGATCCATCGACATCGGCATCGGTCATGATGATTATTTTGTCATAACGTAACTTAGATAAATCAAATTCTTCGCCTATTCCAGTACCAAAAGCCGTTATAATTGTTCGTATTTCTTCGTTTCCTAAAGCTTTATCTAATCGAGCTTTTTCAACGTTTAAAATTTTGCCTCTTAATGGTAGTATGGCTTGTGTCATTGAATCACGACCCTTTTTAGCACTACCACCAGCGGAATCTCCCTCGACGATAAATATCTCAGATACTTTTGGATCTTTACTCTTACAATCAGATAATTTACCAAAGAAATTAGTTGTTTGTAGGTCGCTTTTTCTCGTTATTTCTCTAGCTTTTTTCGCCGCATTTCTTGCCCGACATGCAAGCATGGCTTTATTAACTATTAAACGTGCATCTTCAGGATTCTCTAACAAAAATTTTTCAAAACCTGTAGAAAATACACTATCTGCTAGTTTTCTAACTTCTGAATTACCTAATCTACCTTTGGTTTGTCCTTCAAATTGAGGATTTGGGTGCTTACAAGAAATAATCATTGATAATCCTTCTTTAACATCATCACCTGTTAAAGATTCATCTTTTTCTTTTAACATTCCATTCTTACGAGCATAGCTGTTGATTACTCTTGTTAAAGCCCGACGCACACCTTCTTCATGTGTACCACCATCGTGAGTATTAATATTATTTACAAAGGAATAAATGTTATCATTATAGCCGGTATTATATTGCATAGCTACTTCAAAGAAAACATTTTCTTCCGTTCCCTCTAAATGGATAATATCTTCATGAATTGGCGTTTTTCCTTGGTTAATAAATCTAACATATTCCGAAATACCACCTTCATAACAAAAACTATCTCCAGTGGTATCTTCTTCATCACGGTCATCTCTTAAAGTAAGTTTTAACCCTTTATTTAAAAAGGCTAATTCTCTTACTCTTATCTTTAAAGTCTCATAATCAAAAATCACAGTATCAAAAATCGAAGGATCTGGTTTAAAGGTAACAGTTGTTCCTGTACGATTATCTTCACAATCCCCAATAACTTTTAATGGTTGAACCGTTTTTCCACCATTAGCAAATTTAACTTCATAAATTTTGCCTTCTTTATAAACGGTAACCACTACTGAGGAAGATAAAGCATTAACAACGGAAGCACCTACACCATGTAGTCCACCAGATACCTTGTATCCGCCACCACCAAATTTTCCACCAGCATGCAATACTGTATAAACAGTTTCAACCGTCGAAATACCTGTTTTAGGATGGATACCAACTGGAATTCCTCGACCATTATCCTTGACTGTAACTGAATTATCTTTATTTATAATAATCTCAATACTATTACAATATCCTGCTAAAGCTTCATCAATTGAGTTATCAACAATTTCCCATACTAAATGATGAAGACCTTTAATATCAGTTGTTCCAATGTACATACCTGGTCTTTTACGAACCGCTTCAAGACCCTCTAAAACTTGAATATCATTTTCAGTATACTTTTGTTCATTTTCCATTAGTATCATTCCTTTCAATGACGCCATCTTTTACTTGATATAATGTTGCGTCTACTAATAAATCTTTACTTACTTTATCAATACTTGTTGTCGTAATAAATGTTTGTACTTCTCTATTTAACATTTTTATAATATTATTTATTTTGGTATTATCGAGTTCACTAAATAAATCATCTAAAATAAGTATTGGATACTCATTTTTAACACTTTTAATTATTAAAACTTCTGCTAATTTAAAAGATATTATTGAGTTTTTTTGTTGTCCTACACTACCGTATTCCTTAATATTATGACCATCTAGTAATATTTCAATATCATCATGATGAATACCGAACAAAGTTTTGCTATAATTCATTTCTTTACGATAATTCTTTTGATACATCTCCAGCATCTTATCCATACTTTTGTTTGTATATATACTTTTATAATTTATTTTTAATTCACCATATTCAAAAATATTACGGTAAATATCAGATATATAGCTATTAATTTTATCAATATACTCTTTTCTAATTAAATGAATTTTTAAACCATTTTCCACCAGTTTACGAGTAAGAATATCTAAATACTCTGTCGAAGAATTACCATTTATTAATAATTGTTTTAAATAAGCATTACGATTTTTTAATAACTTATTATAATCACTTAATAAATTAAGATATTCCCTATTTATTTGTGATATTTCAATATTTAACATTCTTCTTCGAAAAGCTGGTGAATCACTTATTATTCTAGTATCTAACGGATTAAATAAGACAATGTTTATTTTTGTAACAAAATCACTAATCTTAGTAACTTTATCTGAATCTATATAAACCGTTTTACCAGCATTATCTAAATCTATTTGATAAGTAGTCTTTTCATTTGTAATAATATTTCCTATTATCGAGCACTTAGCTTCATTATTCTTAATAAGATTTAAATCATTATTTGTCCTAAATGACTTAGTTAAAGCCAGAATATATATTCCTTCAATTAAATTTGATTTACCACTGCCATTATCACCATAAATGATATTTAATGTATCAGAAAAATCAAGATCAAGATGTGAATAATTTCGAAAGTTTTTTAGGACTAAATTTTGTAATTTCATGTTAAACCTCTTTTTTGTGCAAAATTTTTGATTTTTCTAATTGCCTCGTACTCCTATACGCAATAACATTATATCACAAATATGGCATTAAAAAAAGCAAAATCATCGTTTTTTGCTTTTTAATATTGATTCTAAACGTGATGATCTTAAGATTTGATTATTAATTATTTTTGAAGAAAGATTAATATCAATTTTAAGACCATTTTTAAACAAAATAACCGACTTATTATTATCATAGTAATATTTATCTATCCATGCATAATTTATCCACATACAGTCATCACAAGCAAACGAGGTGGTCGGAAACATAATAATATTTTTAGTCTCACTAATAATGATTGGTGCTTTATATATTGAACCTAATAAATAATTTGAACCTTCGACTCTTCCTTTATATGAACTACCGTAATAATTGCATCCTTCATTAATAACATCATATATTTTTTTATGAAGAAAACGTTTGTTATTACTTTCATAAAGATATGAATTATTCCCCTCTTTGACGATTAAGATTGTTTTTTCTGTTATAAGATTTTCCATATTTCTCCCCTGACAACCATCTTATAACACATTATTTATGCAAAAAATGTCAGTTTTTGTTACTAATATGTTTTTATTGGTAAAATTAACTCAATTACTGTATCATCATCTACAGCGTTAATAATAATTGGTTTATCATCACCATTTATCTGAAGAATAATTTGAGTTGTATCTAATACTTTTAAAGCATCCATCATATATTTAGATGAAAAACTAATATCTAATCTATTTTTATTATTAGATTCAATACTTATTTCTTCTTTAGTCTTACCATTTTCTGATGAACTTCCTAAAATAGTCATAATTTTATCATCAATACACATTTTAACAATGTTTTTATCTTTACTTAAAGTAATAATGGAAGCTCGATCAATAGCATCGTAAAAATCTTTTAATTTTAAATCTATTATATAAGAAAATTCTTTAGGAATATAATTAGTTGTATCTGGATAAGTACCATTTAATAAAGTACTTTGTAACATAATATTCTTAAATTCGAACAAAATTTTGTTACTAAAGATATGTATTTTAACATCTTCTTCATCTTTTAAGATAGATACTAATTCGTTAACACTTTTTCCAGGTATAACAATATTAACTGAATCCTCGATTGGTTCATTTAATTTAACTACTTTTTTAGCTAAACGATACGAATCAGTAGCAATACACTCTAATAAATCACCATTTATCTTAAGATTTAGTCCTGTTAATAAAGGTCTTACTTCTTGGGTAGACATCGCATAAGAAGTTTGATTAATAATTTGTCTTAAAATTGTTGATTGTAAGGTGATAAAATTCTTGTTTAAATCTAAAGATATATTAGGATAATCTTCCAAATTATAACAATTTAGTAAGAATTCATTAGTATCTGTATATATTTTTACGGTATTATTATCAGAACTTTCAAAATTAATAATATCACTTGGCATTTTACGAACAATATCTAAAATATAGCGGCTTTGGATTATTAACTTTCCTTCTTTATCTATATTTTTAATATCTTTCTTATCAATAGTTACTTTAATTGTTAGTTCACTATCACTTGCTAATAATTCAATTCCCTTTTTATTCACATCAATAACTATACCATTTAAGACAGGTATTGTTATCTTTTGAGATAAAGCTTTAGTAACATTATATAAAGCCTCTAAAAAAATGTTTTTATCAATTGTAAATTTCATATTGTTCCCTCTTTCTTATTTTATATTTTTAATAATTATATTTATTATAATGTTGATTGTTGTTGATAACTTTTTTAATGCTTATTTATTCAATGTTTAATCCATTTTTTATCAACATTTTTTATAACTTACTTTCAATATCCTTTATTATCATGTTTAATTTACTATCGGTTTTTAATTCGCTAGTAATTTTATCCAGTGCTGAAGATACTGTGGAATGATCCCTCCCTCCAAATTCTAAGCCAATTCTTGCTAAACCTTCTTCTGTATCAACTCGACATAGATACATAGCTATATGTCTTGGTTTTGCAATATTAGCAGTTTTCTTTTTACTTTTTAAATCACTTACTGATATATTGAAATAATCAGCAACGATATTTTGAATTTTACTAATAGAGTTTTCTGCATAAATATTAACTTTTAAGTAATCATTGAGTGCTTCCATTGTAAAATTCAAATCAATTTTGGTAGGTCCCATCATCGCTGTATAGGCCATTAATCTTTTGATAGTCCCTTCGATTTGGCGAATATCATTCTTACATGAATTAGCTATATATTCGATTATTTCATGGTCTAATTTACCTTTTAAAGTTGTATTTTCTATCTTCTTTTTAATTATCTTACATTTTAGATCAAAATCTGGTGGTTGAATATCAACCGATAAGCCCATCATAAATCGACTACGAAGACGATCTTCAAATTTTTTTAACTCTTCTGGTGGTTTATCGCTACTGATGATAATTTGTTTATTAGCATTATATAGATTCGTAAATATATGGAAGAATTCTTGTTGAGATTTAACGGCATCTACTAGAAATTGGATATCATCAATTATTAATACATCAACATTTTGGTATTTTCTTTTAAAACTAGTGGCATAATTCATGGTATCTATACCTTTACTAACACTAGCAATACCCGTGTAATCATCTCTAAATTCTTCACTTGATACATAAAGAACTTTCTTTTTAGAATTAGCCATTATATAGTTACCAATAGCTTGCATTAAGTGTGTCTTACCTATTCCACTTTTTCCATATAAGAAGAAAGGATTAATCTCAACACCAGGATTTTCGGCAACTATGTGAGCATTCATAACAGCAAATTTATTAGAATCCCCTACTACAAAGGTATCAAAAGTAAAATTAGGATTTAAATTACTTTCCCAATCATCTTCTAGATATTGACTAACATCAATTACTGTACTATTCTTCTCTTTTTCAGCTTCTATTTCATCATTAGTATAATATTGTACTTGAATCTTTTTATTTAAAGTTGCATAAAACGCTTCATCTACAACATCTTTATATGTATCAGTAAGTATTTTTTTATGAGTTAATGTTGGTACTTTGATATTTAATATCTCTCCATCAAAAGATAAAGGTTCTAAAGATGCAAACCATAAATTAAAAGAATTCAAATTAACTTTTGGTTGAATATACTCTAAAAAGTTTTTGAATATTTCATTTTCATTCATACCCTTACCCCACTCATAATTATTAACAATTTCATTGTATCTTATTTTGATTTAAAGATAAAGAAAAATGTGTATCTTAAATAGTTATCAACAATATTATCAACACCATTTTATCCTTTTGTTTAGTATGATAACATAACATATCAACACTTTCAACAAAATTCATTTGTTGATAATTTTATTTTATTAACATTCCCTATTTTTTAATGTTGTTGATTTTGTTGATAATTTTTATGTTGATAAATTTTTCTTTCATTATTATATATAAAAGTAAATATTTATTCTTGACATAGTGTTAATTAAAATATTATAATAAGAACGCTAAAAAGGAGAAATATTATATGAAAAGAACATATCAACCTAATAAAAGAAAAATGAAGAAAACTCATGGCTTTTTTTCAAGAAAAGGTGGAAAAGTTTTATCTTCACGTCGTAGAAAAGGAAGAAAAGTTTTATCAAAATAAACCACATCATCGTGGTTTTTTTTCAATTTGGGATAGTTTATGAAAAAAAGGGAAATTATTAAATCTAGTAATGATTTTAATTACATAATTAATAATGGTAAAAAAGCAAGTAATCAATTTTTTACAATTTTTTATGTTGATATAGATTCTAATAATAAACTTTTTGGAGTTACTACGCAAAAAAAATGTGGTAATGCAGTTATAAGAAACAGATTGAAAAGGCAAACAAAAGCTCTTATTGACGAAAATAAGTTGCTATTTAAAAATAATCGAAAGTATATTATAATAATTAAGAAAACGTGTTTAACGGCTAGTTATAATGATAAATCATTAAGTCTTAAAACATTAATAGGAGATTTAAATGAAAAATAAAAAAATAATGAGTATTATTCTACTATCAGTTATATTATTAACAACAGGATGTGGAGCTAATAATTATATTAAGGATGATGCAGGTAAGATTGTTATTAATGAAACAACAGGTCAAAATCTTCAAAAGAGTATCTTCTGTAAGCCATCTAAAGATACAGATATATATAAGTTATATGAAAAATATGAAGATCAAATGTCACCTAAGTTATCTAAGTTACCAGAATGTAATAAATTTAAGATAACATCTAATAAAACAAGAAGTGTATGGCAATTCTTATTTGTTAAACCTCTTGCTTATATTATTCTTAAATTAGGTTATGTATTTAAGTCATGGGGTCTTAAAAATGCTTACTTAGGTTTATCTTTAATTGTAATAGGGTTATTAATCAGAATTATTATCTTACCATTTAATATTAAGACCCAAAGACAAAGTAAGGGAATTCAAAAAGCAACTCCTGAATTACAAAAGATTGAAAAGAAGTATGCAGGACGTACTGATCAAGAATCAATGATGATGAAAACGCAAGAAACCATGGCAGTTTATCGAAAATATAAGATAAATCCTGTATTAAGTTGTGTACTTGCTTTAATTCAATTACCTTTATTCTTTGCTTTCTTACAAGCAATTTATAAAATACCGGCTATATATGAAGGAAAGATATTTGGTTGGAATTTGGGAACAACACCAAGTGTAGGTATTGCTAATCATCAATATTCATTTATTATTCTAGTAGTATTAATTAGTTTAACAACATATTTTTCATTTAAGTATTCAATGTCTAAGAATCAAATGCCAAATGCTGAAGGACAAAGTCAAATGAAAACGATGTTGATTGTTATGACCGTATTTATTACATTTGCATCATTTAGTTTACCAACAGCCATTGCTTTATACTGGATTGTTACATATGCATTTATAGTTATTCAAACGTTTGTTATGAATTTAATCGATAAAAAGAAAGAAGAAAGTCATTATGACAGACGGGAGAAGAAAGATATAAATAGTAAATTAAAAATAAAGGAAGGTATGAAGTATGGAAAAAATAACTAAGTCTGGTAAAGATTTCGAAGAAACATTAAACCAAATTTGTGAAGACAATAATTTGGATAAAAATGATATCATTTACCGTGCAGGAGAAGTTAAAAAGGGTTTGTTTAAGGGTGAAACTACTGAAGTTATAGTTTATAAAAAAGAAGATGTTTATAACTTAATTAAAGAATTCTTAAAAGAGATTATTGAAAAATTAGGTTTAGAAGTATCTTTTGAATTAAGAAATCATGATGATCGTACTGTTTTAAAGATGTATTCAAATAATAACAATATTTTAATTGGTCATAATGGTAATACTTTAAAAGCTTTAGAAAATCTAGTTAAACAAAAAGTTCTTGTAGAAACAGGTATATTTTTTGCCATTTCCCTAGATGTCGAAGATTATAAAGATAAAAAAGTTGCTAGATTAGAAAGACTAGCTAAAAACATTGCTCGTGATGTTCTTAAGACTAAAGTAGCTGTTCATATGGAAAATATGAATGCTTACGAAAGAAGAATTGTTCACAATGTGTTAACTAAATATAAGAATATTTCGACAGTTAGTGAAGGTGAAGAGCCAAATAGGCATATCGTAATTAGTTATATCGAGGTAAAAGAGTAGAGATACTCTTTTATTTTTATTTAAATTCGTGCTATAATACGCGAGAGCGAAGTGATATTATGGATGATACAATATGTGCAATTGCAACATCCTTAGGGGTTGGCGCAATTTCCATTATCCGTTTAAGTGGAGATAAAGCTATTGAAATAACCAATAGTATTTTTTCAAATCCTATAAAAAAAGGGGAATCTCATATTATTAAATATGGTCATATTACTTTAGATAATGAAATAATTGATGAAGTACTAGTTATGGTAATGCGTGCACCTAAGACCTATACCAAAGAGGATGTAGTAGAAATAAATTGTCATGGTGGATATACGACTACGAATAAGATATTAGAAGTATTATTAACTAAAGGATGTCGTCTTGCTGAGCCTGGCGAATTTACTAAAAGAGCATTCTTAAATGGTAGAATTAATCTTTTAGAATCAGAAGCCGTTAATGAACTAATCAATGCTAAAACAGAATCAAAAAGAAAGTTATCATTAAATCAAATAGGTGGTAATCTAACAAAAATAATAAATGATATTAGAGAAGATATTATATCTTTAATGGCTAATATTGAGGTAAATATTGATTATCCTGAATATACAGATAATTTAGTTATAACCGAAAATTTACTTAATGAAAAGTTAGTCGTAATTAGTCAAAAGTTAGATCAATTAGTTAAAGGTGCTTCATACGGTAAAATAGTATCTGATGGAATAAATGTTGCTATTATAGGCAAACCAAACGTAGGTAAAAGTAGTATCTTAAATCATTTATTAGATGAAGAAAAGGCTATTGTTACTGATATAGCCGGTACAACACGTGATTTAGTCGAAGGAATAATTAGTTTAGATGGTATCGAAGTTAAATTAATTGATACAGCAGGTATTCATGAAACAACCGATGTCGTAGAAAAAATAGGCGTTGAAAAGAGTAATCAGGCCCTTAATGATGCCGATTTAGTATTACTAGTTTTAGATGGTAGTAGACCACTAGATGAAGATGATAAAAAGTTATTAAATGTTATTAAGGACAAAAAACATGTCATTTTTGTTAATAAGAACGATGAAAAGATTGTTATTAATATATCTGATGATAATGTTATATATGGAAATACAAAGAGTGTTAATGGACTTGATTCCTTAAAAGATACATTAATCGAGATGTTTAATATTAATGAAATAAATAAAGACTTAACATATTTATCTAATGCTCGACAAATAAGCTTGGTAAATAGGGCAAATGATGCTATGAAAAAGGCTAAAGAATCATTAGATAGTGGTATACCAATAGACTTAATTGAAAGCGATTTAAAGACTTGTTATGATCTATTAGGCGAAATAATTGGTGATACTTATGAAGATGCTCTTATTGATCGCTTATTTAGGGATTTTTGTGTGGGAAAGTAGGGGATATTATGTATGATGTTATAGTTGTTGGAGCAGGACATGCTGGTTGTGAAGCAGCTCATATCGCAGCTTTCATGGGTAAAAAGACCCTACTAGTAACGGCTAATATTGATAATCTTGCTGATATGCCATGTAATCCGTCGATTGGTGGTAGTGCCAAAGGTATTATTGTTCGTGAAATAGATGCCCTAGGTGGTTTGATGGGTAAAGTAGCGGATTATTCCCACTTTCAAATCAAGATGTTAAATAATTCTAAAGGTCCAGCCGTAAGAGCTTTAAGAGCGCAAGCAGATAAAAGAGTTTATCCAAAAGTAATGCGCAAATATTTAGATGAAACACCCAATTTAGAAATAAAAGAGGGTATGGTTGAAAACTTAATTGTTGATAATAATACCGTTACGGGGGTAGTATTAAATAATGGTGAAAAAATCGAAGGAACAAGCGTAATTTTAACAACAGGTACTTACCTTAATGCCAATATTTTAATAGGAAGTGAGAATACCCCCGGAGGTCCTCACGGTGAAAAAAGAAGTAACGAATTATCAACAAATCTTCATAAGTTAGGTTTTAATATTAAACGTTTAAAAACTGGTACCCCTCAGAGGATTAAAGCTGATTCCATTAATTTTGATATTCTAAAACCAGAGACTGGTGATGATGTTTATTGGACCTTTTCATTTGATGTTGAACCACAATATGATTTAAATAGACAACAAAAATGCTACTTAGTTTATACAAATGAGAATACTCATCAAATTATTCGAGATAATTTGAAAAAGAGTGCCATGTATGGTGGATATGCTACCGGAGTAGGTCCAAGATATTGTCCCTCAATCGAAGATAAAATTGTGCGTTTTGCTGATAAAGAGCGTCATCAACTTTTCTTAGAACCAGAAAGTATCTATTATGATGAATGGTACTTACAAGGTTTTTCAACATCTATGCCAAGAGATGTTCAAGAAAAAATGGTCCATAGTTTAAAAGGCTTAGAAAATGCTGTTATTTCAAAATATGCTTATGCTATTGAATATGATGCTATTGATCCAATGCAAATTAGTCCTTCATTGGAAACTAAGATTATTAAGAATTTATATACAGCTGGTCAAATAAATGGTACCTCTGGTTATGAAGAGGCAGCTGGTCAAGGATTAATCGCTGGTATTAATGCTTCATTAAAAATAGACAATAAAGAAGAATTTATTTTAAAAAGACATGAAGCTTATATTGGTGTATTAATTGATGATTTAGTTACTAAGGGTATTACTGATCCATATCGGATGCTTACCTCTAGAGCCGAATTTCGTTTATTATTAAGACATGATAATGCTGATATAAGACTTACTAAAAAAGCCTATGATATTGGGGCTGTTAGCGAAGATAAATATCAAAGATTTACCAATAAAATGGCTAAAATAAAAACTTTAAAAGAATTATTAAATAATAATAAACTAGTTATTACTGATGAAGTAAAAAAAGACTTTAAAGAACGAAATATTAGTATTCCATCTGGTAATTTTAATTATTTAACACTTTTAAAAAGACCAGAAATAACCATGGATATTATAAAAAGATATCTTGATTTAAGTGATTATACTCACGAAGAATGTGAACAAGTTGAAATAGAGTATAAATATGAAGGTTATATTAATAAGGAATACCAAGAAAAAGAAAAACTAGATAAACTAGAAGAAAAGCAAATACCAGATGATATTGATTATAGTAAAATAAAAAATATTGCTAGTGAAGCACGACAAAAACTAGCTTTAGTTCGGCCTAAAACCATTGCTCAAGCTAGTCGAATAAGTGGCGTAAATCCAGTTGATATTAGTTTATTATTGGTTTATATGAAAAGGGAATATAGTAAAGATGCAAATAAATGATTTTATTGAAGAAGTAAAAAAATTAGGTATTTATATTAGTGAAGATGAGTTAAAACAATTAGAAATCTATTATAACGAACTAATTGAGTATAATAGTCATACTAATTTAACCTCTATTATTAAAAAAGAAGATGTTTATCTAAAACACTTTTATGATTCACTTACTTTATGTAAGGCAGTTGATTTATCAAAGGTTAATAATATGATAGATATTGGTACCGGTGCAGGTTTTCCTGGAATCGTTATTAAAATATTTTATCCACATCTTAAACTAACATTACTAGATTCTAATAATAAAAAAACTAAGTTTTTAGAGATTATTACAAATAAGTTAAGTTTACAAGATGTAACTATTATTAATGATCGCGCTGAAAATTATGCTAAAAATAATCAGGATAAATTTGATTTATGTGTTTCAAGAGCGGTAGCATTCATTGATATTATTATTTCTTTATCATTACCTTTTATAAAAAAAGAGGGTCAAGTAGTCTTAATGAAAGGTAGTATTATTAATGAAAAAAGGATTCTTGATAATCATTTAAATGATTTAAATATTAATAAGTATCAAATAATAAGCTTTAATCTGCCAATTACTAATGATGAAAGAAATCTTTTAGTTATTGAAAAAAAAGATAGTAATAAATTATATGAATATAATCAAATATTAAAGAGAAGCAAGAAATGGAATAGTCAATAGTGACTATTCTTTTAATCTGTGATATTCTTTATTTATAAGATAGGAGTTCATATGAAAAAGAATAATATTATTTTAATGAGTATAGCAATCGTAATGCTATTAACGATTATAACCTTTGCAACATATGCATATTTTTCAACAGGTAATATGAATATAACAAATGTAGCTAATGCCAATACAGTCACAGAACGAAATAACATGGTGTTTGATACCTTAGGTGGAGAAATGTTACTTAATGTAACAGCAAGTAACATGGTTCAAGCTAAACAAGGTAATATAGCCGCCGAGAATAACACAACATTAACGGTAAACTTCACTACCAATACCGATTATAGTATGGTATGTACATATGATATTGTGTATGAATGGACAAGTAGTGATAAATATACTACTCATACAAGTGGCGTATCCTCAAATGAATTTACGATCCAAGGAACACTAGCCAATAATGCCCACGTCAGTGAAGGAACCAATAATATAAAAAGTGAAACCGATTTATCAACACTTTCATATACCAATTATGTCGCATCAGTCGTAAGTGGAGCGCAAATAGATGGAACAGGTTCAACAACAAGTACGGCCGTATGGACACTCACAAGTAAGTTTTATAATGTAAATGCAGATCAAAGTGCATTATCCGATAAAACATATGAAGGTAGATTTAAAGTAGTAAATGTTTCTTGCGTAGCGGGAACAGCATCTGCATCTTCATCAGGACCAACTCAATATTGGTATGCTTTATCAACAACATATAATAGTAATACAGGAAGTTATGAGCCAATATATACATACCCTAATCATGGAGGAACATTACAAAATAGTGGTGAAGCAACCAATCATGCAGTATATATCGGTCAAGATGATAGTAAGTATTATGTATGTTTAAATGATGGTGATGACCATGAAGTATGTTTAAGTCAACCATATACTCAATATGGGTTATCTGGTCATACACCAAATAGTAATTTTACAAGTGTCCAACAAGAAAGTGCAAAACAAGCCATATACCAAGTCTTTGTTGATGAAGGAATCGAAATTGACATTGATAATGATTGTAGCTCATATCTTAGTTATGCTAATTGTCGCGTTGGTACAATAAGTTGTGGAGTATTTGATGGTGGTGACTTACAATGTTTTGATACATCGGATAGTGTTGGATGTGTCGTTAATTCAGATGATAGTTCATTTTGTATATCATGGAGTTAATAACAGCCAATTAGTCATATAAATTATTTTATAAGTAAGTATAAATTAATAATACTTACTTTTTTATGACAAATTTTATTCTAATCATTGATATGCATTCCTTTTTTATTGCAAAAAAGGGAGTTTTGTTTTATACTTAGATTAATAATAGGAGAAGGGGCTTTAGTATGAATTTCGATTCTAGTGTTTTACAAGTTGCTGTCGAAGATATTGTACCTAACCGGTTTCAACCACGGTTAGCTTTTGAAGATACTTCTTTAAACGAACTAGCAGCCTCTATTAAACAACATGGTATTATTCAGCCATTAGTATTAAGAAGAATGGGCGACAAATACGAAATTGTAGCAGGTGAAAGAAGATTCCGGGCAGCTAAAATGGCCGGTCTTGTTGCCGTTCCTGCTGTTATTTCTAATATTGATGATCGTCAAAGTGCAGAAATAGCTATCGCCGAAAATGTTCAAAGAAAAGAATTAACCGCTATCGAAGAAGCAAAATCATATAAGGCATTATTAGATCAAGGATACATGTCACAAGCTCAATTAGCAATGAAGTTGGGCTTATCCGAAAGTTCTATAGCTAATAAACTTCGTTTGTTAACACTTGCGCCTGAAGTACAAAATGCAGTCATGGATGGTTCTATTTCAGAAAGACATGCAAGATCATTACTAGTAGTTAAAGATAATGATGCACAAGTAAGATGGTTAAAAAGAATAATTGATGAAAGAATGACCGTTAGACTACTAGATTTAGAATTACGTAAAGAATATGGTCAAGTTTATTTAAATCAAGGTGTGGATATTGAAAAGGTAAAACAAAATGCCGTTGATATTCCAACATATGCACCACTGCCTGATACATCTGTTCAAGAACAAAATAGTATAGGTGCTATAAATTTAGGGGAAAGAAGTACAAATAAATTCTTTAATAATTTAGAGTCAGAAGCAGTAAACATGCAGATGACAGAAGCTGTTAACCCATTTAATCAACAAAATAATTTATTTGATTTAAGTTCTAAAGCGGATAATAACGGATTTGCGGTTGCAAAGATAGAAGAAGAAAATAAAGAGGAAGAAAAGGAGGAACCTATGCAAACAGAAATTCAACCACAAATGGTACAAGAACAAGTAAGCCCAGTACAAACATATACACCTGTACCAGCTGCAGCACCAGTTTCTGCACCTGTACAACCTGCATAT
The DNA here is from genome assembly GCA_016282375.1 of Caryophanales bacterium. Classification (GTDB taxonomy): domain Bacteria; phylum Bacillota_I; class Bacilli_A; order RF39; family UBA660; genus UBA6448. The sequence goes on along the minus strand of JAEEKI010000023.1, from coordinate 17,682 downwards.
GCTCAAGTGCCTCCTCAACCAGTTCAACCAACTCCAACTCCTATTCAACCTGTTGCTGCTCCTTCAATCGAAGATTTAGATTTTGCTCCAGCCCCAGCTGCAGCACCTATGCCAGTTCAAAGTACTCCTCCAGCTCCAATGCCAGAGCCTGTTCAAACTGCACCTGTTCCTCAAACACCGGTACCTACTTCTACTAAATCAATGAATGAAGTAAAATCTAAACTAGAGGGTGTAATTGCTGAACTTAAAGCATTAGGATATAACGTTAATAGTTCTTCAACAGAATTAAGTAATACAGCATCATTTATTATTAATGTATCATTATAGAAAGTCAGATAACTGACTTTTTTTAATTTTGATAACTATTTATATCATATAAAGGTTCACTACCTCTTAAATAATAAAACATATTAGCTTTTTTAATATCATTTGTTGGTGTACCATCAATTGCATTTAATAATAGTCCTATTACATTATTTGGTGTATGATACCAACCATCTTGATAATTATTTAATTTACTAATTCTTTCCACTGTATTAGCCCATATATTTTTGGCATTACCACCCACAGATACCTCTAAAGGATCATTATTATCGTAACCTAGCCACATAATCATTAATATATTATTGTTATAACCGACAGTCCAATAATCGGTATCAGTAGTTCCTGTTTTTAATGCGTATTTATTTGATAGTTTATTAGCAACAGAAAGGGCTGTAGGAATGTTATAATCTAAAAATGCACTATTTGTTGTACTAGTTAATAATTCATTTAATATATAGACATAATTAGGGTTTAAAACAAGATTATTAGTATCTTTAAATTCATACAGCGTTTTCTTATCTTGATCAACTACCTTTCTAACTAAATGTAATTTCTTTTGATAACCGCCACTAGCAAAAGTAGTATATCCTGTAGCATAATCAATTATATTAATTTCTGATGTACCAAGTGCTAAAGAAGGAACCTCATTTAATTTTTCTTTAATACCACATATTTTAGCGGTATTGATAAGTTCATCTATTCCTAGAAAAAGATTGGTTTTAACTGCGTAAATATTATCAGAATAAGCAATTGCAGTCGCCATAGTAATATCTTTATTTCCATAGACATTAGCGTAGTTTTTCGGAGAGTAAACTTTGCCATTATCTAGAGTAAAAGTTGTAAATTGACTTTTAAATGTTGAAGAAGAAGTCATGCCATTTTTTAAAGCGGCATAATATAAAAAGGGTTTCATCGTGGAACCCACTTGTCTTTTTGAATTAAGGGCTCGATTATACTGACTTTTTTTATAATTAACTCCACCTGTAAGAGCCATAATACTTCCATCATGAGGATTAATTATTAAACTAGAGGTTTCTAACTTTTCATTAGGTATATTATTAATTATTTCTTCTTCCATTATCTTTTGGGCTTCATAATCAAGGGTAGTATATACTTTTAAATTACCAGAATTAATTTGTTCTTCGGTGATACCAGGAATACTTTTAAGTTCATCAATAACGGCATCTTGATAATACATTAAAGTAACAAGATCTTTATCACTTCTTTTACCATATATTTCAATTTTATTTTGAAATAAATTATCATAAGTTTCCTTATTAATTATTTTGTTATTATACATTGTTAAAGCCACAGTTTTAGCTCTTTTAATGGCATTATCATAATTAGAAACCGGATTATTATTACTAGGATTTTTAGGAATACCAGATAAAATAATAGCTTCTTCGATAGTTAAATCTTTTGCATCTTTATTAAAATAATAATGGGAAGCACTTTGAATACCATAATTACCATGACCATAATTAATAGTGTTAAGATAGGCTTCTAAGATTTCTTCTTTGGAATAATGTACTTCAAGATTAAGGGTTAAAAATGCTTCTTTTATCTTCCTATTCCAAGTCTTATCAAATTCTAGGTAAGCATTTTTAATATATTGTTGGCTTATAGTACTAGCTCCTTCGAGTATTTTTTGACTTTTAATATTTTTAAATAATGCTTTTGTAATTCTTAAATAATCAAAACCATGATGCTTATAGAAATTCTTATCTTCGACAGAAATTACTGCATTAATTAAATCACTAGATATATTATTTAAATCTGTCCATTCATTAACCGAACTTCCTTGATATATTAGATTATCATTCTTATCATATAAAAAATAATTTCCCGAAGAATTTAAAGTAATTGGTTTTGAAAAATAAGCATGGGTATATAAACCTACGATGATAGTTGTAATACTTAAGAAACCAAAGATAAATAACTTATATAAAAAGCGAATTATATGCGTAAATATCACCTAATTTTTAGTATTAAAAAAAATAGTAAATTTATGAGTGCTTTTTTGATATTTATATGCTATAATTCTAATTTGAAAAAAGGCGATGGTTTTATGAAGGAAAAATTAATTGAATTATTAGGTAATCAATTAAGAAAAATGGCTATTGAAAATCCGACTATCACTATTGAAATTCCTAAAAATAAAGAAAATGGCGACTTTAGTACTAATATTGCAATGCAATTAACTAAACAATTGCAAAAAAATCCAAGAGATATAGCAAGTGAAATAATTCAAGATATCAATGAACCATGGATTGAAAAAATTGATATTGCCGGTCCTGGTTTTATAAACTTTTATGTTAAATCTGATTATTTATTTTTAAATATACCTAATGTCCTATCTCAAAATGAATTATATGGAGCATGTAATATAGGACATGGACAAAAGGTTAATATTGAATTTGTTAGTGCTAATCCGACTGGTATATTGCACATTGGTAATGCACGTGGTGGAGCTTATGGTGATTCTTTAGCGCGTATAATGCGTTTTTGTGGTTATGACGTAACTAAAGAGTATTACTTAAATGATGCTGGAAATCAAATTAATAAATTAGGTCGTTCAATTCTAAGTCGTTATTTAACTAAGATAGGTATTGAAAATGAATTCCCTGAAGATGGTTATCCTGGCAAAGAAATAGATACTATTGCTGATTTAGTATATGATGATTATAAAGATACTTTAGATAAAGACAATCTTGATATTTTTAAAAAATACGGTGTGGATTATTTAACTAAACAAATCATGAATGATTTAAAAAACTATCGTATTACATATGATGTTGTTACATCAGAAAAATCTATCTATCAAAAATATCCTTTGAAAGATGTTATTGCTAAAATGGCTGATAATGGTTATATATATAATCAAGATGGAGCTACTTGGTTTGCTAGTAGTAAGATATATGATGATAAAGATCATGTTTTAGTCAAAGAGGATGGCTCTTATACTTATTTAGTACCAGATATAGCTTATCATATGGATAAGATAGACCGTGGTTTTAAAAAGATTATCGATGTTTTAGGTACAGATCATCATGGCTATGTATCTAGACTTAAAAGTGCTTTAAAAGCTGTTAATTATGATGATAGTTTATTGTCAGTTAAATTATTACAACTTGTTAGAATAGTTAAAAATGGTCAAGTTGCTTCGATGCACAAAAGAAGTGGTAATGTAGTAACTTTGCATGATTTAGTGGATGAAGTAGGCGTTAATGCTGCAAGATACTATTTTTCCAAGTATTCTTTGGATACACAAATGGATTTTGATATTGAACTAGCTAAATCAAAATCAAATGATAATCCGGTTTATTATGTATGTTATGCTTATGCGAGAATTTGTTCAATTTTAAATAAATATCCTAAGATTAAAAAATGTGATAATTTTAATCTCATAACCGAAGAAGAAGCATATAATGTCTTAGCAAGTATCTATAATTTCCCAGAAATTGTAAAAAGTGCTTGCCAAAAGCAAATGCCTCATGTTATAACAAATTACGTGTATGAACTCGCTTCTATTTTTCATACCTATTATGAAAAGTGTCGAGTTATAAGTGAAGACGAAGAAAAAACAATGCAAAATTTAAATATTCTTGCTTGCGTTAAAATTACACTTCGTAATGCACTTGATTTAATTGGTGTGGTACCAGAGGAAAGGATGTAATTTAATGAAATTAAAAGATTATGCAAAAGAAGATCTAGAAGTAATGAGTTATTCTGAACTAGCAGAATTAATTCTTAATGATAAAGGATCAGAAATGAAGATTGTTGATGTCTTCAAAAAAATATGCAAATTACTTGAGATGAGCGATGCTGAATTTGAGGCTAAAATAGCAGATTTCTTTGAATTAATATCTACTGATAAGAATTTTATTATTTTAGAAAAGGGTTATTGTGATTTAAGAAAAAAACATACTCCTAAAGTAATTATCGAGGATGAAGAAGAGGAAGAAGTTATTGAACCAGAAGTAACAGAAAACGAAGAAACAGAAGTCGAAGAAGAATCTGAAGATGATATCTTTTATGATAGTTCAAGTGATAAAGATGATGTTGATGATGGCGATGATGAATTATCAGACTTCATGCTTGTAGATGAGGAAGAGGAAGCTAATTTATAAAATATAAAATCAATCTTAATGATTGATTTTTTTTGAAATAAATTATTTAAAAAATAATTATAATATTGTATACTAAATATATATGATAGAAGGCTAATATGAGAAGGAATAATATAATTTTATTAATTATAACTATTGTAACATTCTTAGCATTAGTAATTGGAGCAACATATGCATATTTTTCAACCGGTAATATGAATATAACCAATGTAGCAAATGCCAACACAGTTACTGAGCGAAATAATATGGTGCTTGATACATTAGGTGGTGGAATGTCTCTTAATATTACAACAGCGAATATGGTCCAAGCCAATAATGGAACGGTAGCAGCCGAAAATAATACAACATTAACCGTTAATTTTACAGCGAATACGGATTATAGTATGGTATGTACATATGATATCGTTTATGAATGGACAAGTAGTGATAAGTACTTAGCTCATTCCAGTGGGGTATCAGGTAATGAATTTACTATTCAAGGAACATTAGCAAATAATGCTAACGTATCCGAGGGAACTAATAATATTAAAAACGAAACTGATTTATCAACTTTATCATATACAAACTATGCTGCAACAGTCGTAAGTGGAGCGCAAATCGATGGAACGGGTAATACAACAAGTACGGCTGTATGGACACTCACAAGTAAGTTTTATAATGTCAATGCCGATCAAAGTACATTATCAGGAAAAACATATGCAGGAAAGTTTAGAGTTGCAAATGTATCATGTGTTGGGGGTAAAGTAACTAAACCAGGCCCAACTGGATATTGGTTTCAAAAATCAGCTGGAGAAAATACCTTTCCTACTTATTTAGGAACGCTATATGATAACCCTAGTGCTTTATCAGCCCGTAAAATTTGTATAGGCCAAGATAATATTAAATATTATGTATGTGCAATTAGCAATGGTAATACGGTATGTTTGTCTCAACCATATACACAATATGGTTTAGAGGGACATACAGCAGGTAATGACTTTAGTGCTGCTGAGCAAGCAAGTGCAGTTCAAGCATTAGAACAAATTTTTAGTGACGGAGGAATTAATGTTAACTGCTCTCCGGGTAATAGAACTATCAATTGTGGTAAGTGCACAATTGAAAAAGATGGTGATATATTTTGTATGACTGACTCAGCTACGTGTTGGGTAACAGTTCGGGGTACTGCCAAATGTGATGATTAAAAGTAATAAAACACTCTTTTCATAAGTGTGTTTTATTTTGGATATAAATTGAATATCATAGATTAATATAGTATAATCTTATAGAAAAAGGACGTGATATCATGTTTGAAAGACTAGATACAATGGTTGATAAATATAATGAACTTAGTAATTTATTAACTAGTGAAGAAGTATTAAATGATTATAATTTATTAAAGAAATATTCTAAAGAAAAAAGTGATTTAGAAGAAACTGTTGAAGTATATAACAAATATAAGACAGTTCTAAATAATCTTGAAGAAGCAAAAATGATGTTAGATGATCCTGAATTAAAAGAAATAGCTAATGAAGAAATGGTCACTTTAGAAAAAGAAAAAGAAGAACTATATAATAAGTTAGAAATTCTTTTAGTACCTAAAGATGAAAATGATGGTAAGAATGTTATTATGGAAATTCGTGGTGCTGCTGGTGGAGATGAAGCAAATATTTTTGCAGGTGACTTATTTAGAATGTATACCTATTATGCTGAGAAAAATGGGTGGAAGATAGAAGTTCTTCATAGTATCGAAGGAACTTCTGGTGGATTTGCTTCCCTAGAATGTATGATTAAGGGTAGTAATGTTTACTCTAAGTTAAAATATGAAAGTGGTTCCCATCGTGTTCAAAGAGTTCCGGAAACAGAGAGCCAAGGAAGAGTACATACTTCAACGGCAACCGTTGTTGTTATGCCAGAACTAGAAGATATCAATATCGATATTAACGAAAGTGATTTAAAAATTGATGTTTATCATTCATCTGGAGCTGGTGGCCAATCTGTTAATACGAGTAATTCGGCTGTAAGGATTACTCATATACCTACAGGAGTAGTAGTAGCTTGCCAAAATGAACGTAGCCAACTTAAGAATAAAGAAATTGCTATGAAATTATTAAAGATTAAGATTAATGATGAATTACAACAAAAGCAACTTGAAGCCAATCATGCTGAAAGAAAGAGTAAAGTTGGTACGGGTGACCGTAGTGAAAAGATTAGAACTTATAATTATCCCCAAAATAGAGTTACTGATCACCGGATTAACTTTTCAATTATGGAACTTGATCGCGTTATGGATGGTTACTTAGATCCAATTATTGAGGCTCTTATTAACGAAGATATGCGTTTAAAACTTGCTGGTGTTAAAAGTGAACAACTTTGATAAAGATTTAATTAAAAAATATATACCTGAAGATAAATGGGAAGAAGCATTTAAAAAACTAGAAGAAGGTTATCCCGTTCAATACTTAATTGGTAATGTAGAATTTTATGGCACTATAATTGATGTTAATGAAAATGTTTTGATTCCTAGATTTGAAACAGAGTATTTAGTAGATGACTTAATTAATTTAATAAAAGAATATAACTTTTCTAATCCTAAGATATTAGATATTGGTACAGGTTCAGGATGCATTAGTATTGCTCTTAAAAAGAATATAAAGTGCTCTATTATGGGTATTGATAAAAGTAATAGTGCTATTGAGGTAGCTAAGCATAATGCTCTTAAAAATAAATTAGATATTACTTTTGAAAATATTAGTATCGAAGAATATGCTTCAAAGAAAAAATATGATATTATTGTATCTAATCCACCATATGTAAGATTTGATGAAGAAGTTGATCCTAAGACTAAATATGAACCTCAAGAAGCATTATTTGCAGGTGATAATGGTTTATACTTTTATAAGTTAATTATTAATAAGAGTAAAGAATTACTAAATAAAAAAAGCATTATTGCTTTTGAAATAGGTAATGGTCAAGCAAGTGATATTATTTTATTAGTTAAAAAAGTATATCCAGAAGCAAATATCATATCTAAAAAAGATTTAAATGGTTTTGAAAGATATATTTATATTATAAATGAATAAAAAAGATAATAATCTTTCATTATATTGTTGGTGAATATATGAAAAAGATTATTATTTTTTTATTTTGTTTAACTATTATACTTTTATTTTCTCATCAAGAAAAGATAGTTATCCCAAAAGAAAGTATTCGTTTTCGAATTGTTGCTAATAGTAATAGTAAAAATGATCAAGAATTAAAATGGCAAATTAATGAAGAACTAATCCCTGTTTTAGTAGATATAACTCATAATAGTAATAATATTAATGATATGCGGGATAGTATTAATTATAATTTAAGAGAAATAGATAGTATTGTTAATAAATATACAAATAGTTATACAATTAACTATGGTCAAAATTATTTTCCCCAAAAAGAATATAAAAATGTTATCTATCCGGAAGGAAAGTATGAATCCCTCGTAATTAGTCTAGGAGATGGTCTTGGAGATAATTGGTGGTGTGTCCTATTTCCACCACTTTGTTTAATGGAAGCTAAACAAGAAGACATAAATGATATTGAATATACAACATATGTTCAGAAAGTATTAAAAGACTTATTTTAGAATATAATATACCATGAATATACTCATGGTTTTTTTAGTTGGTTTATCTTTATCAATGGACACTTTTTCTTTATCTTTAAGTATTGGAACTTTTAATATTTCTAAAAAAAAGATAATTATATATAGTTTAATCGTAGGAATAATGCACTTTTTTCTTCCTTTATTAGGATATATACTATCCTTATCAATTAGAAAGATAGTGGATATTCATTTTGATAAGCTTTTATTCTTTATTTTTGGTTTTATTGGCTTTGAAATGCTTAGAGATTTATTTTCTAAGGAAGAAAAAGAGTTTTCTTTTACAATAATAGGTATGTTATTGTGTGCATTATCTGTTAGTATTGATAGTTTTACTATTGGTTTATGTTTTAACTATGCTTTTGATTTTGTCTTAATAAGTTGTTTAATTTTCTTTCTTCTTTCATCTTTTTTTACTTATTTAGGTTTTATAATAGGTTCATTTTGTAAACAAAAAGTTGGCTTTTTTGCCAATATTATGGGCATTTTTATAATTTTTATCCTAATGATTTTACAACTATTCAAGTGAAAATTTGACTTAATAAGAAATATTAAATATAATGATGTTGTTCGCAAAATTTGCTTTCTAACGAAGATTGTAGTATAGTACTTGTACTATTTTTATAAAAGAAATTAGGTGAAAGAAATGGAACAAATCAAAATTAATGGGGGAAAAATCCTTTCTGGAGAGATTAAAATAGGTGGCGCTAAGAATAGTGCTGTTGCCTTAATACCAGCAGCTTTATTTGCTGAAGGTCAAACCGAGATTAGTAACGTACCAAATATAACGGATCGTGATGCTTTATTTAGTATTATGCGTTCACTAGGCGTCGATATTTCAATGAAAGGCTCAGTAGTAAATATAGACTCTTCCCATATGAAAAATGCTGAAATTTCTGAAGAATTATCTAATAAATTAAGAGCATCATATTATTTTATGGGTATTTTGTTAGCCAAATATCGCCATGCTGAAATGTATTTCCCAGGTGGTTGCAGTATTGGTGCAAGACCTATTGATTTACATTTAAAAGGTTTTGAAGCTTTAGGAGTAAATATATCTCATGATGAAGAATCTCATAAGTACACTTTAGATGCTCAAAATTTAAAAGGTGCGAAGATTCATTTGGATTTTGCTTCCGTTGGAGCCACGATTAATATTATGTTTGCAGCTACGATGGCGGAAGGTACCACAATTATTGAAAATGCTGCGAAAGAAACCGAAATTATTAATATAGCCGATTTCTTAAATGCAATGGGTGCGGATATTAAGGGTGCTGGAACCTCAACGATAACTATTAATGGTGTTAAAGAAATGCATCCAGCCTCAATTTCGGTTATTCCTGATCGTATCGAAGCTGGTACTTATTTAATACTTGGTGCTATTATGGGTAAGGATTTAACCGTATGTGGGGTTAATCCAGATCATATAACAGCTGTTTTAAATAAATTTAAAGATATGGGAATTGATTATAGAATTGATGGTGACCGAATTACTGTTAGTCGTACAGATAATATTAAAGCAATTAATATAACAACACTAGTATATCCAGGTTTTCCAACTGATTTAGGTCAACCAATGTCTGTTTTATTAACGCAAGCAAATGGAACATCTTACTTTGAAGAAACAATTTGGGAAAATAGAATGCAACATGTTGCTTACTTAAATAAAATGGGTGCTAATATTGAATTAAAAGATAATTGTCATGCCGTTATTAAAGGTGCTACACCACTACATGGTGCGGAAATTAATGCCACGGATTTAAGAGGTGGAGCGGCTTTAGTAGTTGCCGGTTTAGTAGCCGATGGTCAAACAATTATTTCCAATATTGACTATATTTTAAGAGGATATGAAAATTTAATTAAAAAATTAAAGAATGTTGGAGCTGATATTCAAATCATTGGCGAAAAAGAATAAAAAAGATTGCTAAGTAATAATTATATGATATAATAACTTAGACAAAGGGAAACTATGCTATGGATTTAGCATGGGAAGGAGGATAAATGAAAGCAAATATTCATCCAGAAATGAAAGAAACTACTATTACATGTGTATGTGGTGCAACTTTTAAAACAAGATCAACAAAAGAAAATATCAATGTTGAAATATGTAGCGAGTGTCATCCTTTTTATACAGGAACACAAGCAAAGGCAAAGAAGACTGGAAATATCGAAAAATTCAACCGTAAATATGGTTTAGATAAAAAACAAAAAGCTTAATCGTTTTTTGTTTTTATTTTGCTTTCTATATAGTATAATTTTACTGGAGATGATGAAATGAAAATATATATAGCTACTGATCATCGTGGTGTAGACGTTGAAAAGGAACTAATTGAATACTTAAAAACAATGAATGTGGAGGTTGAATCTTCGCATTTAGAACATTATGATACCGATGACTATCCTGATTTTGCATTTGATGTATGTAAGAAAGTAGTCAGTGATAACGATTCATTAGGTATCTTATTATGTGGGACGGGTATTGGTATGAGTATAGCAGCTAATAAAGTAAAAGGTATTAGAGCGGCAAGATGTGTTAGTGTTAATGATGCTTATTATAGTAAAGTTCATAATGCTGCTAATATCCTATGTTTAGGAACAAATACTCCGATTGAAGAAATGAAAGAAATTGTTGATACATTTATTAATACTAAAAGTGCAAGTGAAGAAAAACATTTAAGAAGAGTAAATAAAATCATAGAATTCGAAAGTGAATCATAAAATGAACTATAGAGCGATAGTTTATGTAATAGTTCTATTTGCAACAACATTTGCCGTAAGTGGTATCAATTTTACTGGTTTCTTTCGTACAAAGCATGAGATCGAAGCTAAGGTGTTTGTAGCCTTAATAATTATGGGCATTAGTTATGCTGCAAGTCAGTTTATTATAAGTTTTATTGAAGCGTTTTGAAAGGACATAAAATGCATAATAAAATATTATTGTATATTGTGATGGTTCAAATAGCATTATTAGGTTGTATTAGAAGTTTTGAAAGTAAAACTTCTTTTTTTATTAATGAAGATATTTCTGAAGAAGTAGTTCCTGAGCAAAAAGGGGTTTTAATTGCAATTAAGAATGTTCAAGACAATAGTATTTCCAAAATGAATATGGAGGAATACTTAATTGGTGTTGTCGCCGGAGAAATGCCTGCTTCTTTTAATGATGAAGCACTAAAAGCTCAAGCTGTAGCAGCAAGAACTTATGCGTATTACAAAATAAAAACTAGTTCATCTGATTACGATATTACTAACGATGCTACGACGCAAGTACATCTAACCGATGAACAAATGCATGCCAAATGGCAAGATACTTTTGATTTTTACTATAATAAAGTTAAACAGGCAGTTATAGATACGCAAGATGAGGTAATTACTTACAACGGAGAAATCATTCCAGCATATTACTTTGCTATGAGTAATGGCTATACAGAAAACGGTGAAGTTGCTTTTAGTGAAGATAAAGAATACTTAGTTAGTGTATCATCTCCAGAAGCCAAGGAAGTATATGAAACTAATATTGTTTTATCACGTAATGATTTTTGCCAAAAATTAGAAATTAATTGTGATAATATTGATTTTAAAAATGTTAAGCGTTCTAGTACAGGTAGAGTACAAAGTCTTTTAATCAATGGTGATTATTATACTGGAAAGCAAGTAAGATACTTACTTGATCTACGTTCAATTGACTTTGATATTGAAACCACCGAAGATAAAGTATATATTGTTACTCGAGGCTTTGGTCATGGGGTAGGTATGAGTCAATATGGAGCTAATAATCTAGCAAATGAGGGATTAACTTATAAACAGATTCTAAACCATTATTATACAAATACTAAAATATCCAATATTGGTAGTATAATTTAAACAAATATTTCCATACTTTTTTGTAGGAGGAAATATTAAATGAGAAAAAGAAGGATTAAGAAGTTTGTTTTACCAACATTATTTGTTGTTATAGGAGTATCTTTATTTTTAAGTGCGGCTGTTTTAAATAGTATTCTTTTAAGTGATGAACTTAATTATGATTATTCTAAGTCATTAATGAAAGATGCAACTCAAGCCGTTTTAAGTGAACAAAAAGAAGATAAGACCAAGCAAGAGATATATAAACCATATGTATCGGAGAATGTTGAAGTATTAGTATCTTATTATGATAAAGATGCATCAGAAGAAGAGAAAGAAAAATCATTAATTGTCTATGAGAATACTTATATGCCTTCGACAGGAATTGTTTATGCATCCGATGAAGAATTTGATGTTATAGCGGTTATGGATGGTAAGGTAACAAATATTAAGAATGATGATATCTTGGGAACTATGATTGAAATAACTCATGATACTAATTTAATTACTTATTACTATTCTCTAAAAGATGTTAAAGTAAATATTGGTACTTCTCTTAATGCGGGAACTATTTTAGGAAAAGCTACAACAAATAATATCTATGGCCAAAAAAACAACTTTCTATTCGAAGTATATTATCAAGGAAAATCTTTAAATCCTGAAAGCTTTTATAAAATGAATGAACTTCAATAATGTAATATATTTAATAGATAATAAAATATATTATAAAAACAATAATAATATAATTGAATTTTGTTTTAAAAAGGATATAATTTATGAATTAAAAAAAGAACAATTTATTAATAATTATTTATCTTTTTTAAGAAAAAACAAACTTAAAACAATTATTTTTTATCAAACAATAACTATTATTTATGATTCAATTTTATCTAAACATGATTGTAATTATTTAAAGAATATTTTTTATGAAATAGGATATCGTAAAGTATTTTTAAAAAAAGATATATCATTTATTAATGCTAGTAAAGAAAATGCTTATTTAATCACAGGAAAGCAATATAAACTTATATATAGGGATAATTATAATCAGAAAAAAGAATTTATTTTAAATAAAGAAATTTTAAGTATTAAAGAACTAACAATTATTATTAAAAATAGAGTTAAAAATAATCTAATAATTATTGGTAATTATGATAGTGAATTATTAATAGATAACTACTATATAATAGATCATAAATCTATATTTTTTTTAGAAAACTGATTATAGATATTATCATATAATAATTAATAAATCGCCCGAATTTTGTCGAATTTTGATACACTCTTTTTCTTGTTTATGAGTGATTGCTATGGTAAATTTTTATCAGGAAAGAGGTGTGAAGTTGAAGGGTAAAGTTAAATGGTTTAACAACGAAAAAGGCTATGGTTTTATAGAAGCGGATAATCTATCAGACATCTTTGTTCATTATTCAGTTATCAAAAAGGATGGATATAAGACTTTATCAGAGGGTGATACTGTAGTATTCAAACTAATTGAAACTTCAAAGGGATTACAAGCCCAAGAAGTGGAAACATTACAACTAACTACTGTATAGTAGTTTTTTTCTTGAATATTTGGTACAATATTCATAGGAGATGATAAAATGAAAACGAATATTCGTGGCGACAAAGTTGAAATTACTAAGTCAATGAAGAATTACATCGAAGAAAAACTTGCTAAACTTGATAAGTATTTTAAGGATGGCGAAGTTCATTCCTCCGTTGTAGTTCGTGTTAAAAATGGTTTACAAACTGTCGAAGTTACCGTTCCAACTTCAAGATTTACTCTAAGAGCTGAAGAAAGTCATCAAGATTTATATGCAGCAGTAGATTTAATAATTGATAAATTAGAAAGATTAATTCGTAAGAATAAAACTAAATTAGAAAAGCATTATAAGAGTGCTCCAGAATTTGAAATGAGTTTTGATTATGAAGAAGAACTTGATGAAAACAAAGATAATGAAAAAATAGTAAAAAGAAAAAATGTTGAATGCAAACCAATGAACGAAGAAGAAGCATTACTGCAAATGGAATTATTAAATCATGACTTCTTTGCTTTCAAAAACTTAGATGAAGAATGTGTATCTGTTATCTATGCTCGTAAAGATGGAACATATGGTATCTTAAACGTTAAATAGTAAAATATTAAAAGCCAATTTATTGGCTTTTTTTGTTGAAAAAAAAGGAAATCACATACTTTTCCGGTATATATATTAGTGAAGAGGTGAGTATTGTGAATTATTATAATCGGATTAAAACAGAATTAATAAACAACGAAATTAATAGAAAGGTTAAATCTTACTCAATTAATAAAGCTGATTTAAAAACTTATTATAATGTTGGAAAAATGTTAAGTGAAGCGGGAAAACATTATGGCGATAGAATAATTCAGGAATATGCTAAAATGCTACGAAATGAATTAAATAAAAAATATAGTGTAAGGGTTTTATATAAAATGATAAAATACTACAATTATGTGACTGATGAAAAAGTGCCGACACTGTCGGCAAAATTGTCTTGGAGTCATTATGATGAAATCTTAAGTCTTAATGACTCTAATAAAATTAAATATTATATTTATCTAGTAGAGCAGAAAAACTTATCTGTAAGACAGTTAAGAGAAAGAGTAAGATTAAATGAATATGAAAGATTAGATGATAAGACTAAAAACAAAATATTGAATCAAGAAAACAAAAGTGTTACAGACCTTGTCAAAAATCCTATTATAGTTAAGAATAATAATAACTATGAGATGATTTCGGAAAAGCTGTTAAAGGAACTCATTATTGACGATCTAGAAAACTTTTTAGAGGAACTAGGTGTTGGTTTTACTTTTGTTAAAAGCGAGTACAAAATTAAAATTGAAAATAATAAATATAATTACATAGACTTACTTTTATACAATATTAAATATAGATGTTACGTAGTAATAGAATTAAAAATAACTGAACTTAAGAAAGAACACACTGGTCAAATTATGACATATATGAACTACATTGATGAAAACGTCAAAATGATTGATGAAAATGATACGGTAGGTATTATAATATGTAAGCAGAATAATAAGTATGTTATAAAATATTGTTCAGATAATCGGATTATAGCAAGAGAATATGAGTTAAGATAACCCTATGCCAATTTATTGGCTTTTTTTCATGAATAAATATGTTATAATAGAAAATGCGAGGTGATGAGAATGGGTTTATTAAAGAAACTATTCGATACAGAATATAAAGAATTAAAAAGATTTGAAAAGATAGCTGAGGAAATCGAAGCATTATCTGATGACATGGAAAAATTAAAAGATAGTGACTTTGCCAAGAAAACTGAAGAGTTTAAGAAAACAGTTGCGGAATCAGGTAATCTGGAAGATGTTTTAGTTCCGGCGATGGCTCTTGCTCGGGAAGCATGTTTTAGAGGTATTGGTGAAAAACCTTTCCATGTTCAAATACTTGGTGCATTAGCTATTTTTTATGGTAATATAGCTGAAATGAAAACTGGTGAAGGTAAAACCTTAACCACTGTTTTAGCAGCCTATGTTGATGCATTATCAGGTTTAGGTGTGCATGTTGTAACGACAAACGAATACCTATCACAAAGAAATGCGGAATGGATGAAACCAATCTATGATTTACTTGGGGTAACCGTAGGTATTAATCTTCGAGATTTAACTCCAAAAGAAAAACAAGAAGCATATAATGCAGATATTACTTATTCTACGAATAACGAAGTCGGTTTTGACTATCTTCGTGATAACATGGTTGTTAGTAAAGAAGATCGTGTTCAAAGACCACTTAACTTCTGTATTATCGACGAGGTTGACTCAATTTTAATCGATGAAGCAAGAACACCCCTTATTATTAGTGGTGGAAGAATGCAATCTAATAATTTGTATGTTGATGCTAATAGGGCTGTTCAACGTTTAAAAGAAGATGAAGATTATACTGTCGATGTTAAGACTAAATCGGTTTCTCTTACCGAGGAAGGTAGTAAAAAAGTTGAAAAGATTTTAAATATTAAAAATCTTTATGATATTGATAATGCAGTTATTGTTCACCATTTAAACCAAGCTTTAAAAGCTAATTACGGTTTTGCCAAAGATGTTGATTATGTTGTTGAAAATGGTGAAGTAATTATCGTAGATCCTTTTACAGGTCGTTTAATGCATGGAAGACAATATTCTGAAGGTCTCCATCAAGCAATCGAAGCTAAAGAAGGCGTTGAAATCAATGCTGAAACAAGAACGATGGCAACCATTACATTCCAAAACTTATTTAGAATGTATAATAAACTATCAGGTATGACAGGTACGGCTAAAACTGAGGAAGAAGAATTTAGAAATATCTATAACATGTATGTTATTCAAATTCCGACGAATAAACCTGTTATTCGGGAAGACCTAGCGGACTTAGTTTATGCTACAGAAAAAGGTAAATACAAGGCTATTATTGATACAATTAAGTATATTCATGAAAAAGGTCAACCAATTTTGATTGGTACAATTTCTGTTGAATCAAACGAACATTTAAGTGGACTATTAAAAAAAGCTGGATTAAAGCATGAAGTATTAAATGCTAAGAATCATGAACGCGAAGCTGAAATAATTGCTAAAGCTGGTGAAAAAGGTGCTATTACGCTTGCTACAAACATGGCTGGACGTGGTACCGATATTAAATTAGGCGAAGGCGTTAAAGAACTTGGCGGTTTATGTGTAATTGGTACAGAAAGACATGAAGCAAGACGTATTGATAACCAACTTCGTGGTCGGGCAGGTCGTCAAGGTGACCCAGGTATGAGCCAATTCTTCGTATCCTTCGAAGATGACTTAATGCGTCGATTTGGTACAGACCGTATTAAAAACATGTTGAAAACTTTGGGTATTGATGAAAATATGGCCATTCGTAGTAAGACACTTACTAAAAGTATAGAAACAGCTCAAAAAAGAGTTGAGGGAAATAATTATGACATCCGTAAAAGTCTACTTGATTATGATAATGTCTTAAATGAACAAAGAGAAATTATTTATAATCGTCGTAATGAAATTATCGATATGGAAGATATTCATGAAAGTGTACTTGAAAACTTTAGAAATGCTATCGCTACTTTATGTGAATCCCATATTGAACCTGAAGGCTACCTAACAGAAAACGATAAATCAGAAATAGCCGAATATGTTAATACTAACTATCTAAGAAATCAAAATCTTAAACTAGAGGATATTAAAGATTTAGGCGATAAAGAAGTTGTTGATTTTATATCTGATTTAGTTATCAAAGATTATGAAGATAAGATTAAAGACTTACCTGTTAAGACTGAGTTTGAAAAGGCTATATCTTTAAGAGTAATTGATTCCAATTGGGTAGAACACATGAATACTATGGAACATTTAAAAGAAGGTATTGGTCTTCGTGGATATAGTCAAACTAATCCAGTTCAAGCCTATACTATGGAAGGTTTTGAATTGTTTGATAAATTATTAAACAAGATAGACCAAGACACAACATTATTCCTTTTAAGAGCTGAAATAAGACAAAATGTTGAAAGAAAACAAACTTTAAAAGGAACTGCTAATGATGGCAAAGAAAAAGTTAAAAGTGCACCAAAAAGAGTTAATAAAATAGGCCGTAATGATCCATGCCCATGTGGCTCAGGTAAGAAGTACAAACAATGTCATGGAAAATAGTCGTTTAAGCCAATAAATATAAGGGGTTTAACAAAAATACTGAATTACGAAAAGTTGCAATTTGTTGCAATTTTTTTGTTTTAGAT
>JAEEKI010000022.1 GCA_016282375.1 Caryophanales bacterium | reverse complement strand
GGTTTTGTCTTATCCTTTTGGGTAGCAATAGCCTGGCTAGTTGCCGGATCAAATTCCTTATTTAAGCAATTTATCTCAGTTCCTTCAAATCTTGTTAATAATTCTTTTGTTTGATTATAAACTAACCTGAAGCCTTCCAAAAACTTTGATGTTTCATCACCAAAATTATTATCGTCCATGCTGATGGCCCTTTCAAAGTTATCCAAAATTGGTAAAAAGCCTTTTAAAATATCCTCTTCAGCATATTTAATAATGCGGGCTGTTTCTTCATCTTTACGTTTACGATAATTTAATAGTTCCGCTTGGCTCCTTAATAGGGAATCTTCCAAGGTTTTTATGCGGTTATTTAATGATTCTATAGTATCATCTTGACAGTGACATTTATGACCTGTTTCCCCGCAATGACACTTATGACCTTCTTCCCCACAATGACACTTATGTTCTTCTTTATGATTATTTTTCTTACTCATTTTAGCCTCTTTTCTACATATTGTTTTTCTCTTCAATATTTTCTTTTATATAGTTAAGTAAGTTAACAACTCTTTCATATTCCATTCGCTTTGGTCCAATGATAGCAATTGTTCATTCTTCACCATTGATATTATATTTAGTTTTAACAACCGATACATCTTCGGATAGTTCACTATCTTTACCAATATAGACATTAATACCATTTTTTTCTTCTTCCATCTCACTAATTGTATCAATATCATCAAATTTGTTTAATAATTCTTTCACTTTCTCAATGTTATTGAATTCTGGTTGTTTTAAAAAATTATTTTTACCTGCAAAATGAACATCGCTTGCCTTGTTGGTAAAACTACTGAAGGCATCATAAAAGGCATTATATAAAACTTCATGCTGCTTCACATATTTTGCAATGATTGGTTTAACATCATATTCAAGTTTTTCGCTTATTTCATTTATTGGTGTACCAGCGATCATTTTATTAATTAGATTAACAGTTTTAATAACTTCCTCAATATCGGTATCTGGTAAATATAAATTCTTATATTCAACATATCCTTTATCGGTAATTAGCATTGTTAAGACTTTATTATCATCTAGGGATAAAACTTCAACTTTTTTAAGTTTATTCTCGCTTGATGATTTACCTAAAACAATAGATGTATAATTAGTTATTTCTGCGACCAACTCTAAACTTTTTTCAATGGCATCAGATAATACTAATGACTTATTATGGAAAATCGTTTGTAGTTTTAACATATCTTCACCAGTTATATCTTTTGGTGCCATAATATTATCAACATAATATTTATAACCTAACTCGCTTGGTTGACGGCCAGAAGCAAAGTGATTCTTTTCAAGATATCCCATATCTTCCAAAATAACCATTTCATTTCTAATCGTAGCACTAGAACAGTTTAAACTTTTGCATATCTCGCTCGAGGATACTGGTTTAACGTTTTTAACGTATTCTTCGACAATAAATTTTAAAATATTCTTTTGCCTTTCTGTCATTCTTTTATCACTTCCTTAGCAATGGCATTTTCTAACTGCTAACACCATTATAGCACCCTTTTTAGCAATGTCAATACTTTATTGCTAATTAGTGTAAAAAGACAATAAAAAAGACCTTGCGGTCTTAATCTCCAAACAATCTATTTTCGTCTCCTTGGCAATAACCTTCGCCAATTTTTTCGGCTTCAACGAATTGTTTTCCCATCATTTCACAACCCATTTTAGTAACGCTATCCTTTAAATATCCACCAAATATTTTAACAACTGCTATAGCTACGACGGTTATAAGGGAAATAATCAATACATATTCTACTAATGTCTGTCCTTTATTATTCAATTTTAGCATTTAGTCACCTACCTACTTTTATAATCTAATTATATAATATGTGTTCAGTAATGTCAATCTTTAATTTCAAGGTAGTCCCCTGAGTCTAAATATATAATTCCTTTTTTATTGTCTAGTTCGTTGACAATTGAATTGTATTTGTTTATTTTTGTTATCTTACTTAAGGTTACATGAACATAATTAGAATCAACCATATATAGGATAAATCTTTCTTTATCTACTTCATTCGGAGCATATTCAATATGTGATATTTTTAGTAATATATCATCATCTACTTTAGAAAAGCTATCAACAAACTTATCATATATATTATCAATACTGTTAATTATATATGGTACATAGTCAATATTGTATATGTTTGCTACTTGTTTTTTAGATGAGAGAATTAATCTATCATTATATATTGCAATTGGTTTATATTCTTCAACTTCAATATATATTTTAGAAAGAGATTCTCTTCTTATTTTAGCATCTTTGATATAATCGTTCTTT
>JAEEKI010000021.1 GCA_016282375.1 Caryophanales bacterium | reverse complement strand
TTACTAAGTGTTGCTACGATTGAAGAATCGACCCCGCTCGATAAGAAACTACCAACTTCAACATCACTTACCTTGTGATATTTGATTGACTCATTTAAATTATTACGAATGATATCCTTCCATTCATCCAATGTCTTCGTATGGTCACTGACAATTTTTATTTCGTAATATTTTTCTATCTTAAGTGTACCATCTTTATACGTAAAATAATGGCCTGGTCTAAGTTTATAAACATTCTTAAAGAAAGTATCTTCTCCAACACTATACTGAAATGTTAGATATTGCTTTAACATATCCCTATTTAATTCTTTTATAAAATTAGGATGTCCCAAAAAAGCCTTGATTTCTGAAGCAAACATAAATTCTTGACCGTTTTTGTAGTAATATAATGGCTTTATTCCATAAAAGTCTCTTGCCCCAAATAAAGTATTATTTTTAATATCATAGATAACAAAAGCAAACATTCCCCTAAGCTTGTTTAATAGTGCATTTCCATATTCTTCATATCCATGTAGTAATACTTCAGTGTCACTATTTGTTCTAAACTCATGGCCACATTTTACTAATTCTTCTTTGATTTCTTTATAATTGTATATTTCCCCGTTAAAAATAATTGCTTTCGTATTATCTTCATTATATATCGGTTGACTACCACCAGCCAAATCGATTATCGATAATCTTCTAAAACCAAGTGCACACTCATCCCCCACATAGTATCCATCTGAATCAGGTCCTCTATGGACAATGATATCAGCCATATCCTTAATAATTTTTTTCTTCTTTTCTGCTTTATCGACAAATCCAACAAATCCACACATAATATCTACCTTCTTTTATTCATTATAACAAATATCAATTTAAATTACAAACAATCAATCACTAATTTACATGTTTATTATGAACTATAAAAAAGAATATATTATCTATGGATCATAATATATTCCTTCATCGCTCTTTTCATCTTGTTTGTAATCAAATGCGTTCTAGCACCATTTTTAAATATTATTAAACTGTTCATAACATCAAATTCCCTAATATTACTGACATTCACAATGCAAGACTGATGCGTTTTTATAAAACCACTACCTAATACTCTCTTTAAATTTTCAATTGAATTAACAACATAATAGTCATTATTTATCGTATGAATAATACATCTTTTAATTAATGGTTCTTTTTCAATATAAGTTATTTCACTATAGGAGATTCGATATATGACATGATTATAACTAAAGATAAAAACTTTATGCCGTAAATATATATCGACAGCCAGTTTAATTACTTTGCTAAGCTCATTATCATAATTACTATCCTTACAAATTACCTCAAATGCCATAATTTTATCATGAATAGCCCTATGGCAAACTTCTTCACAATTAGTAATCAAAATGATAATGCTATCTAAATCATTTTCTCTTATCTTATTGACAGTCTTCATTTTCGTATCAAAAGACACATCTAAAATATATATCTTAAAGATATTATCATATTCTTTTTTATTATTTAAACCACTAAACTTATGTATTCGGTAATCGATATCATAATTAACTAATACTCTGTTAATTACAGTAATAGTTTTCTCCCTATAAATAGGATCACTATTACTTATCGTAATATTTAACATAAGTACCTCCACAAATTGAAATTATATCGCTTATAAATATTTTTGCAATCGATTTGACATATACTTTACTAAAAAAAAGCCTTATTAGTTATTGCTAACTAATTCTAAGGCTTTTTGTAATTGATTATCTTTCTCATCACTACGCTCTTTAAAGTATTCATCGCTAAGTATTACCTCATCAGTTGGTTCAATACCCTGTTCATTAATCCAAATTCCATTCGGAGTTAACCAATTTTCAACAGTATACTTAATCATACTACCATCACTTAATTTTTTAACTTGTTGGACTGTTCCCTTACCATAAGTTTTCATACCAACAACATAGCCCTTATAGCTTTCCTTAATTGCTCCGGCTAAAACTTCCGATGCTGAAGCACTATTACCATCTACCAAAATAGCAATCGGATATTCTCTTTTAGCACTAGTTTTATCCTTGGTTATTGTCTTTTTATCATTCTTTTGAATCTGATAAATAGTTTTTCCTTTTGGTAACAAATAACTAGCGATGTCAGTAACACTTGATAAATACCCTCCGTTGTTTCCTCTAACATCGATAACCAACGCTTGAATATCCTCTTTTTCTAACTCCTCTAGTTTATTTAAAAATTGTTTAGCTGATACTGAAGAAAATAAAGATATTCCTAAATAACCAATTTTTTTATCGTTCTTTGTAAATGTCTTTTTAACAATCGTCGGTACCTCAACTTTACCGCGTTCCAATGTCATATTTAGTTCTTCTTTTCCTCTAAGAATTACCATTTTAATTTTGCCAGATGCTTCATTTTTAACGTAATTTGATAGTTCATTAACT
>JAEEKI010000020.1 GCA_016282375.1 Caryophanales bacterium | reverse complement strand
CTTTATCCCCTATTTTAGGGAATTTTTTTAAGTATAAAATGTTTTCTCTTTCAATGGCATCAACAATTCCAGCAATAGAACCGGTTGCTAACATTGGAAGAGCCATTTTAGGACCCAATCCTTTAACTGAAATAAGTTTTAAAAATAAATTTAGTTCTTCTTTATCTTTAAAGCCATATAGAGAATACTCATCTTCTCTAATAGCATTATAAGTATATATAGTATATGTTTCATCTAATTTATAGTAATATGGATTAGGAACGTATATTAAATAACCAATATCGTGATTATCTAAGATAACGTAATTACTTTCGATATCTTTAATGATACCTTTGAAATAACCGTACATTATTTATAGTTCCTTATATCGCTATTTTTTAATCCTTGAAGAACACTCATATCCATATTTTTTATCATGCCGGTATCTTTTTCGGCATTCTTAATAGCATCATTTATCATGATAGTAAATAATTCTTTATAAGAAATATTAGCACCATCCCATAAATGATGAGAGAAACATGTTGGAATACTATTGATTTCATCAATATATAATTTCTTTTTCTTGGTATCATATAGAAAATCAACGGTAGATAAGCCAGTGTTATTTAGTAAATTAGTTGTTTTTTTGGCTAAAGCAATTATTTCTTCAGTCATCTTTTCTGGTATCTCCGCAGGTACAGTTCTAATAATATTACCATTTTTATAGTTTTCTAGATTACATTTATCAATATAATTTCTAAATTCAAGATTAGTTTTTACTTCTTCAATGGCTGAAACATATAATTTTTCATTTGTTTTCAAGATAGAAACATTATACTCAATAACATCTTCAAGACGTTCTTCAACAATTATCTTACGGTCATATTTTAAGACCTCATTAATTATGGTATCCAACTCTTCTTTTCTTTTAACAGTACATATACCAATACTGCTTCCAAGAGTAGCTGGTTTAACAATTAATGGATATTGCAATTTTTCTATCTTCTTAAATAATTCTTCTTTATTACGATTGTATTCATTATCGAAAAACCATACAGATTTAATGGTTGGCAATTCATTATATTCAAGTAATTGTTTGGTAAATACTTTGTCTTGACATATAACTGATGAATAAATATTATTAGAAACATATGGGATACCTACAAGTTGCAAATAGCCTTGAATAGTACCATCTTCTGTTCCGCGGCCATGAACCATTGGAATAGCTAAATGAAGTTCGGTTAGTTCTCTTTTAAATAAACCTGTAGTTTGAAGAACAAAGCGACCTTTTTTATTTACTAGATTTACTTTGGTAGCATATGTTTCAATTAGATTAAAATTATTAAAGCTATCAATAAATCTTAAGCATCCGGATGAATACCATACTAAATCTTTAGTAATGTAAATTGGCACTACTTCATATTTTTCAGTGTCAATATTATCCATCGCTTGTAAGGCAGTTATTATGGATAATTCATGTTCTAGACTTGGTCCTCCGAAAATTACACCTATTTTTAATTTCATACAATCACCTTCAGTTTAAGTATAACATACTAAAAATAAGATAGTCAAACTAATTAGCCAATAGTTAATAATTATGTAAAATAAGTTGTAAACTAAAAAGAGAATCTACATAGTAGCTTGATTCTCTTCGACTTTTTTTCTTGTTCTCGTTTTAGTTTTTTTAGGAACTAATTCAAAATCCATACCGTTTTCTAAAATATTTTCACCAAAAATTAGTTTTTCATATTTACCAGGTTCATTTGAAGCTTCATATATGGCAGAATCGAATACTTTGCTGGCGGTACTAATTAAGCCACGTGCACCGGTTCCTTTACTTGAAGCGTCATCGACGATAGCATCGATTACTTTATCAAAGTTTTCAACTTCAATACCCTGCTTTTTCAAACTTTCAATATTAGCAAGGAGAACTGATTCATCGCAATTTATAATGATATCTTTTAATACTGGTTTATTTTTACTAATATCATTTAATTGAACGATAACGGGAAGTCTACCAACAAGTTCACGCATAATACCTTGATT
>JAEEKI010000019.1 GCA_016282375.1 Caryophanales bacterium | reverse complement strand
CATCTTCAAGCATTCTTTCAAATTCAGGTCTATGATTACCAGTTTTTGCACTTATTCCTGCATCTTGATAATAATCAATAATTGTATAGCCTCGAAGTTCACATTCTTTAGTTAATCTTTCTCTTTGCTCTGGTAAACTAAATCCCTCACGAGCTTGATCTTCAGTTGATACTCTTAAATAGATACCTACATTCTTAATACCATTATCATTCATAGTATCACAACCTTTCTACAAAAAAGGGAGTCAAAAATACTAGTCTAAACTACTACTCTTGACTCCTTAATAACTAAAATAATATATTTTTCTTTGCTTTTGACCATAGTTGTACCTCTCTTTCTAATAAAGACGGATACTGCTTGTCATTTATTGGCTTTATATTCTAGCACTTTTTAAGGAATTGTCAATATGTGGTAGTTATTTAATGGTTTTTAAGAAGTTTTCTAAATCTTTTAATTCTATTGGATTATTGAGATTAAAATGATAAACCTCTTTCCCGTAGTTAAAGAATAGAAAAACATGATTATTAACTATCATACGATGAGGTTCAACATAATTTAGATTGGTTCTTTTAATATTAATTAAGTTTCCCTGTATAAATTTTGGTTTAACATTAACATACTTACATATAAAATCTAATCTGCTTTTTATCCCTTCATCATAATCTAGTTTGTGCTTTTTAATTTGCAACATAAAAAAATCAGCTACCTTTCTAGCAACTGATTTTTTTCTATGTATTTAAAGCTCTAAACCATAAAAGTTAGAGCAGTAAGTACTACTGGCAGGGGCGGAGAGAATCGAACTCCCATCAAAAGTTTTGGAGACTCCTATGCTACCATTATACCACGCCCCTAAGCGCACATAAATTATAACATATATTGTTCTTTATAGTAAACAAAATATTGTTATCTTAGCGTTTTTTTGATAAAATCATGGTGGAGATGTGATAATGAAAAAGATTTTAGTAGTATTTTTAATGCTTTTTTTAGTTCCTCTGACAGTAAGCGCTGTGGAATTACCGGAAAAAACAGATCATGAAAAGGTCAATATTTATATTTTCCGTGGTCATGGATGCTCTCACTGTTATGAAGCCTTAGAGTTCTTTTATGAGAATATTGAAGAATATGGAGATTATTTGAATGTTTATACTTATGAAGTGTGGAATAATACTGCAAATGCTAAATTTATGGAAGAAGTAGCTGCTGCTTTCAATCTTACTGTAAGTGGAGTACCATTCATGGTTATTGGCGATAATTATACCAATACACGAGGATTTAATGAAAGTATATCTGAGGAGTTAGTGGAGACTGCTCTTGCTGCTTATCAAGATGAAAACTATGTTGATTTGGTTGGACAACTTGCAAAAGACCATGATGATATTGAGATTCTTGATTTGGAGGAGTCATGCCATGAGGAAGGAATTATTCCTGGAAAATATGATACACTTATTATTTTTACCATCCTCTTATTTGTTGTAGGTGGCGGAGCATTATTTATTAAATTTGCTCGTAAATAAAAAAACTATTTTCTTTTGTGAAATTATGCTATAATTGTTTAGCAAGGAGTGATAACGATGAAAGTATTAAAGAAAAATTTACCGGAAGGAACAAAGAAAAAATATGCCCGTTATAAAGGCGTTAAAGTTAAATTAATACCAATTAAAAAGAACACTAAAAAAACAAAATAGTGTTTTTTTTATGTGTAAATATGTGATTTATTTTTTTATTTTCCTATGTTATTATATATATAATAGGAGAGTACTAGGATGGATGCAAATGAATTATATATTAATTCATATTTAAACAATATTGCTAACAGTTTAGAATTCTATGTTAGTAAGTTATTAAACAGTAAAAAGGATAGTCCTAATTACTCTTTTTGTGTGGAACGAATTGTAAAGATAATTAACGAAACAAAAACTGTTATGCAAAAACTCAATGTTCCAATTACGCATGTAAATTCGTTTTTTAATTTGCTCTTATTATTAAAAGACCATAATATTTCAGAAGTAAATGAATTATTAGATAAGGAAGGATATAATCAAACTTTTACAACAAGTTATAATAATGCTCTTTCCATTATTAAGGCGGATAATACTCCTAATAGTGATGATATTTTTATTCTTAATTTTATGATAAGTAATCATTTGATTCCTGATGAAGATAAGGATGCTGTTTATGATGGTGTGATTAAAAGCGTTTTAAAAAGAGTTAATTATTTATCATTAACAGCTTTTAAAACATTAATGGTGGATTATATCCAACATTTATTAAAAAGTCGTGGACTTACGTGCAATATTGTTTTAAAAAGACGCTTTAGTTTATATGATAAGCCATATCATAATAATTGTTTATATGTTGATGAAATTGGTTTAGAGAGTTTATTTAGTCGTGGAAATTATCAAGTCTTATTAGATATATATCAAGGTATTAATATGGCAATATTTACTAACAATATGTCTAAGAAAGATTGTGATAGTTTAACTTTGACGATGGTAAAGGATAAGATTATTTCTGAAACTTATGATGATTATGAAAGGCAAAATAGGACTATTATGCCTTATTATGTTGAATCAGAAATAAGAGCATATGATGATTTAATGAATTATTTTAACAAGTTAGATATAAAATTTTATAAAGGGATTAATCCATATTTACAAAAACAAGCATTTCTTAGAGAACAAATGGATAATAACAAGCGTTATTTTTATGATCATAATCAATCGTTAGATGAAATTTTTAATCATTTAGTAAGCTGTTCTCCAGAGACAATTGAAAAATATTCATCATTATTTAATACAGATAATTATTCAAAGACAGCAATGGGAAAGGATTAGTATATGATTGAGATTAAAAATGTATCAAAAAAATTTATTAAAAATACTGGTAAAAAAGAAAAAGAATTCTATGCTGTTAATGATGTTTCTTTTAAGGTAGCAGATGGTAAAATATTTGGTGTCTTAGGTCAAAATGGTGCTGGTAAAACAACTTTATTAAGAATGATATCAGGAATAATGGAACCTACGAAAGGAAAAGTATTAATTGATGGACTAAACTATCAAAAAGATGCTGAAAAGATTAAAAGCAAAATTGCTTTTCTTTCAGGAAATACTAAGCTATATGAGAATATTACACCAAAAGAATTATTAGAAATATTTGGCAGTATCTATGGTATAGATAAAAACACTTTAACTAAGCGTATTAAAGAAGTTATTAGTTTATTAAAGATGGAAGAATTTCAAGATAATAAAATTGGCAATCTTTCTACAGGTCAAGTACAAAGAACAAATATTGCTAGATGTTTTGTTCATGATCCTCAATACTATATTTTTGATGAAGCAACAGCAGGCTTAGATGTTATGAGTAGTCAAATAATTATTGACTTTATCAAAGAAGCTCGTAAACGTGGTAAGACTATTATTTATTCTACACATTATATGGAAGAAGCCGAAAATATATGTGATCAAGTTATTTTCATTAATCATGGTAAGTTAATTATGGAAGATAGTCCTAAGAATATTTTAAAAATCACTAAAAAGACTAATTTACGGGATGCTTTTTTTGAAATAATCGGAGGTACAGATGAGAATTAATGTTGTATTATCTTTATTAAAAAAAGAGTTTTTAAATATTATTAGAGATCGCAAATCATTTATTATCATGATTTTATTACCTTTATTAATGTTTCCTTTTATGATTGGTATTATGAGTATTATTTTAACTTCTTTTACCAAAGTAGACCAAGTTATAAAGTTTGGCGTTAATTATGAAGTAACTGAAGACTTTAAACAATTTATCGACAATTATTCTGATAAATATGAAGTGGAAATAATATATGATACGGAGTCTAATCTAAAAGAAAAATTTACAAACGAAGAAATTGGTATGTATGTTATTAAAGATGGGAATAACTATGTTCTTCATTATGATGAAAATAGTACCACGACAATTGCTAATAATACGATAATAGAGAGTATTTATAAAGAATATCGCGAACAATACCTAACAAACAAATTAAATGAATTAAGCATCGATTATGAAGCATTAAAGTCAACCTTTAACATTGAATTTGAACAAGAAAGTGTTACAGAGATGGGTAGTTTAATACCTTCGGTTATTTCGATGGTACTAGTCATGATTATTTCTTCTGTATGTTTTTCGGTAGCTATTGATGTTACTACTTCAGAAAAAGAAAAGGGTACATTAGAGACTTTACTAAGTCTACCTATTAAAAAATCAGAGCTTATCACTAGTAAATATATTACGGTCTTTTTATTATCAACGATGGCTGGATTCTTAACATATGTATCATTATTCTGTACTTTATTTTTTGCTAGTAATACTTTAAGTAAACTGGGGGTAATGAGTTTACAAATTAATTTTGAAATATTAATTATTTATTTGGTATCAATCATTTTAATATCTTTGCTATTCAGTGGGTTATTATTAAGTGTAACTATTTTTTCAAAGAATTTAAAAGAGGCCCAAAACTCTTTATATCCTTTAGAATTATTCGTAACACTTGTTTCCATGTTACCAATGTTTGGTATTAAAGCGACGATGAAATTGGCTCTCATACCATTTGTCAACATTTCTTTATTATTTAATAGTTCATTATCTTCGATTGTAGATCCATCATTTGTTTTAATAGCATTTTTATCTACGATTGTGTATTCAATATTATTAATTATGATTATATCAAAACTATATAATCAAGAGGATGTATTATTTAATTCTAGGGCTCTTAGTTATATTCAATTTAAAAATGGAAAATCAAAGACAATATGTTTTAGTCCTCTTACAAGTTTGTTAATTGCTTTGATTGTTCTAGTATTAAGTTATTATTTTTCATTTATGTTTATTAGTTTATCTCAATACTTCTTACTAGCAATTATGCCACTTACTATTTTACTTGTTGTTTTAGTAGCGGGTTTACTTGTACGTTTAGATTTTAAGGAAAGTTTTAAAATTAATGGTTTTAAATTAAATCGTTTATTAACTTATATTATGATTTATGTATGTACGTATATTATTGGTAATTATACTCTAGAATTATTAACTAAATTATTTCCAAATATGTCGCAAAATTATGAGATATATGCTAGTGCTTTATCATTTGACAATCTTGGTTTATCAATTTTGGTAATTGCTTTTTTACCAGCTGTTTTTGAAGAATTATTATTTAGGGGGGTAATATTTAACTCCTTTAATAAAAGGTATAATTTTACTGTTGGTATTATAGTGAGTGCTTTACTATTTGGCGTTTATCATATGAATTGGATTCAAGGCGTTTATGCATTTATATTTGGTCTAGCTTTAGCATACATGTATTATCGATCAAACTCAATATTTGTACCGATTACCTTCCATTTTATTAATAATTTATTGGCTACGTTGATTAGTTATTTTGAGATTAATATATTTATTCCAGCTGGGTTTAATTACTTCTTTATTATAGGGGGAATTATTTTATTATTTTTAGCTATTTTTGTTTGTGAGCAAAAAGAATAAGAAGCTTATTCTTTTTCTTGTCATGAAATATATTTTTGTATATAATAGTAGCGAATTAGGAGTATTATGAAAAGAACATTTAAGTATTTATTATTTGGATTTTTAATATTTAGTCTATCTTTTAAAAATTGTTATGCTATCGATGTAGTTTGTCATGAACCTGATGTTTTAAAAGCAATGCGGATTGTGGGAGCAATTGTTATGATAGCTAAGATATTGGTTCCTCTTATTATCATTTTAACAGGTATTATAAGCATGGCAAGGGCAATTCTATTTGAGGATGAAACGGCCATTCGTAAAACAATTGATACTTTGATAACAAAAGTTTTTGTAGGGGCAATTATTTTCTTTATACCTTCGATTGTTAATGCTGTTTTGAGTCTAACTTCAGCATATGATAATACTAAAACTAAATTTAGTGATTGTGGAAAATGCATGGTTTCCGTTAAAGAATGTGAGAAATTAATAAATAAATACAAATAATAATTGTTATATTTTAAAAAAAATAGTATACTTAATATATAATTGGAAGGATGTCAATATGAAAAAAATAATTTTACTTTTAGCCTTTACACTTTTATTATTTTCATTTGGTATAAAAAAAGTTAATGCAAAAGAAAGCGTTACTTTATCTTATGATATAAAATATTTGGCAAATGATAAATCAGAGTTTGATAAAGAATGTAACAATTTGTTAGGTAACCCTAAAACTAAAGGGAGTGTTGCCTATTATTTGCAAATGGCACTGGATATTATTAAATATGTTGGTATTGTTCTATGTATTGTTTTAACAATCATTGATTTTGCTAAAGCACTGTTTACAGATGATAAGGAGATGTATAAGCCTTTATCAAAAAAGGCCTTTGCAAGGTTAATTTATGCGGTTATGTTGTTCTTACTACCTTATATTGTAAGTATGGTTTTAACATTATTGGAAGTATACGGTACTTGTAATATCAAATAAGAAATGAGGGTTGTATCATGATTTTTGCAGATATATTTGGGTTAATGGAGAAAGTCCAAGGCTTGTTGATTGACATGGTTGCTGGACTTTATCATTTGGTTGACTGGAGTTACCAAATTTTTTTGGTTTTAGCAAAGACTAATATCTTTAAACAAGACGACTATATTGCTTTGACAAATAAGGTTTATGTAATTTTAGGCGTATTAACGATGTTTATAATTGCATATAATATTTTGAATTTTATTATTGACCCGGATAAGAACAAAGGTGGATCCGCGGTTGAAACACTTATTAAAAAGATTGTAACTTCTTTCATATTAATTGTTTTATGTCCAACCTTATTTAATTTAGCTTTTGATATTCAATCTGCAATATTGAATCAAGGAATTTTTACAAAGTTTTTTTCAAATAAAGAGGGCTTTAGTGGCAATAATTCCATTGAAGAGGGCGGCAAAATTATGGCTACTTATGCTTTTACGGCGTTTTTTGCTCCAAGTAATGGTGATGAAAATACAAAATCTCAAGGAGATTGTCAATCAGGAAAGCCTTGTACATATGAAGAAGCTAAATTAACTGCTTTGGAGACCGGCTCTTTTGCAGATTTCCATGCTTTTGCAAAAAACTTAGCGGATGATAAAAAAACTATTGAGTTTAACTTTCTTATGGCTTTGGTAGCCGGAGGATTTTTAGTATATGTAACTATCTCCTTCTGTTTTGATTTGGCAATTAGAGTTGTTAGATTAGCCTTTTACCAAATCATCGCTCCGATATGTATTGCTTGTCGGATTATTCCTGATAAAGAAAGTATTTTTACTAATTGGTGGAAGGCCGTTAGTAAGACTTTTTTATCCGTATTTATTCGTGTATTTATTATGAACTTTGGTGTATATTTAATTACCATCTTTGTTAATGCTTTTGTTAAGGGAAAAACAAGCCTTTGTCCAAGTTGTAATTTTTTTGTTCGAAACGTTGCATATGCAATGGTTATTATGGGCATTGTAACATTTATTAAACAAGCTGCTAAATACTTAGATGAAATCTTTGGTTTTGGCGATGTTAGCTTAGGTATTAAAGATAAATTGGCTTCTGGTGGTGCATTTACGGCGGGATCTATTGCGGGTGCTGGTATTACCACGATGGCTAGAAATGCTACTCATGGTGTAAGTAATATTCGTAAAGCATATCGAGAAACAGAAGGTGGTAAGGCTAGAAAAGTTGGAAGTGCGATTGTTGCTGGTGTAAGGGGTGCCCGAAGTGTTGCTCTTGGAACAGTAGCAGGTGCTGCTCGTGGAGCTAAAGCAGGTTGGAAGGCTGCAAGTGGATCTGATATGGCTAATGCTGCTCGAACTGCTGCTGCAAAAACTACTGAGAAGCGTGATGCAAGGGAGGCTTATAGAGCGTCTCATGATGCTGGACCTATTAAAGGGACAACGCCAGTTATTGGCCATGTTGCAGAGGCTTGGGGCCATATAAAAGATACAGGATTCGCAGCTGGTCGTTGGGCTGGTATTAATAATATTGAAGAACTTGAAAGAGCAAACAGTGATATTTCTAAGTTAGCAGATGAGGTTTCTTCTGTGGCTGATGCTGCAAAAAGTATGCTTGAATCTAAGGCTGGCGCTGGTAAAAATTATGATTTTGGTATAACAGATGGTGCTGATGGTACTAAGGGTGCTTATGCTAAAATTTCTTCTAAGATTACTTCTGGTAATATCCAATTTTCTTTGTCTAATATTAGAAAGTTTAAAGATGCTATTGCCGAGTCTCAACGTACAGGAAAGAGTGTTAAGTTAGATATTTTAGATGGTGGTGTTAATGATTTCAATGCTGAAGAGTTATCCCGTGTTTATGGTAAATATTTGAGTGATTATTCTAAACGTGTTGCGGATATTGCGTTCTTGAGTGATGATAATTATAAAACAACGATTATTGATGCAAAAGATTTGGACGAACAAGCTGCAATTGCTGATATTCATACTAAGGCCGACAAGGCTCGTGAAACTGTTCGCTCTGCGCTTGGATCTAGTGTTTTAAAAACTGCTAATGCTGAAGCGGTTAAAAAGGGTAGAGCAGCAATTGATACCAAGACAATTGATGGTGATTTACAATTTTCTAGTGATGGTGCTCTTGATAAAATCAAGCCGGCTGCTGATATTGAGCGTAGTCATAATCAAGAGAGAATTAATGAAATTAGACAAAAAGAAAATCCTGATAAAGGGAAAAAATAAAAAGGGAGGAATAAAAAATGAATCAATATTTGGTACCTGCTAATAGTAAAAAATCAAAATTGATATTTGGCTTTTTTACACCGAGAGATTTAATAGTGTGTGCTGTTGGTAGCACTTTAACATTAATTATGCTAGTTATTATAAAAGATCCTCCTACCTGGTTATTATTGCTATCGGTTTTACCGTTAGCAACGGCGGCTTTATTAGTTTTCCCGGTTGCTAATTATCATAATGTAATGCAGTTATTAATCAATATTTTTGATTTTGCTGTAGGAAGAAAAAAATATTATTGGAAGGGTTGGTGTGTGAAAGATGGCACAGACGAATAATACAATAGATTCAAAATATACTGAAGATTGGTTACCTATAAAGGCTATAGCCAATGGTATGATTCAAACCGATGATGGATATTATGTTACGGGTGTAAAAATAACACCAAAGAATATCTTTATAATGGATGAAGGTGCTCAAAATAATATTCTTTATCAAATGGGTAATTTCTATAATACTTTGGATTTTGAATTTTGGCTTTTAATAGCTGATAGACCTGTTGATATCGATGTATATTTATCAGGATTACAAGTTCTGTATAATCAAACGACAAATAGTGCTGCTAGAAAGCTTATTATGCAAGATATTGATAAAGCTAACTTGTTTATGAGTCCACAATATAATGTTGTCGATACAGAGTATTATATTTTATTTAAAGAAAAGAAAATGGAGATTGTTCAAAAAAGAATTCACAATTTGATAAGTGGGCTTGCCGGAGCTGGTCTTCATTCCATGCAAACTAGTAATAATGATTTAAGAATGATTTTGGATAATTATTTAAATGATGGTCAAACGACCAACTTTAGGGCGGTGATGTAAGATGGCAAAAATTAAAAGTGAAGTAGCCCCAAAGGGAATGTATTTTAAACCAACTGAGTTTATGCTTAGTGGTAAATATTGTACTATCCTAACTATTGTGTCATATCCTAGAGTAATTAGCCCAGGATATTTAGCGGGTATTTCCAATATTCAAGGTGTAAGACTTGCTATCAAGCATATTCCAATTTCTTTTGAAATATTAAAGAAAATGCTTAATAAGGAAATAGCTGATTTAAAAACAAGATATCAATCTGAAAAAGATCAAACAACGCAAGAACGGATACGTCAAGACTATGAATCATTAGAGCAATTTATTTCGATGCTTGCTTCAACTCAAGCAAGAATATTTGATTTCCAAATGCATTTAATGATTTGCGCAGATAATAAAGAAGAATTGGAAATGCGTAAGATGGAAGTTCGTAATTATATAGATTCTATGGGCCTTCGAGGAATACCTTTGATGTTTGAACAAGAAAAAGCCTTAAAGAGTATTATTCCAATATTCCCTGCTCAAGATATTGAGGATCGTGTTGGTATTCCTCTTCCTTCGATAACCATCGCAGGAATGTATCCATTTGTTTTTGATAGCATCAAGGATCCTGGTAATGGTACCTTACTTGGTGTTGATAATTCAGGTGGTGTAGTATTATTTAATCAATTTGCATATCAAGTTCAAAAAGAGAATAACCGTAATAATGCTAATATGATTATTCTTGGTACATCTGGTTCGGGAAAAAGTACAGCTGCTAAATTACTTTTACGTACACATTTACGTAATGGACTAAAGTGTGTTTGTATTGATCCTGAAGGTGAACTTGAGGATATGGTAAAAGCCTTCCATGGTGACTTTATTGATTTAGGTAAAGGTGGAGCCTTTGGAATGATTAACCCACTTGAAATAGTAGTGGATACTGATGAAGAAGAAATAGAACAAGGTTTAGGATATACAGTATTAACAAGAACTTTACAACAAGTTAAAGCTTTCATGAAATATTACAATCCTTCGATTGAAGAAGATGTTTTAACGTTATTTAGCGAAGTTTTACAGGATACTTATAAAAGATTTAAAATTGATTATAATACCAATTTTGTAGAATTAAAGAGTTCTGATTACCCAACATTTGATGATGTTTATGCAACGATTAAAGGACGTTTGATTTCTATGACAGATGCAACGCGTGAGCGTGATGTTATGGAAAGACTTGAATTAAAAGTTAGACCTTTAGTTAAGGAATTAAGATATTACTTTACTGGTCATACAACTTTACAAATTAATAGTGACTTTATTGTCTTTAATATTAGAGAGTTGATGAATAGTGATGAGAATATTAAAAATGCTTTATTCTTTAATATTTTGAAATACGCATGGGGTCTATGTTTGGATAAGACGGTTAATACTTTGATGATGGTAGATGAAGCACACGTTCTTCTTTCAAATCATAATGAACTAGGTGCGGAATTCTTAGCGCAAATTCAAAGACGTAGTCGTAAGTATAATACTGGTACTACTATTATTACTCAACAACCAACTGACTTTGCTGCTCCAAATTTAATTATGCATGGTAAAGCGATTTTCGATAATGCTTCTTATTATTTAGTTATGGGTTTAAGAAAGCAAGCTGTTGATGATTTGGCAAAATTGGTTGATTTAAATGAGACAGAAAAGGAAGGTATAAAGTATTACAATCAAGGAGATGCTTTATTCATTTGTGGTACACGTCGAATGAATATGCATGTTGTTGTTACTCAATCGGAATTAGATTCATTTGGTTCTGGTGGAGGATTATAAGAGTTTGAAAGGAATTATCAAATGATAATTCCTTTTTTTGTTGATTATATGGTATAATGATTGCGATGAGTGTGGTGATAGTATGAGTGATAATAAAACTAATAATTCTTCGAATGGTCAAATAAATACACCTTTAGGTAATAATAGTGTTATCAATAATCAAAATACTAGACCCGTTAATAATAATTCTTTAAACAGTACAGTTAGAAAAACTCAAATGTCAAGAACGATTGATAAGCAAACTAATAATACAGTTAATCAAGAGGTGAATCTTGATGGTAATTCGAGTAGTACTATAAATTCTAATCAAAATAAGGTGAATGCTGATTATGAAATTGGCGTTGCTGTATCAAGGCAAATTCATGCCAATGTTAGTAGTAGACCGGTATTTGCTTCAGACACAGATTCTACTGATGCAATAGATAATGAAAACGAGGAGTCTCTTTATGATAATGAAGGCGAAGTACTTGATGACGAAGGAATTGATGATGATTCTTTAGAAGATGATATATCACAAGATGATAATGATGATGGTTCATCTGAAGAAGTTAGTGATGACATTGATGAAGAAGAATCTGATGAGATAGATACTTTAGATAATGAGGATGAAACTACTGGTGAAGAGATTGAAGAATCAGACGATGAAAATAATACTTCGAGTGACGAGGCCAAAACTGGTGGCGAAGATGAATCTGAAGAAAAAAACTCTGAACCTGACGGAGAAGATGAAGAAAAATCTGAAAAAGATGATCAAGAACCTAATCAAAATGATGAAGTCGATGAAAAAGAGAAAACTGGAGAAGACAAAACGTCTAATGAAGAAAATCAATCTCCTAATGAGAATCCTTCGGGAGATAATCAACAAACTAGTGAAAATGACTCGGATGCATATAAGAGTACAAGTACGCCAGAAACAGGCAATAATGAAGTAAATCAAGATAATCAAAATGCTGGTGATAATCCAAGTGAGTCTTCAAAAGAAGAAAAAGAAAAAGGCGACTATACTCCTGAAGAGGTTAACAATAATCAAAGTAATTTTCGAGATTATCAAAACCAACAAAATCGTTATAATCAGGAAGCAGCAGCTCGTAATAATTATCAACAAACAAATACCCGTAATCCAAATCAACAAGACGGGGGTGTAGGCCCTAATAGTGGAGATTCTTCTGGTGATGGTTTGCCGAAAAAAGACGATGAGAATAATAAAGATTCTAGTGATAAAAACAAAGGCGAAAAAAAAGACAGTAAAGACAAAAAGGATACTAAATCTTCGAAGAATGAAAAGGATACTAAAAAGAAAAAAAGCGATAATAGTAAAAAACTAAAAGCTAAGTCTTCCAAGAAAAAGAAAGAAGAACTAGAAAAGAAAAAGAAAGAATTATTGCTTAAGTATTGGTGGGTTATAGGCTTAGTGATTATAGTCTTTTTGTTATTTTTTGTTATTCTTTTAGCTATCTTAGGGGGCGAAGAGTCAGATGATTATTCTAGTCTAATTGATCCTGAATACGATTTTTCCTTAACAGTTATTAATGTTACAAATGATTATTCTTCGAGTGGGGATAGAGTTGTTTTAGAAACAGTATCTTTAATGGATTACTTAGAGGGTGCTGCTTATGCTCAATTTGGTAATAGTCTAGATGGTAAGAGTGATAGTGAAAAAATGGCTATTTATGAAGCCTTTTATGTAGCGGCAAAATCCATTTTATTATCATTAGGTAATTATGATGCTTCGACTAAGGAAATTACTATTCGTAGTGGAGTAAATGGTATGCCATATTGTGATGTAAATGCTGGATGTAAGATTTATAATAACAACGGTGTTTATTCATATGTTAGTACTAATGTTAAAAAAAGCGTTAAAGGTGATTTAACCAACACAATGAGTGCTTTAAGTGATCATGAAATAACACTTATGAATGTAGCATATACTGTGACAAAACCAATGTTACTTGTGCCAAAAGATTATAATGGACTTATTGAGAAATATGATTTTGCTAAGCCGCCTTATAATAATACTATTCGTGATAAAATGATTAGTAGTTCTGAAACTGAATATCAGAATATTATTAGTTCTATAGAGGAATATAAGAATTTTAAAATTTATAGCCTAGCAGATTATGCTATGTCTTATGAGTTTACAGAAAATACTGCTTATTGGTGGCCAATTGGTAGTTCATCACCAACCTCTGGTAATATATATGGTGGAACACCTACAGCGACTAATGTTACTTCGAAATTTGGTTGGCGGGATTTAAATGGCGATGGTAAAGCGGAGGACTATCATCAAGGCATAGATATTGCTAATGGTAGTTGTACTAGTGTTATTGTAGCTACTCGCTCAGGTACCGTTATTAAAGCGGCTGGTGGGTGTGAAACTAAGGGTTATCTTGGCAGTAATTGTAATTATGGTTATGGTAATTATGTTAAAATTGACCATGGAAATGGTGTGGTAACAGTATATGCCCATTTAACTAAAGATTCCATTGTTGTCAAAGAAGGACAAACGGTTGCTCAAGGTCAAAAAATAGGTATTATGGGTTCAAGTGGTAGTTCTACAGGTTGCCATCTACATTTTGGTATTGAGATTGATGGCAATGATGTTGATCCTTTACAATATATAACGGCTGCGAATCCTAGACCTTCTGCTAAGGTTGAGGCTAATTATCAAAATGGATCTGATAATAAACAAAGTGTATGTTTAACATTAAAACAAAGTGGCTTTTCTGATAATGCAGTTGCCGCAATTATGACAAATATTCAAGCTGAAAGTAGTTTTAGGACAGGTGCTATTGGTGATAGTGGAACAAGTTATGGTCTTTGTCAATGGCATAATGGTCGATACACGAATTTAAAAAAATACTGTGGTAGTGATTATTCAACAGTTAACTGTCAACTTAGATTTCTAATATATGAATTGCAAGGTTCATATCCTGGTGTTTATAAAATGTTATTAAGTAATAATAGTGCCTATGATATGGCATCATACTACTGTATTAATTTTGAAATACCAGCTAATAGATATGAAAATTGTCCAAAAAGGGCAAGTAATTATTCTGCTTCGATGTTGTCATATGTTAAAAATGGATGTAAATAAGGAGATAATATGGAATCTAATGGAAAGTTTATTTTTACGCTAATTCTAATTATGATTATCATTATTGCACTTGCTGGTTATTATTTTATCGGTATGAATGATAATGTTTCGTTAAATAGTGTTTGGAATACAGTTAATAATGTTATTAGACCTGGTGGAAATAATACAGTAAATAATAATCAAGTTAGCAATAATCAAGTTGGAAATAATGAGATAGTTGCTCCAATTACATTTTCCACTGTAAAAGATTATCAAATATATTTTAATGTTAATAACTTAATTAATAAGTTTTATGATAATCTTATTATTAATAATGCTAAAGAGGTAATTGGTGTGCTAGATGAAAAATATGTTAGTAACAATGGCATTAATGGTACCAATATCAGCAGTTTTTTTAAGACTAATTATCATAGTATGACTTATTATAGTAAAATGATGTATGTTAAAAGTAATGATCAAATTGCCTATTATTTTGTCAGTGGTGAAGAGCAATTATATGATATGGTTGATGAACGTTTATATGAGGTAGAGAATGTATTTTATCTTGTTACTATTGATAAGGTAAATGATGCATACAGTATTATGCCGATTAAAACGACTTCTTTCTTCGATTATGCTAAGAATTATGAACCATCTGGTAAGAAAAAAGTAACAAGTAATGCTTATAATACTTATTTTAGTGATAATTATAATGATGAAAGAATTACTAATTATTATTTAAATTATTTTAAGACCATTTTATTTTTGAATAGTGAAAAAGCGTATAATATGCTAGAAAGTGATTATAAAGCAACTTTCGAAGATTATGAAGACTTTAATAAGCACTTGACAGAAATTTATGATAAATTGAATTCTAAGTTAATGCGTTTTGCTGTTAAGGGTGAAGATGGAAAACGTGTATATTCGGCGGTTGGTGAGAATCAATCTCGTTATGATATGACCGAAACTTCGATTATGAATTTTAAAATAACAATTAAATAGTAGAAAGATGTTTTATTTAAAACATCTTTTTTAGTATAATACAAATAAAAGATGTTGGAGTACGTGGAGATTTGTAGTATAATATTTTTTAGATAAAGGAGGGAGTTATGCGCTTTAAAGTTGAACCAAAAGCTTTTACGCTTTTTATTATTTATTGTCTTGTTTTGCTTTATTTTTGTGCCATTGCTGTTTTAAACTTTATGTCTTTTGCAAACGATGGAACTTTTTATGGCTTACTTCCTTTTGAAGCCTTTACTTTTAAGTATTTGGGATATACACTTGGTTTATTTATTGCTGTTTTAGTAGTGGTTTTTACGAGTGTATCATCATATATTTTTGATAAAGAAAAAGGTTTTGGTATTGGTCTTCATTTTTCAGAAAAAAGTAGTGATGGTTATTCTAAATGGGCTTCTGAAAAAGATATAAAAAATGATAAAGGTATTGTTAAAGTATCACCGTTAGATAAAGATATTAAAGCTGCAGGAATTCCTCTTATTAATAAGGGCGATGAAATGTGGGTTGATAATGGCGAATATCATAATCTAATTATCGGAGCTACTGGTTCAGGTAAAACAGAATGTGTTGTTAAACCGTTGGTTA
The DNA here is from genome assembly GCA_016282375.1 of Caryophanales bacterium. Taxonomy (GTDB): domain Bacteria; phylum Bacillota_I; class Bacilli_A; order RF39; family UBA660; genus UBA6448. The sequence continues at coordinate 145,405 of JAEEKI010000019.1, read as the reverse complement.
ACTTATTATCTAAAAAAGGTGAAAGTATGGTTATCACCGACCCTAAAGGTGAAATATATGAATACTGTGGAGAATATTTAAGAAGTCAAGGTTATAAAATTGTTATTTTAAACTTTCGTGATCCTGAAAAAGGAAATGCATGGAATCCACTAAGTTTACCTTATCAATATTTCAAGGCTGGTAATAATGATAAAGGTATTGAATTACTAGATGACGTTGCATTAAATATCCTTTATGAAAAAAGCAGTGGTGGTAAGAGTGACTCAGAATTTTGGGAAAAAAGTGCTGCCGACTATTTCTCAGGTCTTGCTCTTGGCTTATTCATGGATGCCAAGGAAAAAGAGGTTAATTTAAATAGTATCAACTACATGTCAACAGTTGGTGAAGAAAGAAGGGGGGCAACTCCTTATATTAAAGAGTATTTCTCTTTAAAAGGTGAGGATTCTCCAGCATATATTTTTGCTTCAAATACGATTAATGCGCCAAATGAAACTAAAGGTGGTATTTTATCAACTTTCAGACAAAAGATTAGATTATTCTCTACAAGAGAATCTTTATCTGAAATGCTTGCTTATAGTGATTTCGACATGCGAGATATTGGTAAACAAAAAACAGCTGTTTTCATGATTATCCACGATGAAAAGAAAACCTATCATGGATTAATGACTATTTTTATTAAGCAATGCTATGAAACATTAATTGATTGTGCTCAAGAAAACGGTGGAAAGCTTGCTTATAGAACAAACTTTATTTTGGATGAGTTTGCTAACATGCCTCCACTTAAAGATGTTGATTCCATGGTTACGGCCGCCAGAAGTAGAGATATTCGATTTACATTTATTATTCAAAACTTTGCTCAATTAAACGAAGTATATGGCGAAGAAGTTGCACAAGTTATTAAAGGTAACTGTGGTAACTTAGTTTACTTAATATCTACGGAATTGAAGGCTTTGGAAGAAATTAGTAAAATGTGTGGTGAAGTAAAATCCAAAGAGAAAGATAAAACTGCATCGACACCACTTGTTACCGTATCTGATTTACAAAAATTAAAATTATTTGAATCAATTATTATCAGGTGGCGTAAGAATCCATTTAAAACCAAATTAACGCCAGATTTTAAAATTGACTGGGGTATTAAATGTGATAAAGCTAAATTGCCAGTACGGGAAACTCATTCTATAGAACTATTTGATATTAAGAAATTTGTTTCTGAGAAAAAGAAAGATGAACAATTGGGTAATCCTGGTTCTATGAATCGCCCAAATCCATTCTTATCGGGCGATTTCAACCCTTTCTTACAAAGTAATGATACATTTATCGATAACCGTAATACGACTTATAATAATTTTCATCAAGGTTCTGGTCCTTCTATTAGTGACAAAGACATTGATGATATGGTAAAAGATATCGAAAAGAAATTAGCTGCTTTGGATGAAGAAGAGAAGAAACAACAAGCTGCTGAAAAAGAAAAAGTTGAAAAGGAAATAAAGGGAGAACCTTTATTAAGCCCTGAAGAACTCGATGAAGATTTTGTTGATGAAACTAAGGAACCATTGATAAAACCGATTAAACAGTCAAAACCACAAGATGAGATGTTTACGATTGAAGATGCTATTAAGCAAATCGAGGAAAAAGAGAAAGAAGAAAAGAAACAAGAAGAGGTTCAAGAAGATACTCAAAAGGAAGATGATTTGTCTTTGACACAAGAGATTAAACTAGATGATTTAGAAAAACCAGTTATTAATGTCGATAAAGATAGTGTTGTCGTAAACGAAAATGTTGTTACCGATGATGAATATTATGATGATTTCTTTGAATAGTGATATATTCATTATTTAAAATGTTAAAAACCTCATATATTATTATGAGGTTTTTTTATGAGTGTAATTAAGTTAAGTAATTATGATGCTAAAATGGGAAAATTAATTGATGTTCGTCATCCTTTGGAATATGCTAAACATCATGATAAGAGAAGTATTAATATTTATGCAGATAAGTTAATAATGAATCCATCTAAATATTTAAATAAACATGATACTTATTATATTATGTGTGAAAAAGGAGTATTAAGTAAAAAAGTAATTAGAACTCTTACATATTATGGATATAATTTAGTGCAAGTTGTTTAATAGTTATGTTATAATTTTAAATAGTAGAGGTGGTAGTAATGAGTATAGTTTCGATAGTTTTGTCAGTTATATATGTAATAATTGCTATTTTCTTAATTGCTGGCTATGTTAAATGTATAAAGCGAAAATTTAAATGGGTAATTCTGTTGTTTATTGAGGCATTGTTAATCTTAATAACAGGTTTCTTATTGCATTTTTTTAATTCATTGCCTGGACTATCTTACATGGGTGAATTTATTTTTAGTTTAGTTGCTTTTATAGTTTATTGTGTATTTTTAGGTATTGCTTTAATTACTAGCATTATTATTTATTTGTTAGATAAAAAGAGTAAGAAGAACAATTTGTTCCAACATTAGGAATTATTATTACAATTTTTGAATGATTGTCGATATATTTTTCTTTATCATTGCTATTAGTGAGAGCATGTGCATTAAAAAAGCACAAAAAAAATCAGCTTTTTAAATTGATTTTTTTTATAAGCATTACTTTGGAGCGGGTAAAGGGAGTCAAACCCTCATCTCAAGCTTGGGAAGCTCATATAATAATCGCTATACGATACCCGCATAATTTAATTATAGTGTAATAATTGTTGATAAGTCAATTTATTTTGCCTTTTAGTAACTATTATTTTATAATTTAAGTGGTGGTCATAATGTTAATTAGTAATTTTGGAAATGATTATGAACTGTTGAAGGCTAGTGATGGACAAAAACTAGAAAGATGGGGAAAGATTAAACTTTTAAGACCCGATCCAGTTGTCATATGGCATGAAACAAAAATAGATAAAAAGGAAGCCGATGCTGTATATTATCGATCTAATACAGGAGGCGGATATTGGGAAAATGTTAATAAAGTTCCTGAAAGATGGACAGTAAAATATAAAGACTTAGTATTTAATATTAAACAAATGGGTTTCAAACATACGGGTCTTTTTCCTGAACAAGCAGTTAATTGGGATCGAATGATTGAGGCTATTAAAAAATCTAATAGAGAAATAAAAGTGCTTAACCTATTTGCTTATACAGGGGGTGCAAGTGTGGCATGCTTGTCTGCGGGTGCCAGTGTAGTTCATGTTGATGCTTCAAAAGGAATGAACGATTGGGCAAAAGAAAATGTTATTTCTTCAGGATTGCAAGATCGGCCAATTCGTTTTTTAGTGGATGATGTTGTTAAATTCGTAGAAAGAGAAATTCGAAGAGGAAATAAGTATGATGCCATTATAATGGACCCTCCTAGTTATGGCCGTGGCGCTAACAAAGAAGTATGGACTATCGAAAAAGATTTAAATAATCTTCTTTATTTATGTAAGCAAATACTTAATGATAACTTTTTATTTTTCTGTATTAACACATATTCAACAAATTTATCTTTATTGACTTTGGATAATTTATTAAGAACCCATTTTGTTGATAAGAAGATTCAATTAGATGAATTAGCTATTCCTATATCAAATAGTAAATTGTCTTTACCATGTGGTGTGACAGGATGGATTACAAGTGAATAAACTTAATATTTTATATGAAGATAATCATTTAATAGTTGTTATTAAACCATCAGGAGTATTATCCCAAGCTGATAGAACTGATTGTGAGGATATGTTAACAATTATTAAGAATTATTTAAAACAAAAATATCATAAACCTGGTAATGTATATTTAGGATTATTACATCGTTTAGATAAGGATGTTTCGGGTATAATGGTCTTTGCCAAAACTTCCAAAGCGGCTTCTAGAGTAAGTGAGCAAATTAGGAATGGTATTTTTCAAAAAAATTATTATGCCATTATCGAAGGAATCATGCCTCAAAAAGAAGGAATCTTAACGGATACGATAGAAAAAATTGATAATAAGAAAGTTTTTTTAAATACTTCCAATGGTAAAATATCTAAATTGGAATATAAGGTGCTTCAAGAAAAAAACAATTTATCTCTATTGGATATTCATCTTTTAACAGGCAGATATCATCAAATTAGATTACAATTTTCATCACGGGGGTATCCATTATATGGTGATGAAGAGTATGGTAGTAAATTTAAAAGTCATATTGCTTTGTATGCTTATAAAATTCAGTTTATGCATCCTGTTAGTAAAGAAAAACTAGTGTTTGAATCAAAGCCTAATATGCCAATCTTCAATCAGTTTTTAAAATAGTTTACAAATAGTTAATAATTAAATTTTCAATAATTACCTATGCTAAAATGTATTAGTAATGAATATAGATTTAGTAAAAATAGGTAATTTTTTATATGAACAAAGAAATAAAAAAGGTCTTACCCAAGAGCAATTAGCATCTTTAGTAGGAGCATCATTTAAAACTATTTCTAAATGGGAATGCGGTGGTAGTTTCCCAGATGTTATTTATCAAATGCCTCTTTGTAATGCATTAGACATTACTTTAGAAGAATTACAAAATGGTTGTTTAGACATTAAAACAAGAAGACATTATAAATTTTTACATATTTTTACTATTAGTTCTTTAATAGTTATTTTAGTGTTGATCCCTTTATTGATTATTTTATCCATATATTTTCTAAGTCATGTAGGTAAACCTAAAATCTACCAAATAATACAAGATGATTCTGCTGAGAAACAAGTCTTTGTTCAAGGTGTACTCGTCGAATCTTATAAACATAATTATTTGATTATAGATAGCATAGATATCATTGATTATGAAGAAAGTATTAACGATATTGTTTCTATTAATTTATATAGTGAAAATAAAGTTTTATATCATATCAATAGTTTTGATTCATTTATAGTTGATTATCTGAATGTAGATGATATTAATAAAAAGGGACTTAAATTGGTTATTGATGTTACTTCATTAGATGGAGAGAGTAATACATATAGTATTAATTTAGAATTAAAAGATAACATTTATGCGGTTAAAATACCAAGTAACAGAATAAAGTACTCTTATAGTGATAAGGATTATGGGTTATTAGATAGATTAAAAAGGAACGGTTTTGTAAAACAGGAAGATGATACTTGGACTAAGATAATTAATGATAAGAGCAGTGAAATTGTAATTACGTATTACCGTGAAAAAGGTCGGATCGTTTATAGTTATACATCAACTGAAACATCGGAGATTTATATGTATTATGTGAATTTTAATCAGTTAAACGTAAATATTTATATTAATAAGGGTAGTAATGTTTTAATTGAAAATATACTTATTATTATGATAATGAAAATCTTGAGTGTCAAGTTGGACTATGTGCTAGTCATCAAAGAGTCCTAAATATCATGGACGAATACGTAACTCTCTTAAAGGGAGAGTAGTACTCTCTAAGAAGAATATTGCATTTCTCATTTCAAATAACTATATTGGTTGTGAAAGGAGGATATTGTGATAAAAAAAGTATTGATGTGTTTAACACTGTATGTATTAATAATTATGCCAAGTAATATTTATGCTTTAGGAAATAACGATATTATTACTAATTCGAATGGTGTTGAGATGACTGTTGAAGAATATAACAATTTAAGAAAACTTTTTAGCGAAGCGTATATTGATACAATGACCAGAGATGAATTTGAAGAAAAAATGTCTATGGGTATTGATTTTGATAATGTGCATTATGATAAAAAGTATATTAAAACTGATTATAATCATTTAACAGGCGAAACAACTTCGACAGAAATAAGTGAACTTGAATACATGATGGCGGGAACTAATCCTAACAGTATTTTACCCCAAGCTACATATATTGAAACTGCTTATAAGTGGATATTTTTAGGATATGCACCAGTTGGCAATAACACTGTATATATGACTTTTATTGGTCATTGGAAAATTATGCCTGCGACAAGATCGTTTGATGTCATTGCCGCGCGGTTTGTTAATATGTATGTAATTAATGGTACTCAAGAAGGAAAACAAATTTATACGATTAATAATGGTAATTATAATTATGTTAGTTACAGTTTTAATGGTACAAACATTAGTAATCAATCCAATGGCTTTGGTATTTCTATGAATTTATTAAATGATCCAGATTTAACATTCTTAGAATTGGAGATTGATGCAAGTGTACATGCTGAAGATTTCCCAGCAACAATATTCGCAAGTTATCAACATGCAGTTTCAACAACTACTTTGAGTGAATCACAAAATTATACACTTACATCCATTGGACTTGGTAGTGTCATTCATTTCTTGAATAATAGTACAATGGCTAAGTACGATGGTATGCAAGGTACTTATATAACTTTTACTTCTTAAATCAAAAGTCTAAATATCTATGGACTCCCCCTATTGCTTCAAAAATATAAGAAAATCAAATTAAGCACGTGAAGGGATAGGGGGAGCCTTTTTTGTCGTTTTTTGTTGATTTTTGGCTATAATTATGATAGAATACACTGCTGTGAAAGGGGATACTATGGAAGAATTAGACTTACAATCATTAAATAATGAATCGTTGTTTGAACTATTGAATTCTCTAGAAGGGTTAAATGATAGTTTAGACGAGTTAAAGGGGGAAATGGAAAATGAGTAAAAGACCTAGTAATTCTGATAGAATTGCAAAAATTGAAAGTGATCATAAACGTTTATTAACAATGGTCAAAGATAGTATTGTTGAAAACAAGGATAATCTTCTTGGTGAAATTGATACTATCATGTTAGCGCTATCAACTGATGAAGCGCAAGTAAAACAATATAAAGCTGTTGTTAAAGCTAAAGGTTTGATTGAACAATTAGTTGAACAAATTCTTAACGCTAATACTGTTGAAGATGTCTTAAAGATTAGAAACCGCATTAATTATTACATTAATAAAATAAAAAAAGAAATGATTAGTCGTAATCTAAGTCAAGAAGAAATTGATAGATATCAAGAAAAGTCTTCATACTTAAGAAAAGATATTGCAAAAGTTATTAGAGTTTTAAAAAGAGAAGAAAAAATCTCTCATATTAACAGTTGTATTTCTGGTGGGGATGTTCAGGATAAAGCTTCTATAAATAAGATGCTTAAGAATGAACAAAGATTCAACAATTATTATTTCAATCCATCAAAGAAACGTACTTCTAGAAAAAAAGTTGTTGAGCATAAACCAGTAGTTGATACTATTAATCTAACTGATACGGCTGTAATACCAGAAAATACTGATGTATTTCAAGAAGGTCATGATGACAGATTAATATTACCAGAAGGATTTTCTTTAGCACCTCGTGGAACTGAACCAAATGCTGAAAATCATGATAGTTTAGAAGCATATTTTTCAAGTCTACCAAGTAATACTGAAAAAGAAGAACCTGATGATAAAGTATTAACTATTTTTGATTTTTTAGATAATCAAAATGATACAACTAGAACACCTAATAATTTAAACGCTACTGGTATTTATGAAAGTGATGAAGAATACTTAAATGAAATGGCTCATAGATTTTCTGATCAATACGGTGTATTACCGCTAGAAGAATATGATTCATCAAGAATTAAAAATGCTGGTCGTTTCCTATCAAACATTCCAGCTCACGTTCATAACAAACGTTTACTTAGCAAAATGATATTTGATAGTGAAACTTTCTATTGTGGTAGTGACTTAAGAAGTTTCATTTCATATACTAGAAGACGTAATTCAATAGCTCATGCTTTAAAATGCGTATTCAGTAAATCATACTTAAGTCAAGAAGAGATTCAATGTTTGAATAATCATGCAAGATGTGCTGAATGGTTGGATAATTATTGCAGCAGAAGACATTTAGACCATTATTACGTTAGAAAAGCATAATTATTATAAAAACAGACTGACTTTTTCATAGTTGGTCTTTTTTTTGCTTGAGAAAAAGATAGTTTCTAATTGACATCAGCCAATTATTTTAATATAATAAAAAATGTATTGAGTAATTGTGCCCGATTAGCTCAGTCGGTAGAGCGCACGGCTGTTAACCGTTAGGTCGTAGGTTCGAGTCCTACATCGGGCGCCATTTAAAAATAACCCGTAAGGGTTTTTTTATTTTAATTAATCTTTTTTTTTGATATAATCAATAGTAGGTGATAGTATGAATGAGCAAATAAGTATGTTAGAAAGATATGGCGAAAACTTAACGGAGAAGGAATATATTACTGATCCGGCGATTGCTCGTGATAATGAAATTAAACAATGCATATTAACACTTTTAACACCTGAAAAGAGTGCCCTTTTAGTAGGTAAACCAGGTATAGGTAAAACATCCATCGTGGAAGGTCTTTCTTATCGTATAAAAAATAATATGGTACCTGATGCTCTTAAAGGATGGTCGATTATTAGGATTAATATTACTAGTTTGATTGGTTCTACACAAAGTGCTGGTCAAACAGAAAATAGAATTGATTTATTAGTAAAAGAATTAGCTACGAAAGAAAAAACAATTGTTTTTATTGATGAAACCCATTTATTAGTCAATAAAGAGGGTGGTCTAGACTTTGCTAATATGTTAAAGGCAGGGCTTGATAGAGGAACAATTAAGATGATTGGTGCCACGACAACTGAAGAATATGAAACTTATATTTTAAGAGACCGAGCTTTTTTAAGAAGATTTCAAAAAATTGATGTATCAGAAGTCGATGCTGAAACATGCGTTAAGATTTTAATGGGAACATACCCTAAGATTGAAAAGCAACTTGGCATACGTATTGGATATCAACCTTTTATTATTCAAAAAATAATGGCTTTTATCGTGGAAATGACTGATGAATATAAAAGAGTATATGAGGTTGCTAGTCGTTATCCGGATATTTGTTTAACTATTGTATCTAATGCCTTTACATATGCTTTGTATGATAATACTAATGTAGTAACAATTAAGCATTTTTATAAAGCAATATGTAATGCTAGAAACATTTATGAAGATGCTTTGAATAAAGAAAAAGAACGTTTTAAAGTTGTTTTTGCTGATATGTTGAGGGTGGAAAACGTTAATGTTGATGATATAAATTAAAACAATAAAAAAACTAGGCTAGCCTAGTTATAATCAATGGTAGCGACGGTGTGATTCGAACACACGACCTGCCGGGTATGAACCGGATGCTCTAGCCAGCTGAGCTACATCGCCAATACAAGTTAGATTATAGCAAAATATTATTTAAATAGCAATAGTTTTATTGTTTTAAAAAGGTTGTTATAGTATAATAAATATATAAAATAGGTGATAATATGTTAAAGAAGAAAAAAAATAGTAAAGATACTTCTCCGTTACAATCATATTCAGTAGGTAAAATAAAAGAGAACAAGTTTGGTTTTATTAAAATTATTCTTTGTTTTACTTTTTTTGGTGCTGTAATTTGGTTTTTACCAGACTTAACTATTTTTTATCAACAACACATTAAAGGCTATTTTGAAAGTCTTCTTAGTGGAAGCGCTCCAACAGTAAGTAATAATACTGTTTCTAATAATACAACTCCTAATAACAATACAGTTGGTAATGTTGAGAATAATGTTGTAGAGGTAGAAAATAAGTATTATTTTAAAGATAATAAAAGTGTAGATGTAAATAACTTAACATTTAGTGGCGCTAAATACTCACAAGGTGAATTAACTTTTGATGTTACAAATAAACTTGCAACAAGTGTAAACCTAGAGGGAACGAATGTTTATTTTGAGGTATATGATAGTTCAGAATCATTAGTAAAAAGATTTGCTATTTTGGGTGTTCTAAATGGAAACCAATCTAAAAAGTTTACCTTTCATGTTAATAGTCCAGTTGAATATTATGAAGTTAAAGAAATTTTAGAGGAAAATTATGCTTATGTATTATTAGAGTATGATGATGACAATATTTCTAAACTTATGTGTACTAGAGGTAATGAAAAAGTTTTATATACTTTCTTTAATGAAAAATTAATAAAAATTGACCATGTTGATGAGATAACTAAAGATGATAAGGATTATGATACCAAGTATACTGACTATAATAGTTTATATGTTAAATATCGTTCTAATGTAGGAATTACTTCTTCATTTAATGTTGAAGATAAGATTTTGTATTATAAAATGATTATTAATTATAATGATTCTACCATTAGACCAGATTATCGCTTATATTTTGCGAAAGATACTGAGCCACGTATCATTAATTTTAAAGTTGATTCTTGGGAATTTGATTGTAAATAGGATAATATAATGAATTTTAATATTAACGATTTCTCCGGCCCGCTTGATTTGCTTTTACATATGGTGAAAAAGCATGAAGTGGATATTTATGACATAGACTTAAAAGTTATTATTGATGAATATATAGAATTTATTAATTCTACGAGCAAGGATAATCTTGATTTAATTAGTGAATATTTGATTATGGCTTCTGAATTGATTCATTTAAAAAGCAAGTTATTGCTTGGTTTTGATGATGAAGAAGATGATAGTAATTATGAAATTAATTCGGAAGATGATTTGCGTGAGCGACTAATTGAATTTGAAAAGTATCAAGGAATCAGTGGAGAACTACGTGATCTTGAGACTAAAAGATTAGACTATTTTACAAAAACACCTGAAAATATTAAAGAATATGCAGGTGATGAAAAAACAAATCTTCAAGGAGTAGATATAAAGTCTTTAATAGAGGCTTTTTTAGAGGTTCAATCAAGAATTGATTATCGGAAGCCTATTAATACGAAAATTGCCAAGAAAGAAATGAGTATTAAGGAAAAAACGGCCTTTATTAAGGATATTCTTCATAGGGAAAGAAAAGTTGAATTTACTGAACTTTTTAATGAATACAGTAAAGAAGAATTAGTTATAACACTATTGTCTTTACTGGAAATGAGTAAGAACAATGAAGTTTTCTTGTCACAAGATAAAAATTTTAGTAAAATATTCGTTGAGGTAAGAGATGAATAAGTTAGCTATTTTAGAAGGACTTTTATTTGTAGTAGGCGATGATGGCTTAACTATTGACCAAATAATAGATGTATTACAAGTCAAAGAAGAAGAGGCTCGTAGATTATTAAAAGATTTACAAAAAGAATACGAAAATGAAAATCGAGGACTTAGAATAAGCTTTTTAGCTGATTCATTTAAACTAACTACAAAAAAGGAACATATTGATTATTATCGTAAGTTAGTATCTTCGAGTAGTGCCTCACAAACTCTTAGTCAAGCAGCTTTAGAAACGCTTGCTGTCATTGCGTATAATCAACCAATTACTAGAGTTCAAATAGATGAAATGCGAGGAATATCATCTGTCTTTTTAATAAAAAAACTTTTGGCTAAGGATCTTATTAAAGTCTGTGGCAAAAGTAATCTTCCAGGAAAGCCTAATCTTTATAAAACCACACCAGAGTTTTTAGATTATTTTGGCTTATCTTCACTTGCGGATCTGCCAGATATCAAAATTGAGAAGAACGCTTCTGGTGATGGCGAAATAGAACTTTATAAGAGTAAATACACTGAATAGTTTTACATTTAATAAAAATATATGTTATAATTTACTTGTTGGGCCTCCATGGCGGAATTGGTAGACGCGATAGACTCAAAATCTATTTCTAGTAATAGAGTTCCGGTTCAAGTCCGGATGGGGGCACCAAAGAGTATTTAGTCCCTTTTTAGGGATTTTTTTATGGGTACAAGTATGTTAAAATAATAATGGATATTTATGGATAAATTGATTAAAAATATATTGAAAAAAATTGAAAGTGAAGGATATGAAGCTTACGTCGTAGGCGGTTTTGTTCGTGATCGATTATTAAAAAGAAATACCTATGATGTTGATATATGTACGAATGCCTTACCTGTTAACTTAAAAGATATTTTTAATGTATCACAAATGGGTAATGGATATGGTGGTTTTAATATTAAAATAAAAAAATATAATATTGATATAACTACTTATCGTAAAGAAAAAAAATACGATCATCGTAAACCTGTCGAAGTTGAATATATTAACAGTTTATTCGAGGATATTGAGCGTCGAGATTTCACTATTAATGCTTTATGTATGGATAAAAATGATAACATCATCGATTTACTTGGTGGTTTAGGGGATTTAGATAAAAAGATAGTCAAGATTATAGGCGATGCTGATACTAAATTTGTCCAAGATCCTTTAAGAATGCTAAGAGCGATTCGTTTTGCGACTATTTTAGATTTTGCTATTGAGGATATTACTTATGAATCAATCATGAATAATGCCCACTTAGTCAATACTTTAAGTGGGGAAAGAATCAAAGAAGAGTTATCGAAGATTTTGAGTAGTCAAAATTATGAATATGGTCTAGAATTACTAGATAAGACAAAGATTGCTGAACATATAGGTTTAAAGTATGGTAAAATAACATATACTGATGATTTAATTGGTATGTGGGCACAAATTGAATGTAATAAAATTATTTTTACGAAGACAGAAAAAGAAAACATCAGTAGAATTAAAACTACATTAAACAAGGGTACTATTAATGAATTTGACTTGTTTAATAATGGTTTGTATTTATCTTTAGTTGTTGGACAAATTATTGGGATACCTAGACAAAAGATTACAAAAATGTTTGATCATATGCCTATCAAGAGTATGAAGGGTATTGATATTAATGGTGAAGAAATATTAAAACTATTAAATATTGAACCAAGTAAACAAGTTTCCATAATAATGAATGATTTAAAGAAGCAAATTTTAACTGGACAACTAAAAAATAAAAAGAACGATATTAAAAAATACATTATAAGGAAGTGGAAGGATGAGCAAGGGAAATAAAAAATACATAATAGAGTCTTTATTTTTAAAAGAGTCATTAAAACACAACATATCTTTGAATGAGTTCCTTGTTTTAATGTATTTCGACAACGAAGAAGAAATGATTTTTGACGTCAAAAAAGTATCAAAAGCTTTGTTTTTAAGTGAAAAAGATGTGTTAAGTGCTTTTGGATCCTTGCTCGATAAGAAGTTAATTAACTTAAATTCTGCGAAGAATGAAACAGGTCAGTTAATTGATAAAGTATCTATGGAAAGCCTTTATGATGATATTAATAATATATCTAAAAATAATGTAAAGGAAAGTAAAAAACAAGACTTCTTTACAAAATTTCAAGAAATATATGGACATAGTTTATCAGGAATGGATTATGAGTTAATTAATGCTTGGATTGAACATGAATTTAGTGAAGAGATGGTCTTAGGTGCCCTTGAAGAAGCAAAATACAACGGTGTTATGACCCTTAGGTATATTGAACGTATTTTATATGAATGGCAAAAGAAGGGCTTTAAAAATATGCAAGATGTGATGAACAATCTTAAGAAAAAAGATAGTTCTTCGAATGATGATAAATTATATGAAGCAAATGTTTTGGAGTATAATTGGCTAGATGAAGAGTAGTGAAATATGTTCAAAACTAGATTTAATGATTCCTAATCCTAAATGTGAATTACATTATACTAAAGACTATGAATTATTAATTGCCGTTATGCTATCAGCTCAGTGTACGGATAAAAGAGTTAATGAAGTAACCAAAGTATTGTTTGATAAATTTTCTCTTGAGCAACTAGCTAACGCTGATTTAAAAAAATTAGAAAAACTATTGCATTCGTTAGGTACCTCATCAAAAAAAGCGTTTTATACTAAAGAAATAGCTCGGCATTTAACCAAAGATTATAATGGTATTGTTCCTAATAATCGACATTATCTAGAAAGTTTGCCCGGTGTAGGACATAAGACATGTAATGTTGTTTTATCAGAATTATTCGATGAACCAACATTTGCGGTTGATACTCATGTAACAAGAGTAACTAAGCGATTAGGTATTGCAGATAAAAATGATGATGTATTAACAATTGAACATAAATTAGAAAAATTCTTTTCTAAACAAGATTACAACAAATTACATCATCAATTAGTTTTATTTGGAAGATATATTTGTACTGCCAAAAAACCATTGTGTGATAAGTGTTTAATAAAATGTAATGAGTATTCTCATAAGTAGAATACTTGTTTTTTTTTACTAAAAAATGGTATTATTACAATAGGGAGAGTACAATGAAACAAAAAATATATCTAAATGATGGCAATCAAGATATGGAATATACTGTAATTGCTAAATGGAGTAACAATCAAAATAATTATATAGCTTATTCTAAAGAAAATGATTCAAATATTTTAGTATCTAAGTGCAGCGAAGAAAACGGTGAAATGAAATTGTATGATATTGATGATGATAATGAATGGCAATACGTTAATAACTTTTTGAATACCATTTTAAATGAGGATGGTGTTTTTAATGAGTAGATTTATTGTTGCTAATCGTGATGGTCATACTGTTTTATATAGAGATTTACCGAATAATGAGAAACAGGTATTATCGGTAGATAATCAAGTAATGAATGGTATTAATAGCGTTTTTAATCTTAATCAAAGTATTGTAAAATTTGATAAGGAAAGAAAGGTATTAATATTACAAAGTTTAACAGATGGTTCTTCTTTAGTGTTTTTAAATTTTGAAAAAATATTGGAATTACCAGAATTAAAGACAATGCCAAGTATTATTGCTCAGTTATGCGAAAGAAATGGTTATTTGGATTTAGCTGCTAAAAGAGAAAAGAGTGAAATAGTACGTACATCAGGAAAAAAGGTTAAAACAATAAAAAAAGTTAGTGCATTAGTTTTAATGGCGGGCATAGTATTGTCTTTTTTCTCAATGAAGAACAATGAATTGCCTAATACTGTCGAAGCTAGTGATGTAACGTTGCCTCAAGCATCAAACTATGCTGTTGTAGATGAATATGAGAGCATTATGGATGATACAGTTGATACAAGCAATATGGTGGATGATTTTTTGCCTGTGGAAAGGCCATATATTCCTGAAAATAATGTTGTTCAATCGGCACCAGAAACAGAGCAATTAACGCAACGATTAACAACAATGATGAATGAAATAGGAGAAATACTGGATACATCAGATACAGTTGAAACAACATTAGAAACCGTGGCAGAAAATCCTGTTTTAGAAACTCCATTAGAAACTGCTCCTATAACTGAAGAAAATGATTGGTTTGAGACTGAACAACAAGAGACAACTGAACCTGTTATTTCTTATGTGGATTATAGCGCACCAACATTACAGAAAACTACTGAACAAGTTTCTGTTAATAAAGAAGTTAGTAGTGAAAACCTTAACGGTTATAATGAAGTTGTTGCTGAACCAACTAGTTATGTTGAACCAAGTTATGATAATACTAATAATTATGCTCAAGATAGTGGAACAACCGTTTATTTAGAATTTCCGGACTATTCTGATACTGATAAAGCAGTCTATTGTAAGAATAATTATTATGGTTTAATCGAATACTATGCGCATCTATATGGTCTTGATCCTAATTTAGTGTTAGGAATTGCAACACAAGAAAGAGGCGTTCATGCTACAACAGTTGATCCAGGCGGAGCCATTGGCCTAATGCAAATTCAGTATAATGTTTTAATTAATAGTACCCTTACAGTTTATGAATTAAATGAAGCAACGGGTAATTATGAGCCAAGAGAATTAGCTATTACAGATGATAAATTAGTCAGTGTAGATGGTAATATTCGGATTGGTTGTGCCATTTTACAATATAATTTAATAGAAAGTAATTATAATTTACCAGTAGCTCTTCAAGCGTATAATATGGGTCCTTATGCATTAAAAACCATTATTAGTAGGTATGCTTATGATCACGGAGTTAGACCAGAAGATGTTTTAAATAATTCTGCTGATATTGGTTGGATTAATTATCGTAAAGGCATTAATGGTGATATTGTTGGCGATTATAATTACATAGAAAATGTTAATAGTTGGGTTGATAATAATTCTTATACCATCATTGATGTTCGAAATAAGCAACCAATAAATTTTACATTTACTAATTATAATGAACAAATAAGAGGTAAGTAATTAAATATAAAAAACACATCATAATGATGTGTTTTTTTTAATTTAAACCAGTATCATGTGGTTTATGTGGTTTATTATTGTTATTATCATCATCTTCATCTGGCTGAGGATCTGGATTAACAATTATATCAGTTGTTTTGACTTTGATTTCTAGACTGTCAGATTCATTACTTTTAAACTTTTCATAGGCGGCTTTAACTACAAATGTATAGTTAGTATGTGGCTCTACAGTCTGCGTAAACTGGGAATTTGATGTCCATCCCAAACTAGTTAAATTACCATCTTTTTCTTTTTTATAAATGTTATATCCAAGTTGTCCAAAAGTTTCTTCATTTTCTTTTATTCTACTTTCGTAGTATTTGGAGGCAAACACCCCATAGTTTTCATTAAAATAATCTGTTAAAAACTCTGTATTTGTGGCGCTTGGTTCTTTGATAGAAGTCCATGATAAACTAACATTGTCATTAGTTAATTTTGATTTACCGTCGGTGGGAGTAGCTAATGTAGCATATCTTGGTGATACTTCAGTTGGCTCAGTACCTTCCTTAAATAATTCAACCATTCTCATATTAGCTGGTGTATTTTCAGAAGGTAATTGAAGAGGAATAGTATATTTTTCAACCTCAACTCTAACGATACCACTTGGAACTTTAAATGTGCGATTTGTACTATAAATATTATTAGCAAGAGCAGCCATCAATCTTGAACGTGCGTACCATCCAGTATTGGTATCCATATTTAATTTTGGATCCTCTGGGTGTAGTTTATCATAACCATACCATAGGGCAATACTATATTCAGAGGTGTAAGATGCAGACCAAGAGTCTGGAATTGTTCCAGCAGGTAGACCAAGTTGTGCAATGGTGTCATTATCAAGGTTTGTAGTTCCTGTTTTTCCTGCTACTTCTGTACCAGTAACATTAATTGTACCACTCCAACCATTATTAACAGCGGATATTAAGCAACTTGTAATCATGTAAGCTGTTTCTTCACTAACAACTTTATCTTTGGATGGTTTATATTCAAATACTGTGTCATCATCGTATACTATTTTAGTAAAGATATAAGGTTTAATATAGTAACCACCACGAGCATATGCACCATATGCAGCACTCATTTCAATAGGTGATACACCGTCAAATCCACCGATTGAAGCAGATTCATATAGGTTTTCACCATAATCTAATCCGAATGAATGAACATAATCAGATATATAAGTACTATCAGCAGCCATTACTTTTTGGAAGGCTTGTAATGCGGTAATATTTCTCGAACCTACTAAGGCTTCACGAATGGTAATCATTCCTTGATATTTGTGATCGGCATCGGCAATAGGAGTTCCATCAGAATATGTGTACACATCATCGAAGAAATAATCACCAGAAGAACCATTAAAGTATTCAATATAAGGTCCGTAATCGAAGAATGGTTTAGCAGTTGATCCTGGTTGACGACGGTTATTAGCTCGGTTGAGACCTAAAGCTACATAATTTCTACCACCAGACATGGCTGCAATACCACCTGTTTCAACATCAGTAACAGCAATACCAACTTCATCCAAATCGGTATAGAAAGTGAAATATTTACCAGCAGCTGCATTATTAACAACTTCTTGAACATCAGGGTCAATCGTTGTATAAATTTTCATTGGAACATTTTTAGGATCGTTACCAGTTATTTCTTCGACTTCATCAATGACATAGTCAATGATAGCTTGATTTTCATTCTTAGCTCCCATCGTTTTTTCTATCAATAGACTTTCGATAGGGATGGCTAAAATTTCTTCTTTTTCATCTTCAGTTATATAACCATGAAGTACCATTAATTTTAGTACGGTTTTTTGACGATTTTTACATCCTTCTGGATTACGATACGGATTATACCAAGCAGGGTTTTGATACATACCTACTAATAGGGATGTTTCTGCAAGTGTAAGTTCTGATATGGATTTACCAAAGAAATGCTGACTAGCTTGTTCAACACCATAGATACCTAAGTAGTTTAAGTTACCATCATTACCAAACCATAGTGAGTTAGCATAGAATTCAATAATTTCTTCTTTGGTATAACTATTTTCTAGTTTAAATACAGATATATAAATATCACGAAATTTACGAATAAAACTTTGAATTTTGGTTTCTCGGTCATTATTCTTTTGAGTAAATGTCTTCTTAACAAGCTGCATGGATAGGGTGGATGCTCCACCTTCATCACTACCCATTAATTGTTTTAGACTGGCTTTAAGAAAACGTGCAATGTCTAAGCCATTGTGTTGGAAGAAACGTGAATCCTCGGTAGCAATTAAGGCATCAACGAATACTTGTGGCAAGTCATCATAAGTAATTAATTCACGATTTTCTCGACCAATTCTAGCTAATTCATTACCTTTTAAGTCATAAATAATGGTGGCTTCCTTCGTATAAAGAAGGTCTTTATCAAAATCTGGTGAACTAATAATAATATATAGAGCGAATATTAATAGTAAACTAGATACAATAATCATGCCAATTAAAATAATGGCTAGAATCAGTTTACCAACGCCTTTTTCTTGAATAAACTTTTTAAGACTATTCTTAGTCTTAGTAAGCGAGTTCGAACTCTTATGTTTCTTTTTAATTTTTATTTTTTTCATTTCACATCTCCTCAATTAATAAATCAACTGCTTTAAGATAGTCAATCCCTTTTAAATAATTTATCTTTAGCATATAGCCATTTTCTTGGATATATTCATAAGGAATGCTTTTGCGTTTATTATTAGCAATAAACTCAATTACTTTGCTTCCTGGTAATAAGTATGCTTCGCTATTAATCATAATTAATAAAAAAACAATTCCTTGATGTTCAATAATCTTTTTTAAATGTTTTAATTGATGCTCTGCAATATTCGCCAGGGGTAAATTGTTAGTATTAGTACTTTTAGCATCAAATTCAATATAATAACCTTTATAAATACCATTGTAATCTAACGTTGATTCTGACATGTAGTAAGCATCGGTGATTCTTTTAGTATGATAATCATATTTTACTACTTGAATCGGTGTTGGCTTTTTATAAATAACAGCTATATTTTTTTCAAGATAATAATCATTTGTTATATTGATTAGGTTTTCAAGAAACATACCCCGATTACCATAGGTAACATTCTTGTTGTAATCTTTTTTGATGTTATTGGGGTAATTCATCTTAATCACCATATTAAATTATATCAAAGTATCTTGTTTTTGTTAACTATAATATATTATTTTTTGACTTTGTTTGTCGAAAAGATTGCATATCTCTTCATAATTAAATATGATGATAAAGGTGATGATATGGATATTGATTTTATTTTGAATAAAATGCTTTTAGATGTTGATTACAGTCTACTCAATCTGAATGCTCAATCCCCCGTAGAACTTGGCAATGAATAGGACCATTTGTTATAATTTCATTGTTAGAAGGTGTATAAAATGTACAATGATAAGATTTATTTAACACCTCAAGAAATTTTGGAACATGATTTCAAAATCGATGCTAGAGGATATCGTCCTCAAGAGGTTGACAAGTATTTAGATATGGTGATTAGAGATTATACTGAGTATAATAATATAATCAAAGAATTAGAAAGACAAATTAAAAATTTAACAGAAGACAACAATACTTTGCAAGGCGAAATTAGAAAATTGAAAGCTGATCTTGCTAGTGCTGAAAGCGAAAGTGAAAATGCTAGTCAAAGAACAGTAACAAATATTGACCTTCTACGAAGAATTAGTCAACTGGAAAAAGTTGTTTATGGTAAAAACCAATAATATCTGGACAAGCGCTGCAGTCATAATAACTGTAGAGGAAAGTCCATGCTCACACATTCTGCGATGAGTGTAGTGTTCGCGCTTGAGGAATAAATAACTCAAGGTAGTTTTAAACTAACGGCTCTGAAATATTCTTTCTGAGAATAAAGTAAGTATAAAAGTGCCAAAGAGACGAGCCTTTTAGTAATAAAAGGAGTGGAACGTGGTAAACCCCGCGAGTGAGAAACCCAAATTTTGGTAGGGGAACTGACTAAAGGAAAATGAACCAATAGTTGGATGCCGATAGGCATAGATAAATGTTTGTCACTTATTTATTAAGTACAGAACATGGCTTACAAGATATTATTGTTATTATTAAGGATGTGATTTTTTTGGAAGAGATAGGTAGGCTGCTTCAGCATACGCGAGAAAATGCCGGTATTTCTTTAAAAGAAGTTAGTGAAGATTTAGATATTGATGAAGCTATATTAGAAAATATTGAAGATGGAAAATCAGGAGCATTTTCTGATGTATTTACTTTAAAAGAATATGTAGCTAATTATGCTAAGTATTTAGGCTTGGATTACGAAAAAATAATTGATGAGTTTAATGAATTTGTGTTCGAAGCTACTTCGAAGATTCCTGTCAAGGATATTGAAAAACAAATTGAATCGAATATGAAGAGTGATTCAGAAGAGAAAAAAGTTATTTCTCCATATACTAAGAAAGAAAAAAAAGTAAAAAATGGTATTTATGTAATAATTTATGTTGTTTTGGTCTTATTATTGATTTTAGCAGTTATATGGAGCGTTAAACAAATTACTATCAATAATCAAAATGCCACAGCTATAAGTTATGGAAAGTAGGTTAATATGAATTTACCAAATAAAATTACGGTTTCAAGAATTGTATTATCAATAATTATTCTGATTATGTTATGTATTCCTTGGCATTCTTTAAATGTGAACTTTCCTTTATATAGTTCTATTTTTGGTAAGACTTTGGATACGCCAATTAGTTTAAAGTATATTATTGCTGGTGTTTTGTTCATGATTGCTAGCTTGACCGATCGTATTGATGGTCATTTAGCTCGTAAACTTAATATGGTTACAGATTTAGGTAAGATGCTTGATGCGATTGCTGATAAGATATTAGTTAATGGTGTACTAATTATTTTAGCTTATGATCGTTTAATTCCCGTAGTTATTCCAGTTATTATCATTACCAGAGATATTATTACCGATACATGCAAGATGGTTTCTGGGAATAAGGGTAAAGTAGTAGCAGCATCATGGATGGGCAAAATCAAAACGGTCTTTATGATGACTGGAGTCACTTTAACATTATTCGGCAATTTGCCTTTTGAATTAATTCATTTTAATTTTGCAGAACTTTGTATTATTATTGCTACAATATTAAGTGTTATCAGTGGTTGTCAATATTACTTTAATACGAGAAAATTATTAGATACTAAATAGCAAGTAAGTTATTACTTGCTTTTTTTTATGTTATTGCCTAGCATCTTTTATTATCTTGGAATAGGATATAGTAAAAGGAGGATATAAAATGAACTTTGAAAATGATAATCAAAATCAATTTTATGATGGAATGAATAATTCCTACATGAAACAAGATAGTTGTGTAAGTCAGGCTAATAATTGCGTAAATCCTGTGTATGAATGTCCAGAGGAAAGGGTATGTCATCGTTATATTTGTTATGATGTGCCACATATTAAACCATGTAATACAAGAATAATTAATCATCATATATATCGTCATTCATTTGTTCCTACATATTCTTGCTGTGAGGAGAATGTAGTAGAGAATGTCTTTGAACGTAAATGTTGCTAAGTCTCGATAAGAGGCTTTTTTCATATACTAATATGTGATATAATTCTCTTAGAGGATAGGTGATATGATGTTTGCGTCAAAGTATACTTTAAAATACATATGTGGGGCTATTTTATTAGTTTTTACAGTTACTTACTTTATTATCGCTAATAATATTAGTTATGCCTTTACTTTTGATGAAAATCAAGTTAAGTATGAAAACAAAATAAATACTATTAAAGTCTTATCTCAGTTATATGGTAATGATCATGTTGAATTGTTTGATGAAAAGCAAGTTATCTACATTACTGTTCAAGATTTAGTAGATCAAAATTACCTAACTCCTGATGAAAATGGTAAAGTAAATGATCCAACGAGTGAAGTTAAAACATTAAATGAAACAAAGATTAGATTAGCTAATAAAAATGGGCAAATTGTAGCTAAAGTTTTAATTGATGATAAATAATCTTTTGTCAAATGTGTGTCAAAATTATTAACAAATAATGTACACATAGAAAAATATTGGTTATTATATTATTGTAAGGAGCGGATGAATAATGTTATACCCCTCAATAGATAAGATACTAACGAAGGTTGAATCAAAGTATTTACTAGTACATGTTATTTCTCAAAGAAGTAAACAAATGTTGGAATATAATCATTTCCAAATGAAGGAAGAAGAGTATAAAAACAAAAAAGAATTAGGTCGAGCTCTGGAAGAGGTTGATCGGGGACTAGTTACTGTTGTAAAAAAATAGTGTTTTTGCTTGATTATCTCATTATTATATGGTAAGATAATTAAGTCATTTGGGGAATTAGCTCAGCTGGCTAGAGCACCTGCCCTGCACGCAGGGGGTCGCGGGTTCGAATCCCACATTCTCCACCAATGGAAAAATTAAGCCCTTATTGGGCTTTTTTTATGCTTGTCAACTTAAAAAAAGAATAGTGAAAATATTGAAAAAGTGATTGTTTTAGTCTATAATAAATATTGATAATAGGAGGTATTATGAAAAAAGGTAATTTCCTAAATTCTGTCTTATCTATAGCAGCTTTTGTTTGTTCTGTTGCTTCTGTTTTTGTGATGTATTATATTTTTGCTATATGTGCTTTTTGTTTGAGTTTGTTTACAATTAAGGATGAAAGTGTTAAGAACTTATCAATTGTCACATTAATTATTGTTTGTATTACATTTGTTTTAAAAATAATATATTTTGTAATAAGCAAAGGTATATTACCAGACTGGTTAACTAATGGATTATTAGGGTAATGGTTATGGCCATTACTTTTTTTATTGAAATTAATTATCATAATGTACTTTTAATATCTTTATATAAGTGTTAAAATATTTAATATGAGTAGAGTAAGAGTAAGAAATTCATTTACTTCGAAGATTTTCATGATATTGTTTATAATTGTTTTTATTGCCGCAATTATTTTTTTAGGTTATAAAATTATTATGAGGGATAAAAATAATAATATTTTTGATTTAGGTAAACTAGATAATGATGTAGAGTATACTGATAAAATTGTTAATTCTTATGAAGAGTTTCATGAATTATTAAATAAATATAATGTACCTTTTAATGCCACGAAAGAAGAATTTGATGAAAGTAGTTTTCTGTTCTTATTTCAAGATTATAATACTTGTGGTGAGTCAAAGCCTAAATCAATAGAAAAAGTTAGCCTTGGTGAGAGCGTTAAGGTTACTTTTAGAGTCCATAGTCAATGTGGTTGGTGTGAAAAACATCTTATATTATATATATTAAAAATAGATAAGGTTGAAGATATTAAAAATATTGATTATGAATATGTTTTTCCAACAACACAACAAGATTGTGGCGAAGTTAAGTAAAAAAACAATTGTATATTTATTAATTAGTGATATAATGGAAGTGTAAATCAATGAGAAAAGACATGATTACTAGGTAGTTTTGATAGAGAGTTAACGGTTGGTGGAAGTTAATAAGATGACTAGTAATTACCACTTTTTGAGAGGACTAATAAGTCCCGGTAAATAGCCGTTATGTTAATTAAGTTAAAAAAAGGATGGTACCGTCTGAAGACTCCTTAGGTATCATCCTTTTTTTATTGGAAAGGAATGAGAAATATGAAAAGAATATTAGATGATGAAAGATTATCAATGATGAATCATAGTTGTGCTCACTTAATGGCACAAGCAGTGAAACATTTATATCCAAATGCTTTGTTTTGGGTAGGTCCTGTCGTAGAGGAAGGTTTTTATTATGACATTGATTTAGGCGATGTGACTATTACCGATGAAGATTTAGAAAAAATTGAAAAAGAAATGAAGAAAATTTCTAAAGATGGAAAAAGAATTTATCGGGAAGAAATTACGCGTGAAGAAGCTTTAGAACGTTTTAAAAATGATCCATATAAGATTGATTTAATTGAAAGATTTGAAGATGGAACGGTTATTAGCTGTTATACACAAGGCGATTTTACGGATCTTTGCCGTGGCCCTCATGTTGATTCTGTTAAAGAATTAAAGTATTTTAAATTAACTAAGTTTAGCGGTGCCTATTGGAAAGGTGACGCTAATAACAAAATGCTTCAACGGATATATGGTGTTTGTTATGAAAATGAAGAAGATTTAAATGAATATTTAGGAGAACTTGAAGAAGCTAAAGAAAGAGATCATCGGAAGATTGGTAAAGATTTAGGTATCTTTATGTCTGATGATTTAGTTGGCAAAGGCCTTCCAATGTATTTACCAAAAGGATATATTATTTGGGAAGAGCTAGAAAATTATATTAAACAAAAAGAAAGAAAACTTGGTTATCAACATGTTATGACACCATGTGTTGGTAATGTTGAGTTATATAAAACTTCCGGACACTGGGACCATTACAAAGAAAATATGTTTCCAGCAATGGAAGTGGAAGGTGAATCATTTGTTTTAAGACCAATGAATTGTCCGCATCATATGATGATTTATGCTAATTCACTTCATTCTTATAAAGACTTACCAATCAGAATCGGTGAAATTGCTCACGATTTTCGTTATGAAGCAAGTGGCGCTTTAAAAGGAATTGAACGTGGTCGTCATTTCTGTCAAAATGATGCCCATTTATTCGTAACTCCTGAACAAATGAAAGATGAATTTAAAAGAGTAGTAGACCTAATCTTCGATGTTTATAAGGATTTTAATATTACTGACTATCGTTGTGTATTATCACTACGTGATCCTGAAGATAAGAAAAAGTATCATCCTGATGATGAAATGTGGGAAAAGGCCGAAAATGGTTTAAGAACGGTTTTAAATGAATTAGGAATCGAATATACTGAAGAAATTGGCGAAGCGGCATTCTACGGTCCTAAGTTAGATGTAAATGTTAAACCTGCGGTAGGAAATGAATATACACTTTCAACTTGTCAACTTGATTTCTGTTTACCTGCTAAATTTGACTTAAAATATATCGATAAAGATGGTGAAAAGAAAACGCCGATTGTCTTACATAGGGCTATTTTGGGATCTCTTGATCGATTTATGGCTTATATTCTTGAAGAAACAAAAGGTGCATTACCTTTATGGTTATCTCCTGTTCAAATTAACATTATTCCTGTAAATAATGAATATCATTTAGAATATGCTAAAGGTATTTATAACAAATTAGTAGAGGCGGGATATCGAGTAAATCTTGATGATCGTAACGAAAAACTAGGCTATAAAATAAGAGAGAGTATTGTTAATAAAAATCCATATACTTTAATTCTTGGACAAAAAGAAGTTGATGCTAATAATATTAGTTATCGGATGTATTCTGAAGAGGAAACTCATACTGTTTCTATGGATGAATTTAGTAAAGAATTAAATAACCGAATGAGAACTAGAAAATAACTAGTTCTTTTTGTATAATTATATAGGTGATAATATGAAGAAAATAGCGATTGTTACAGGGGCTTCCTCTGGGATGGGAAAGGACTTTGCACTTACTATAACAGACAATATAGATGTTGATGAAATGTGGGTAATTGCTCGCCGTAAAGAAAATCTTGAATTGTTAAAAGAACAAATATCAGTGCCATTGAAAGTTATACCATTAGATTTAACTAATAGTGATAGTTTTAGTAAAATTGAAAAATTATTAACGGAAGAAAAACCAATAATTAAAATTCTTATCAATGCCAGTGGGTATGGTAAGTTTGAAAAAACAACTTTAGTATCTAACGAGGATAATTTGGGGATGATAGATCTTAATATAAGAGCATTAACTAATATGTGTTTATTATGTATACCGTTCATGAAAAAAGATTCCAAAATCATTAATTTTGCTTCCATTGCCGCTTTTCAACCTATACCATATATTAATATTTATGCTGCCACGAAAGCTTATGTTTTAAGTTTTTCAAGAGCCTTAAATGTAGAATTGAAAAAGGAAGGTATTTCGGTTATGGCTTTGTGTCCATATTGGACTAAAACAGAGTTTTTTGATCGGGCAGTAACAAATAATAAAGTTGTTAAGAAGTATGTTGCTATGTACGATAGTAAAGATGTTGTTCAAAATGCTTGGAAAGATTTAAAAAAGAATAAGGAAGTAAGTATTTATGGCTTTAATTCTCGTTTACAAGTCATCGTTAGTAAAGTGCTGCCTCATAAGTTAATTATGAATTTATGGATTTGGCAACAAAATATAAAATAGTACTAGTAATTATAACTAAAAAAGGTATATAATTATAGTAGATAAATTCATATAAGAAGGAGGATGATAATATGGAATTTATGCTAGCATTAATTGGTTTTATTATCATATTCGTTGTATTACCATCATTAAAGCAAATTAACGAATATGAAAGAGGAGTCAAGTTTACTTTAGGTAAGTACTCAGGCATGATGGCACCAGGATGGCGTTTAGTTCTACCAATTTTTCAAAGTTATAAGAAAGTTGATGTAAGAACAAAAGTTGATGATATTCCTGAACAAGAAGCAATTACAAAAGATAACGTATCCGTTAAAATAAATGCTGTTGTTTATTATAAAGTATTTGATGCTTCACTTGCTGTACTAGGTGTTGAGGACTTCTATTATGCAACTGCTCAACTTGCTCAAACAACAATGCGTAATATTGTTGGTAGTGTTACACTTGATGAACTTTTAAGTGAAAGAGAAAAAGTGTCTGGAGCTATCAAAGATATTATTGATAAGGAAACTGATCTTTGGGGTATTAAAGTTGAGAATGTTGAATTAAAAGATATTTCTTTAACTAATGAAATGAAAAGAGTTATTGCTAGAGCTGCAGAAGCAGAAAGAGAAAAACAAGCCGTTATTACTAAGTCTCAAGGTGAGGCTGAAGCTGCTGAAAACTTAGCAGTTGCTGCTAGAAAATTGGCTGAAAATCCTGGCGCTCTTCATTTAAGAACACTTGAAACTATCAATGATGTATCTTCAGATCAATCAAATACAATCTTCTTTGCAATTCCAATGGAAGTTCTTGATGCTATTCGTGGATTTAGCGATAAGGCTCATAAAGACAAATAAAAAAGGTGCTGTAAAGCACTTTTTTTATTTGTTAGTTTTGATACCTTGATAAGTGTTTCTTTTGACCATTTCTTTATCAATATCATTTAAAAGAATAAACTTTTTAGTAAGCCACGTTGGAGTAATTAAATCTTCGATGATAGGATCACCCGTAATTCTTTCAATTACTATTTTTTCATTTAATAATTCTAATTGACTAATCACAATATCAATGTATTCTTCTTTAGATAAAATAGGAAAATGTTCTTTTTCATACATTTTGGCTAATGGTGTATCTTTTAAAATATGAAGCATATGGATTTTGATGCCATCTATTTCTAAATCGTTTAGTAATCCAACAGTATTTAACATATCATCTTTTGTTTCATAAGGAAGCCCGTTAATAATATGGACAACCGTAAAAATATTTAATTCTTTTAGTTTTTTGATAGTGTTAACAAAACAATCAACATTATGTCCACGGTTAATTAATTTTAATGTATCATCATTACTAGTTTGTAAACCAATTTCAATAGTTAGAAATGTTTGCTGATTCAATATACTGAAGTAATGGTAATAATCCTCGTTTAAACAATCTGGTCGAGTAGCAATAGCTATTCCTACAATGTTGGGAATCTTTAAAAAGGTTTCAACGCTATTTATAAAGTCTTGGATGGGGATGTTAGTGTTAGTGCCTGTTTGAAAATAAATAATATGTTTAGCATTAGGCCATTTTTGATTTAGAATTTTAACTTCTTTTTGATATTGTTCAAGTAGAGATAGGTTACTATCAGTTATGTTAGCTTTGCTATTTTCTTTACAATATATGCAACCACCTGTTTTTTTATTGGGACATGTTGTATGAGCATCAAGGGGTATTTTATAAACTTTGCAACCAAATTTGTTCTTTAAGAAATAATTAAAAGTGTGATATCTTTTATTATCTAAAGTATATTTAAACATAGCTTTTCCTTTCAAAAGTTATCTTATCATAAAAAGTTGTAAATTAAAAATAAATAGCGTATACTAGTTATTAGTGCTGGAGTAGCTCAGCAGGTAGAGCAATGCTCTCGTAAAGCATAGGTCGTAAGTTCAAGTCTTATCTCCAGCACCATTTTTTATAAAAACAACTCGACTAGGGTTGCTTTTTTTGTAAAAAAGTTAACTAACTTATCAACATTTGATATAATTGAATTAATTAAAAAGGCGGTGAAATGATGTTAATTTTTGGTAAAAATGTTTTATATGAAACAGAAACAAAGACTATTAAAAAAGCATATATTTCGCGAAGAGAATATATTGATTATTTAGAAAAAAATAAGATTAAGTATGATTTTGTAGATAATAATGTTTTAAATAATAAAGTAAAAGGCAATCATCAAGGAATTGTTTTAGATGTTTTTGACTATGAGTATCATAATATTGATGAAGTCGAAGGAGATTTAGTGGTTATTCTAGATCACTTATCTGATCCTCATAATTTTGGCGCTATTATTCGTACTTGTGAATGCATTGGTGTTAAAAGTATTATTATACCTAAAGATCGTAGTGTTCTTGTCAATGATACGGTTTATAAAACCAGTGTAGGAGCCATTAATAATGTAAAGGTAATTATGGTTTCTAATTTAGTTAATGCTATCGATAAACTAAAGAAAATGGGTTATTTTATTTACTGTGCTGATATGGATGGCGAAGATTATAAACATATTGATTATGCTCCCCAAAAGGCTTTAGTTATTGGTAGTGAAGGTGATGGAGTATCAAAGATTGTACGTGATAATAGTGATGTTATTGTCTCTTTACCTATGCATGGTAAGATTAATAGTTTAAATGCTTCAGTAAGTGCTGGCATTTTATTATATGAAATGGGAACATATGAAAAGTAACTTAAAAGATATTTCGGATAGTGAACTTTTAAGTTTGCTTCCAGAAGATGAAGAGAATATTAAGAATATTATTTATGAAAAATATGGTTATATAATAGGCATTATAATTAAAAAGTATCGCAATGTTATTAAAATTTTTCAAATTGATGAACAAGAAGTCTATTGTGAGGCATCATATGGTTTTAGTGATGGGATTAATTCTTATAAGGATAATAAAAATACGTCTTTAAAAACTTTTCTTTCTTTGTGCGTTGAAAGAAGAGTAACTAACATGCTTTCTAAATATACGACACAAAAGTCACGTTTTTTTAATGAAACCTTATCCTTAGATTATGAAATTCTTAGTGATAAAACACCCCTTATCGATGTGATAAGTGATGATTCGAAAAATGATCCCTTGAATAATTTAACTGCAATGGAAACATATGCGGAAGTTATTGATGTAGCTAAAGAAGTTTTATCAGAAAGTGAGTATACGGTATTTACATATTTGATTAATGAAATTAGTTATCAAGATATAGCTAAAAGACTAAAGAAGAGTCCTAAGCAAGTTGACAATACTATTCAAAGAATTAAACAAAAAATGCGGGAATCTTTAAAAAAGGCCATAATAAACTGATTAGACTTGCAAATTGTCCGATTTTTTGGTATTCTATTAACTGACATAGCGGGATTGGTGAAGTGGTTAACACGGCAGATTGTGGCTCTGTTATGCAAGGGTTCGAATCCCTTATCTCGCTCCAGTTTAGAATAAAAAGATTCTTTTTAAAAGATTCTTTTTTTTTAATAAAATGTTATAATAGTATATATTAATAAAAGTAAGGAGAATCATATGAATTATAAGAAAATAGTGGTTGCTGGTGGTGGTGTTTTAGGAAGTCAAATTGCTTTTCAATCAGCTTATTGTGGATATGATGTAACAATATGGTTAAGAAGTGAAGATAGTAAAACTAGAACCCAACCAAAATTGGATGAATTAAAAAAGAATTATATTGATACAATTGAGTCATTAGACACTAATGATGAAAATAGTTGGGCAAGAGGTATAGCTGATATCGATCATTTTAATAAGGAAGAATGTTTACAAAAGGTAGAAAATGCTTATAACAGTATTCAGTTAGAAATAAATATGCAAGTGGCTGTGAAAGATGCTGATTTAGTCATTGAATCCATGGCTGAAATAAAAGATGAAAAAATTAAGTTTTATCAAACTTTAGCACCACTCTTAGAAGAAAAAACAGTTATTGTAACTAACTCTTCTACTCTTTTACCATCTATGTTTGCAAAATATACTGGAAGACCAGAAAAATATTTGTCACTTCACTTTGCAAATACGATATGGATTAAAAATACTGCTGAAGTAATGGCACACGAAGAAACAAACAAAAAATATTTTGATGAAATTATGGATTTTGCAGTAAGTATTAGGATGTTACCTCTTCCTGTACTAAAAGAAAAATCAGGGTATTTGTTGAACTCTATGCTTGTTCCATTTTTGTTAAGTGGTATGGATTTATTAACTAATGGAGTATCTGATGCAGAAAGTATAGATATTGCTTGGAAAAGAGGAACAGGAGCACCAAAAGGCCCATTTGAGATTATTGACACAGTTGGATTAACAACAGCAAAGAACATTGTTGAACAATATCAAAAAGTTCCTGGATTAATGAGTCCATTATTAAAGAAAATGATGCTACCATATAATTATAAAGGCATGCTTAATATGTTAAATAAATACATTGACGAAGGTAAATTAGGAAAATCAACAGGCGAAGGGTTTTACAAATATGATAAATCCTAATTAGTAATTTTATAACTATTTACAAATGTCAAAATAATGTGATATATTTTATTCAGGTAATTGAGTCAAACTCAATTCATAGATTTGTGCCAATTTTTCGTATACACGTTAAATCATGGCCCCATGTTAAAAAATTAAGATGCTTTGCATCTTTTTTTTGTTTTGTGAATTAATAGTTTTATGTTATGATTAGATTAGGAGTTTATATGAAGTATATTTTTATGATTAATCGGTACAGTGTTCGAAAGAAACTAGACCAATATGTTGAGGCAATTACCTCAGCTGCCAAAAAATTAAAATTAGATTTTAGAGTTGAAGTCAACGATGAAAAGAAGTCTACGGAGGATATCTTAAATAACTATAAGAAAACTAATCATGTTATTTATGCTGTTGGTGGCGATGGAATTCTAAATAGAGTTGTTAATGCTATTTATGGAACCAAGAATAAGATTGGTTGTATTCCTGCTGGAACAGGAAATGACTTTAATAGGTCAATCAATGAATTTTTCGAAGAGGGAGATAATGATGTCGACTTAATAAAGTGTAATGATAAGTATTTTGTTAATGTAGCATGTTTTGGTATTGATGCTGATATTGCGAATGATGAGAAGGTTGTTCACAATAAGTATATTCCAAGAAAAATGCAATATAATGTTGGTGTTGCTAAACATATTTTGTTATACAAACCTTATGAATTAACTATGAAATGGGATAAAGAGTCTAAAACTAAAAAACTATCCTTAGTAACAGTTTGTAACGGAGGATATTATGGTGGTGGATTTCATGTTAATAAAGATGGAATCTATAATGATGGATTATTAGATGCCTATATCATCACAGCTACGAATCGTCGACAACTTATTAGTTATCTATTGAAATTAATAAAAGGAAAACATAAAGAATCTAAGTATGTTGAACATGTTAGAGCAAATAACTTTACTATTATTTCTGATGGTGCTATCGAAGGCAATTTAGATGGTGAAGCTCTTAAAGCAAAAAGATTTGATATGAAAGTTATACCTAAAGCATTAACGTTCTTTTATAATAAAAAGTTATTGGAATTAATTGATGAAGAACTAAGAGGATAGTATGATTAAATATAGGATTTTACGGCCTATCGTTAAACTTATAACTAAAATATATATCCGACCAAAATATGAAGGAACGGAGAATATTCCCAAATCTGGGCCGTTCATTTTTGCAGGTAATCATATTCATTTAGTTGATCCTGCGACAATTATGAGTGTGACTAATAGAACCGTTCATTTTCTTGGTAAGGCATCTTTGTTTAAATATCCACAGGCACTTATTTTTAATCATATGGGTTTAATTAAGGTAGAAAGAGATGGAAAAGATGTTTCTGCTTATAGTAGTGCTGTGAAATGCTTAAAAGAGGGTAATATTATAGGAATCTATCCTGAAGGTACAAGAGAAAGAGGCCGAGGTTTATTACCCTTTAAAAAAGGTGTTATCAAAATGGCTTTAGAATCTAATTCGGTAATTATTCCTTTTGCCACCGTAGGAGAATATAAACCTTTTAAAAAAGGTATCATCGTTAGATTTGGTAAACCTTATAAACCTAAAG
Source organism: Caryophanales bacterium (assembly GCA_016282375.1). Classification (GTDB taxonomy): domain Bacteria; phylum Bacillota_I; class Bacilli_A; order RF39; family UBA660; genus UBA6448. The sequence continues at coordinate 113,093 of JAEEKI010000019.1, read as the reverse complement.
AGGATTTAAGAAAATCGGCAGATGAGTTAAGAGAAATCGTTAAAGGTCTTCTTGAACAAAAAAGCTAGTCTAATGACTAGTTTTTTATTGTTTGATTATTTTATATTGTTCTTTGTTCCAAGCAGGAGTACATGTCATAGCAACTTTACAATAAGATGTTTCCCAGTAATATGGTTCATTATTAAGAATTAAAATGGCATCACCTTCCGAAAAAGAAATCTCTTTATTTTTGAAATATATTTTTCCTGAACCATCTAAAACATATATTAATTCTTTACTTACGGTGTTTAAACAATAACCATCTTTTGGATATCGCCCTTTGATGGTGGCAATACCTAAATCAATATCTTTATCATCAAAAGAGTATTCAATAGTTTGACAAATAGGATTATTTGTTCCCATTTCAGCATTATTTTTTTCTATTATCATTAATTATCACCATTATTATTATATCATAAAAAAATAATTCATTATTTTCAATATAATGGTAAAATAGAGATAGGTGAAGTTATGGATAAGGTATTATTTTTTTTTACAAAAAAGTCAACATATATGACTATTATTGTGATAGTCATTGGGTTAATAATCAATTATGTTGTTAGGAAACTAATTAATAAACATATTAGTAACAATCAAAATAAGTTTAGTAAACGAAAAGCCACTTTTTTTAATCTATTAAAAAACATGATTAAGTATATTTTAGTTCTTTTGGTAGTTATTTCTATTTTAGAGATTAATGGTATTAATATTACTTCTGTTGTAGCAGGACTGGGGATTGCTTCAGTTATTGTCGGTCTTGCTTTACAGGATGCTTTAAAAGATATTATCATGGGAATTAATATTATTTTAGATGATTATTTTTCAGTTGGTGATGTTATAAAAATTGATGATGTGGAAGGTAAAGTTATATCTTTAGGATTAAAGACTACTAAAATAAAAGATATTAATGATAGTAGAATATTAGTAATTGCCAATCGTAATATTAGTTCGGCTCTTATTATGACTAATGCTGTAGGTATTAATATACCTTTACCTTATGAATTATCATTACAAGACGCTGAAAAGACATTAAATGACATAGTTAGTGAAATTAAAAAAATTGAAAATGTTGCTAATGCAGAATATAAGGGTATTGATGAGTTTGGTGATTCGGCCATTATTTATAAGATAGTAATATGGGTTGAGAAGGATGCTAAAATAGTTACTAAAAGAAAAGCTAATTGCATAATAAAAGATATGCTTGATAAAGCAAACATATCTATTCCATACACACAAATTGATATTCATACTAAATGATTTATTTATAGTAGATATCGATATCGACATCACCATTGATGCCAGGAACTCTTCCGTTATTACAAATTTGCCACATTTTGATAGGCTTTTCAAAATCTTGGGTTTGTCCTTCTTTGATATAAAAGGCTAACCAGATATCATCTCTAATTGGTGACCAAAAATTACGAAGTGAATTTTTACTACCGTATTGAACTGTTTGGTAGTTTTTTTCTTGCATAAAATCGGCAAAGGTATTATTCATATTCCGTACATCAAATAAACTTATTCCATATTCATTCCAACCGGTAAAGTTCTCCCAGTCAAAGGCAATAGGGAAAGTAACATTATAATCTTTGATAGTGTCTAAGACAAATTTGGCTTCTAATTCAATTTCCTCTAAAGTGGTGGCATATGAATAAAAATAAATACCCACTTCAATGTCATTTGCTAAAGCACCTTCAATATTTTGTACAAATTTTTCATCATATTTAGTAACTTCATTCCAACCTAGACCAAGTCTTATCATGGCAAATTCGACTCCCGCATTTTTAACTTCTTGCCAATTAATATCACCTTGATATTTGGAAACATCAATACCAATCATAGTTTCTTCGGTTTTATATTTATCAATAATATTTTGAATGGGAGTCATACCGTTAGAGCCGCTAGATTGAGAGCCGCCTTTGGGTTTGCTATCTTTACTTTTTACAATTAATTTAAAATCAGCCGTTTCTTTATTACCTTGATTATCAATTCCAACATATGTTAAAGGATATGTTCCAACTTTTTGTAAGTCGTAATCACCTTCGATATAGCAATTAGGTGTACGATCTTGATTATCAGCACATATTACACGATTAACTAAATCATCTTCATCATCAACATACATGGTATATGAACCACTGATGTAAAGTAAAGGACTAGTTGTATCAATAACTTCATAGGGAAATTTTTCAATGTAAGTTTCACCATTTAGAGTATATTCAATATCAATGACATTACTTCCTAGATTTGAAACATCTAACCATTTCTTTGTAAAGGCAATATCATTATTGTCAAATAATTCGTCCATTTTGTAAAGTTCACCATATTCAAACTTTTGTTGCTTGGCATGAAGAACATCAGTTGTCGTTTTTACTGTTTCAACTTGGATATTTTCAATTTTTTCAGTACAACTGCATAAAAGAAATAAGGATAAAAAGAGGATTATTTTTTTCATTACTTCACCTTATTAATATTATAACATGTAAATAATTAATCATCATAGTCTTTTTATGATAGAATAGTTATTGGTGATAAAATGAAAGTATTAATTATTTCGCATGAATCAGATATAGATGGTATGGGGAGTGTTGTTTTAGCTAAACTAGCTTTTGAAGAAGTGGATTATCTTTTGACTGATACACCTAAATTACCTGATTTGATTCAAAGTCTTTATGATGATAATCGAATTCATCAATATAATATGGTGTTTGTAACAGATATGTGGTTAAGTGATCCAATGCTGACTAAAGTAGCTAATGATCGAGAGTTAAATGGTAAGTTTTATGTCTTTGATCATCATAAATCTGCGATTGAGGAATCTTATGATCGTTATCCTTTTACCAAGATTAAGATTTCTGATGAATATGGTAGATGTTGTGGAACAAGTATTTTTTATGAATTCTTATTGAGTAATAATTATGTTGATAGGGCAAAAGGTATATATAAGTTTGTTGAGTTAACTAGAAAGTATGATACTTGGGAATGGAAAAATAGATATAATGATAATGAAGCCAATCAATTAAATACTTTATTTAATGTGTTAGGTAAAGATGATTATATCAGTCGTGTTGCTGAAAAACTTAGCAAAGATTCACTGCATTTCGCTTTTGATGAACAAGAAGCGTTACTAATTAAGTATAAAGAAAAGCGAACTATTGAGAAAGTTGAATATTATGCTGAGAACGTATACGAATGTAAAGTAATGAATTACAATGCTGGGATTGTTTTTGTTCCTAGCGAATATCGTAATGAAATTACGCAATATCTGCGTGATCATAATAGTAAACTAGATTTTGTTATGTTAGTATGTTTAGAATCAAAAAGAATTTCTTATCGTAATATCAAGCCTGATGTTAATGTTCGTGTCATTGCTGAAGAATTTGGTGGTAAAGGTCACGATTATGCTGCAGCTAGTAATGTAGCAGAAGAAGATATGCAAAAAATAATTGATGTGATTCTTAAAAAAAATGAAAAATAGTGGTATTATTTAAATGAGGAGTGTGTATTAATAAATGAGTTCGAATTTTATACTAGCGGCACTTATGATTCCTTTCGTTGGATGTCTTATCTTTTTTATTGCTTTTATTATTTTTATCAAAAGTGCCAAAACACGTACAAAAATATTGGGCAAAAGATTAAGAATGATGATGAAAGATGTCAATGGTTCCAGAGGAGAATTAGAACAACTAGCTAAAGAGATGGGAAATTTTGCCAAAGACTCCGTTTTTAGTGATAATACAAATATGTATGATGAATATAGCGATAGTATGGTGAGTAAGACAATTTATTGTAAGCATTGCAGTAGAATAATTGACAAGGATTCTAGATTTTGTAAGTATTGTGGTCAAAGACAATAGATAAATATCAGATTTTATAAAAGAAGATTGGTTTCTTCTTTTTTTGTGTTATAATTAACATAGAATAGATATTTTTACTTGCGTGGTTATGTTTATTAAGGAGTAGTAGTATGGAAGAAAGTAAGAGTAAAAAAAGAGTTATTAAAATCAAAATCCCGTTGATTGTAATAATTGTTTTAGTTTTGGTCGTTTTGTTGATGCCTAAAAAGGAAATTAAGATGAAAATAAAAGTTAAGAGTACTTTAGAAAAGGTTGTTGAGAAAAGTGATTTAGAGACCATTAATATTACTTATAATGTTATAGCTAAAAAATGTAAAGATGAGAGTAATTGTGATAAAACATCAAATAATATCGATGATTTTAGTTATGTTGCTTCATGTAAAGGTACGATTACAGCAGGCATTGATTTTCAACAAGTACAAGTAGATGTAGATACTAAAAACAAAAAAATTCTGGTAACGATGCCAGAAGCTACGATTATTGGCGAACCAAATATCTTATCTATTAAATTATTAAATGGTAACGAACTAGCAGCATCAGAAACTCCGAATGCACGGAAATTATGTCAAGAAACAACAAAAGAAAAAAGCGAGAATGATGAGAAGTTGATACCTGCGGCTAAAGAACAATCTAGAGTAGTATTAGAATCATTCTACAAGCAATGGATTAAATCATATGATGCTTCATATAGTGTGGAAGTTAAATAGGGTGGTATAGCTGATGAAAAAAGGATTAATAATTATTGGTATCATACTATGTTTAACAGGATGTCAAACAAAGTCTTTTGTGTTAGCAGAAAATTTAAAAAGAATTGAATTAACAGGTAATTTGGTTACTTATCAAGCATATTATCATAATGTTATTGAACTTACTAAGGAACGGGGTTCTGGAATTACACATTTATTAGAAAAAGATCGCAAATTATTTGCAGAATATACAGGAACAATAAAATATGGTATTAATTTATCACGTGTAATAATTGATGTGAAGGGTAACGAAATAAATGTGTTCATTCCCAAAGCAACAATTATCGGTGAGCCGAATGTTGACAAAGATGATTTTAAGTCAGAAAATTTCATTGAGTCAAAAGATAGTTGGATAAATGCTAATCCCATTACCGCTGATGATTGTTTAGAGGCTTTTGACAATGCTCAAAGTGAAATGAAACTGACGGCATCTAAAGATGAAGAATTACTTGCTATTGCGCAACAAAGAGCTAAAATAATCATTGAAGAGAATATTAATCAATTAAGTGGATTAAGTGCTAGTAAATATTCTATTAATTGGGAATATGAACAATAAAAAATATGATATAATATTAATAATAGGAGAGAAGAAAGATGAACGACGATTTTAATTTTAATGATGTTTTTTCAATAGCTGAAAAAGCTAAAAATGAAGTGCCAGCAAAGACAACTTTAGAAAATAATGTTAATGATATGCCTGTTGAATTACAAAAAAGAGGTAAAACAGGACGTAAGTTTACTATTGCTAGTATCCGTAGAGATATGAATGATTATGAAAAGAGTAAAAACCATTCGGCAGTTATGGCGGGTATATGTATTTTAGGAGCAGCTGCTGCGGCATATTTCTATAATCAAGACACAACACAAGTAGTCAGTAATGAGTTAGATGCCATTTATTCTCTAAATGTTGTAGGTCAATATATTAAAGATATTGGACCTGTGACAACGTTGCTATCGGCAGGAGCACTTGGATTTGTTTCTAAGTATTTGATTGATTCAGTTAAATTAAAAAATGCTCAAGAACAATTTAGAAGTTTATTGCAATATATTGGTTTAGAAGGAGAAAAAAAGTTATGATAAAGCAAGGCGATGTTTTAACTTTAGATGATGACAAAAATTATTCAGTAGCGTATGTAACAATATTAAATGCTAATAACTATGCTTTTCTAGTTGATCAAGAGGATTATACTAATACTATGTTTTGTCGTTATGACAGTAGTGGTTTAGAAGAAATCGTAGAACCGGAAGTTATTGAGCAATTATTAAATAATTTCGTTAATAATTAAAAAAGATGATTTGAATCATTGAATTCAATCATCTTTTTTTAATTAACAATATCTTCATGAATGGTGCCTTCTTCAATAACTGTTCCGAGTTCTTGTCCAATATTATTAACAAAGTGACAACCAATTAAATGAAGAGTTCCTGGTGATTTGTAAGCTATACTATCACCAGCTTTGAAGGCAGAGTTTTTAATCGTTAAAAGTCCACCTGTTCCTACTTGTACGTAGTAGTTTCCTATGACATGGTCAGCATCTTTAGTAAATGTGCTGTTTTCGATGGTCGTGCTAGGATAAATAGCAGTTCCTCCCCAGTTGACAAATCGACAGTTGGAACATTCTGCTGGTAAGTAAATACGTGATGCTCCATTATACTTATTACGCTTGAATACTGAATTACTGGCGGTGACTGTAACAGAAGGGCGATTAGGAAAGAAAAATTCGTGTGTAAAATTAGAACCGGTTATGTTTACACTACCACTTTCAATATTTACTACATAACGTTCTTGATGTTGTGCAGTAAAACTAGTATTAGTAATTGTAACATTTGCTAGGTCGCTAGAAACAATGCCATTTGCAACAACTTGTGTATTAGTAACTGTTATTTTAGGAGTGTTTGCTTGATTTTCTTTTTTATTATATATTTGAAAAGCTGCTCCCGAATCGGTGTTATATGTTTCAACTGTACAATTTTTGACATTAAGTTCTTTTGAACCAAATGATTCGATATAGATGGCATGATCACCACCGTAAAGATCACCATTATTTCTAAAAATGGAATTTTCTACATTAGCAATTGCAAAGAATCCTTGGATAGGGGCTTTACAATCAATAAATTCTGATCCCGAAACATATAGTTTTTCAGGTACAACTGTAGCACCGGTTGATATTCTACCTCTGATAGCTCTTAAAGCATTTTCAAATCGACAATCAATAAAGTATGATTCTGGTCCCCAAACTTCTACAAAATCTAAATTACTGGTTCTTTGATATATTTCTTTATGAGGACTAATACCAGTAGTAACTCGACTGCTTGTAAAAGAGGTGTTATTAAATCTTACATTGCCATTAAAACGAATGGTTCTAGGTTGATCAGTTTCACATTTTATGGTACCTTTAAAAAATCTTTTATCTTTGGAAGTTGACACAGTATTGGTAAGTAAATAAGTGCCAGTTAAGACGACATTTTTAACATTGGAATTTAAGCATGTTTGAAAGGCTTGTGTATCATCTGCAATACCATTTCCTACGGCACCACAGTCTCTTTCGGGAATAATGTAATCTTCAAAATTTCCGCTTCTGTTAATGATTTCAATGGCATTTTCTTGAAGAATTTCGATAAGCCAAGAAAGTCCATTATCAATAATTTTATATCCTGTTCCTTCGTTGCCAAAAATTGACTTTAATTCACTTTTTAAATTATTTAGAGTTACAGAACCATTTCCTTTAGAAGATGCCTTGAAATAAGCTGTCTGAATCCTTTCTCTGACTGTTTTAGTCGATTGAGTAGGATTAGATGGAGTAGTGTTTGATGGTGTCGAAGGCGTGGTATTCGACGGTGAGGAAGGTGTAGTATTCGATGGTGATGAAGGTGTAGTATTTGACGGTGTTGAAGGCGTGGTATTGGATGGCTTTAAGTTATTATTGTTTTGATTATTGTTACTATTTTGATTAGTTTCATTACCATTACTGTTGTTAGTAGTATTACCATTATTACTATTATTGTTGTTGTTGTTTGATCCATTATTATTTTCTGTATTATCTCCATTAATTATGATTTGAGGAGTTTTGTTACTATTATTATTTCTATGATCGTAATTACAAGTTTTTTTGGTTTTTTTATCGTTTTTGTCAATGTAACTGCAAATATTATTAGTACATTGGATTTGTGAACCATCAGCATTAATCTTGCTATATTCTTCACCATTCGCTGCATTACATGCATTTGTTAATAAGTTTTGGGTTTTCAAATCTGGCCAGATATAGAAATATAGAAATATAAAAATAACTCCTAAAAAAATGATAATTATTATTATACTTTCCAAAAATGCACTTTTATTATTCATAGGGACCACCATATTTATATAATAATTATATCCTTTATGAATGGATACGACAAGTGAGTTTTATATTAAAAATAAAAAGTTACGATACATTGTACCGTAACATATTTTTAAATGGAGCAATTGTGTATCTCGTTTACGAAATATTGTTTACTATCCATATGAAAAATGAGATAAAACTTAATTTACTATAATTATAGCATATCTTTTCCAACAAAAACATTATATATTTCAGAATATTTAAATGCTCTTTTTGCATATGTCATATCTGGTTCAATTATTTGTAGTTTAACAAGCTGATCAATAATATTAGAAACTACATTTCGTGAAACACCAGATTGTTCTTCAACTTCTTTTTTTGTAAATATTATTTGCTTCATAATTACAGGCATTATTCTATAAATAGAATTACCTTTTATTTGCTTGATTTTTTCCATATCTTTTTTATAAATATTCTTTATTAAATTAATTTTTACAATATAATTATTACATTGTTCAATTACACATTGCAAAAAGAATTTAATATATCCAAGCATATTTCCTTTTCGACTTTCATTTAAAAATTTATGATAACTTGGTTTGTATATTTCAATAACTTCCGATAAAAATAATATTGGTTCGCTATTACTCAATAATGATAATTGAATTGGGATAAGTGTTCTTCCCAAACGTCCATTACCATCTCTATAAGCATGTATAGTTTCAAATTGTGAATGTGAAATAGCAAGATTGACAAAAATTGGATCAATATAAGAATCATTCATATATTCTAACAAATTAGAAATATAAAAAGGAATATCTTCTGGAATAGGTGGAATAAAAATTGCTGTTTCTATTGTAGAACCTTTTCCGCCTATCCAATTTTGGGTAGTTCTTATTTTTCCGGGTTCTTTTTCACTACCTCTAACACTATTTAATAGAATTTTGTGCATATTATTAATTAGTTTTAAATCTATTTTATGATTATTAGTAAGATATTTAGTCGCATATTCAATAGAATCTTTTAAGTTTTGTATTTCTTTATTATCATCTGTTTGAGGTAAATATTTTAGATAAAATAATTCATCTTGTGAAATTTGAGTTCCTTCTATTTGAGTTGATTTTAAACTCTCACTTAACAAAATAGAATCTAAAAAATATCTTGAATCAAATTCCAATGTATTAATTAAAGATTTATATTCACCGTATTTTTCATTTGCTTCAGAAATTAATTTAAGTAATTCCTTATCAATATTATATTCTATAGGTAGTTTTGATGGTTTAAATGGTTCCATATTATCACCTCTTTCTTTTTAAATTATATTATAGTTGATTTTTTTAGTCAACGCAAAATGCACTGAATTTTATAAAAACAGTGCATTTTGTGTCAAAAAGCATTGGTTTTTGTCAATTATTTATATAATTTGTGATTAAATATACAAATAAAGTGTTATTTTTTTTAAAATAAAAAACATCGAATAATTCGATGTTTATTTCTAATGGAGCAGGTGAGGAGAATCGAACTCCCGTCATTAGCTTGGAAGGCTAGGGTTCTACCATTAAACTACACCTGCATTCATGTTATTAGTATAACATAAAATGGCTAAATTTCAATAAGATTATTAATTATTGTGAAAATTTGCAAATTATGATAAGATTTTTATGTATATATTTATACAAAAGTGAGGTTATTAACAATAATGGGAAAAAGAAAATTTGGGGATCGTAAAGATGCCAGAAGAATAGATATGCCAGGGATGAATCAAATTGCAATTGATTTGAAACCTAATCGAAGCGTAAGTGATGTTTATATAAATCAAAAAATGGATTTAACTAATTTATATAAATATGTTTCTGATAAAAAAGCAGAAGGCAAGGAAATAACTATGTTCCATGCTTTCGTTACAGCTATTGGTAAAACAATATATAATCGTCCTAAGTTAAATTATTTTGTGGCTAATCGTCATATGTATGAACATAATGATGTTGTTGTTTCATTTGTAGCTAAGATTGCCTTTGATGACAAGTCAGAAGAAATGATGATTCTTATTAAAATTGATCCAGAGGATAATATAGAAACTATTAGTAAAAAAATTAAAGACAAGGTAGATGGAATACGTAACTCTAAAGACGTTAACAAAAAAGGTGCAAATAGTGCTATAGACTTTTTAGCTAAATTTCCTAATATTATACGTGTTCCTTTAATAGGGGCTTTAAAATGGGCTGATAGACATGGTGTTTTACCAGCGTCATTAGTCGAGGACAATCTATATTATAGTAGTATTATTGTATCTAATTTAGGTGCAATTCACTGTGGAGCAATTTTTCACAATATTACTGATTTTGGTGCTTGTTCGACTTTAGCTACAATGGGTGAAATGAAAGATGAAGAAGTATTAATGCCAAATGGTAAAAAAGAAATTAGAAAGATTTGCGAATTTGGTATAAATCTAGATGAAAGAATAGCCGATGGTTATTATTTTGCTAAATCAGTTAAAACTATTCAATATATATTTGATAATCCCGAATTAATGGAGGGACGTGCAGATGAGAAAATCGAAACAGGCGAAGTTAGATAAACAATTAAGGCCTTGGATAAAATATTATGATGGATATGATGCTAATTTAAAATATCCAGATTATTCAATGGTTGATATGATCATTGAATCAGCTAAGAAATGGCCAGATAATATGGCTTATTCTTATTATGGAAGCAAAGTAACATACTTTGAGTTTGTTGAAAGAATTAATACTGTAGCTAGAGCCTTAAAAAGTTATGGCGTTAAAGAGAATGATAAAGTGACTATTTGTATGCCAAATACACCAGAAGGTATTATCATGGTTTATGCCGTTAATATGGTGGGTGCAATTTGTAATATGGTTCATCCATTATCTGGTGAAAAGGAACTAGAATATTTTATTAATGCTTGTGAAAGTAAATATATTTTAGTTATTGATCAAGTTTTTGAAAAAATATATCGTATTAAAGATAGTACTAACTTAAAGAAGATTATTGTTGCTAGAGCCTCTGAAGAGATGGGCATAGCCCTTGCAGGAATTTATTGGTTGATGAAAGGCCGACATATTAAAATTCCTAAAGATGATGACAGTGTTGTTATGTGGGAAGAATTTGTTAAAAGTGCAAGAGGCTATCATGGTGAATATCACGAAAAGAGAACCGCTTATGATCCAGCGGTTATTCTTTACAGTGGTGGAACAACGGGAAATCCGAAAGGAATATTATTATCAAACTTAAATTTTAATGCCCTTGGCACGATGGCGACAACTGTCATTAAACAAGCAGAGCCTGGTGCTAAAGTTCTTTCTATTTTGCCTTTGTTTCATGGTTTCGGTTTAGGAGTGTGTGTTCATACACCGTTATGTATTGGTATGGGATGTGTTTTAATTCCTTCATTTAGTTATAAAAAGTTTGGTGAAATTATTCGTAAAAATCAGCCTAACTTTATAGCGGGTGTACCAACATTATATGAAGCTCTTTTACAAAGTAAGATTGGTCCCAATGAACTTTCCTCTGTTACAGCTGTTATATGTGGTGGAGATGCCTTAAATGCTTCGCTTCGTAATCGTGTTAATGAATTTTTAGAAAGTCATGGATCTTCGGCTAAAATTAGAGTAGGTTATGGGTTAACCGAAGGAACAGCGGCCAACTGTCTTTCCTTAGAAAATTGTTTTGATGATGGTATTATTGGTATTCCGTTCCCTGATACATATATTAAAATAGTTGTGCCTGGTACTTTTGAACAAGCTCCAAATGGTGTTGATGGTGAGATATGTATTTCAGGACCACTTGTTATGATGGGGTATTTAAATGATGATGTCGAGACTATTCAAACTTTACGTTATCACGAAGATGGAAAACTATGGCTACATACTGGCGATATGGGATATATGACCGATGATGGAATGTTTTATTTTTCACAAAGAATTAAGCGAATTATTATTTCAAGTGGATATAACATTTATCCGACATATTTGGAATCTATTATTAATACTCATTATGCGGTTTTGACTTCGACGGTTATTGGTGTGCCTCATCCTTATAAAGGGCAAGTTGCTAAAGCTTTTATCGTATTAAAACAAGGATATAAGGCCTCTAAAACAATTGAAAAAGAGATTAAAGAATTGCTTTCGAAGAATGTAGCTATTTATTCTTTACCTGCTGAATATGAATTCCGTGATAAGTTACCTCAAACTTTAGTAGGAAAGGTTGCTTTTCGAGAGTTAGAAAAAGAGGAAAAAGAAAGAAGAAAAAAGCAAGAAAAGGAGAAGAATAATGGCAAGAGTTAAAGAAGATCATAAAATAGGTTATACTTTTTTTAAAACACTATTGGGCATTCTTTTTATGAGTTATTATCGTCCCAAAATTATTAACAAAAAGGTTATTCCTAAAGATGGCCCAATTATAGTATGTGGAAATCATATCCATTTATATGACCAATGTTTACCAATTTTATCTACGCGTAGAATGCTACATTATATGGCTAAAAAAGAGTATTTTGATGGTAAAAAAGCATGGTTTTTTAAAGCTAGCGGTTGCATAAGTGTCAATCGTTCCATTCATGATAGCGATGCTAAAGAAAAGGCTCTCGAAGTCTTAAATAATGGATGGGGTTTAGGAATTTTTCCAGAGGGTACTCGTAATAAGACAGATGCGGTTTTACTTCCATTTAAAATGGGTGCCGTATCAATGGCTCAAAAAACTGGAGCAACGATTGTTCCTTATGCCATTACTGGTAAGTATAAATTTTGGAATAACAAATTAACTTGTACTTTCCTAGAACCATTTAAAGTTGGTCCTGATGATGATTTGGAAAAGGCTAATGAAAAACTTCGGAATATGATTTACGAAGTAGTAGAGAAATCACGTTAAGTATTTAAGAACTTCCTCTTTGTCATCAAAATGGTATTTGGTATTATGAATAATCTGATAATTTTCATGACCTTTACCAAGAATTAAGAGATAATCGTTCTTTTTAAGGAGTTTAACTCCTTTTTTTATGGCTTTTTTGCGATCTTCGATGATTTCATAATTGTTCGTTTCTAATTTTTCAGTTATGTCTTTTAGAATTTGGTGAGGATTTTCATCACGAGGATTATCACTAGTAAATATAACATAATCAGAATTATCTACGGCTATTTTGCCCATGATAGGTCTTTTGGTTTTATCACGATTGCCACCACATCCGATGATAGTGACAATCCGGGCTTTTTTAAGTTCATTATAAGTTTGTAATGTCTGTTCAACTGAAGCAGGACTATGGGCATAATCGATAACAATATAACCGTGTTCTGATTTAATTAGTTCATTGCGACCTTTGATGGGTTTTAAAGAATTAGTTTTATTGATTAAATCAAGAATATCAAAATCTAAATCGATGAGGATGGCAATAGCCATAATATAGTTATAAATATTATGTTTTCCTACGTAAGGAATAGAAACAGTATAAGTATCATAATGATATTCAAAAGTTACCAGGGAGTGAGTCTGATATAGTTTATAATCAATAATTTGTAAGTTACCATGTTTACCGATAGAAAAATAGTTTTTCGTTTTATGAATTATTTTTTTACTTGAGACATCATCACTATTAATAATAATATTACCATCTAGATGTTTAAGTATTTTTAATTTTGCTTTAAAATAATTATCCATAGTTTGGTGATAATCCAAATGATCTTGACTAAAATTGGTAAATGCTGCAGTTTCAAAATAAAGACCTTTGATACGATTTTGACTTAGAGCATGCGAAGAAACTTCCATGACAATGTGTGTAGTATTATTTTGTTTTAATTCTCGAAAAATCTTATTTAAATGAATAATATCAGGCGTAGTATTGTTCAATTCATAATGAATCTCTTGATAATAAACACCTAACGTACCAATATAGGCCGCATTAACATTTAAATTTCTTAAAAATTGATAAACAATCATAGCTGTAGTGGTTTTACCTTTGGTACCGGTTATACCAATAATCTTGAAATCCTTAGTTAATTTATTATTTTCTTTGCCTATGATTTTCGTCATATAACGGAAGGTCGAACGAACTTTTTTATATTTAACAGTTGGTAAATGAACCTTTTCTTCGCCAATGATGAGACTAGCACCATTGTTAATAGCATCTTCGATGAATTGATGTCCATCAAAGTGTTGGCCTTTCAGAGCAATAAAGATATCACCTTTGTGAATAAGTTTAGAATCTGATTGATATTCCATAAAAAAACACCTCTTAGTAAAAGGTATTTTTTTATTTAATAATTTATGCGTTTTCTTTAGCTATAAGTTCATTGACATATTCTAAATCATTATGAGGTATTTCTTTATCCTTAATAACAATGGCATTTTCATGGCCTTTACCTAGAATAAGAAGAATATCATTTTCTTTTAAAAGCGATAGTCCTTTTTGAATAGCTTTTTTACGATCAACTATTATTTCATACTTATTAGATACGAGTCCTTTGGTGATTTGATTAATAATATCCATTTCCTCTTCATAATGTGGATCATCATCGGTAATAATAAAATAATCAGCATATTTATTAACAATTCGTCCCATGATTGGTCTTTTGGTTTTATCACGGTTGCCTGGGCAACCAAAAATGACATATGTTTTTCCAGTAGTAAGATGAACAGCCGCTGATAAAACTTGTTTAATACCATCTGGAGTATGAGCATAATCAATAATAATTTTATTAGTTTTATAGTCAATGGTATTAATTCTTCCAGTTGGAATTTTTAAAGATGAATAATATTTACTAATCGCTTTTAAATCAACATTTAGTGTAATAAGAATTCCAATAGAGGCTAGAACATTTGAAACATTATATCTACCAAATAGTGGTGAAGAGATATCATACTTTTCACCTTTATATTGATAAGTGAAATTTCTAAATACTTTATCATGCTTAATACAGTGAATATCTGATTCTTTAAAACCATATGATAGATTATTGGGACCTACAAAGTTAATGCCATATTTGTCATCAACATTAGTAATAGCTGTGCCAGTTGGTTTTAGATTATTAAATAATATTTGTTTAGCTTCCATGTAGTCATGCATATTTTTGTGATAATCTAAATGATCATGTGTTAAATTTGTGAAAACGGCAGCATCAAATTGAATCCCGTTTAATCGTCCTTCGACAAGCCCAATACTGCTTGCTTCAAGAATAACGACTGTACAACCATTATCTTTGGCTGTCAATAAATTGTTATATAGTGCCAAGATGTCTGGGGTTGTATTAAGGGTCTTTTCAAAAGTATCATTATAAAAAAAACCGATTGTACCTATATATGCTACTTTGACGTCAACTTTACGAAGTAGTTGATAAGTCATAAAGCCAGTTGTAGTTTTACCATTTGTTCCAGTGATACCCACAAATTTGATATCCTTAAAAAGATGTGAATAAGTTTTTACTAAATAGTCATTTAAATACTTATCGGTATCTTTTACATTAACCGTTTCAACGGAATACTTTTTATTATTGGAAACAATTACTTTAGTAGCACCATTTTTAATTGCTTGTTCGATGTAATTGTGACCATCGACAATGCTCCCTTTGATAGCTACGAAGGTATCACCAGGGACAACATGTCTTGAATCTATTTTAATATTTATCATAATGCTTCCTTCCAAAATTGATTATATAGTAATTGAAAATAAATTTCAATGTTTTTAGATTGGTAAAAAGGTGTCAAATAAGGTAAAAATAGCCCATATTATTGATAATTAGGTTATAATAAAAAGGTAAGTGGTGATTTTTATGTTAATTTTAGCCAAAGCAATGATGGCTATCATGTTAGGATTTGTATGCGCCATTGTCTGTGGAATGATTGCTATTCCATTGTTAAGACATTTTAATATTGGTCAACAAGTTTATGAAGAACTAAATAAAAGACATTTAAAAAAACAAGGTACTCCCACGATGGGGGGAATTATTTTTATTGTTCCTGTTATAACATCGTTAGCATATTTGTATTTTTCAGGTAGCATAACTTTTAGTTATAACTTATTTGTATTATTGTTGGTATTTTTGGCATATGCCTTTTTAGGATTTGTCGATGATTATCTAAAGATTAAATTTAAAAATAACGACGGACTATCAATTGTTACTAAGTTTATGTGTCAGATGGGGATTGCTTTAATCTTCTTTTACCTATTTATGAAAGGGGGAGGCTCTACCGTATTACGTCTAAGTTTCTTACATTTAGAGGTTAATCTTGGCTGGTGTTTTGGTATTTTTATTTTCCTTTTGTTAGTTGGTACCTCGAATGCAGTCAATATTACGGATGGCTTAGATGGTTTATGTGGTGGGCTGTCAACAATCGCTTTTTTAGCATATGGTATTATTGCTTGGAATTGTAGTTGGCTACCTGGTTATCAAGAGATTGCTATTTTTTCCTTTATTTTAGTTGGAGCCTTGATTGGCTTTCTAATGTTTAATGCTCATCCTGCAAAAGTATTTATGGGTGATTTAGGATCATTATCTTTGGGAGCAGCCTTAGCAACGATAGCAATTTTAACTAGACATGAATTCTCTTTGGCAATTATTGGTGGTGTTTTTCTTATTGAAATCCTATCAAGCTTCATCCAAATTGTGTCTATTCGTCGTTTTAAAAAGAAAGTGTTCTTAAAAGCTCCAATTCATCATCATTTCGAAGAACTTAAATGGGAAGAAACGGATATTGTTAAACTTTTTTATACAGTGGGTTTGATATTGGCAATGATTGCAATTACTTATGGCGTATGGTTATAATTACGCCTTTTTTTATTGTTAAAAATAATATATAATAAAAAAAGAAAATGTATTTATGGAGGTAACTATGGGTAAAATAATCTTAACAGGTGATCGTCCAACAGGAAGATTACATATTGGGCATTATGTTGGTTCACTGCGTAATCGAGTTAAATTACAAAACGAAGAACAATATGATAAATACTATATTATGGTGGCAGATGCTCAAGCTTTAACTGATAATTTTGATAATCCCCAAAAGATTCGTGATAATGTTATCGAAGTTGTGTTGGATTATTTAAGCGTGGGTATTGATCCTAATAAGGTAGTTATTTTTCTTCAAAGTGAAGTATCAGCATTAACTGAATTAACATTTTATTATATGAATTTAGTAACAGTCGCAAGACTACTTAGAAATCCTACGGTTAAAAGTGAGATTTCCATGCGGGGATTTGATAATACCGTACCAAGTGGTTTTTTAAATTATCCAATATCTCAAACTGCAGATATTACGGCATTTAAAGCAAATTGTATTCCTGTTGGTGATGATCAATTGCCAATGTTGGAACAATGTAATGAAATTGTTCGTAAATTTAATTCTATTTATGGCGATGTCTTAGTAGAGTGTGAAGCTTATTTACCTCAGAAAGAAGCCGAAAGAAGGGTACCGGGTATTGATGGCAAGTCTAAGATGAGTAAGTCACTTGGTAATGCTATTTATTTAGCAGACACCAAAGAAGAAGTAGCTAGAAAAGTCATGCTAATGTATACAGATCCTGATCATATCAAAGTTAGTGACCCAGGAAAAGTCGAAGGAAATATTGTTTTCTTATACTTAGATATTTTTGCGAATGATGAACATTTTAAAAAGTATTTACCAGAGTATCAAAATCTTGATGAATTAAAAAATAAATATCGTGCTGGTGGCCTTGGTGATGTAGTCATCAAAAAGTTTTTAATTAATGTTTTGGAGGAAGAACTTGAACCTATTCGTGAAAGACGTCACTATTATGAGAATCATTTAGATGAAGTTTATGACATTATTAAAAAGGGTACACAACAAGCTATCGAAGATGCAAATAAAACTTTAATAGATGTTAAGAAAGCCATTGGAATTGATTATTTTTCTAATCAACAATTTTATTTAGAAATTAATGATAAATATAAGCAAGGATAACCTTGCTTTTTATTTGCATAATATGATATTATTAAAATAATAGGGAAGGGTGCAAATGGCTAGTTTTGGTAAACATTTTAAAATTGATCTTAATCGTGGAAAAAGTAAACCTGCTGCAATAAAAGTAGGTAATTTTTATCGTATAACCGTTTTAACTGAACGACTTGTTCGTTTGGAATATTCTAAGACAGGAGTGTTTAACGATGGTATAACTGATTTGGTTATGAATCGGGATTTTGATGTACCAAAGTTTACTGTTGAAGAAGATGAAAAATATTTGGTAATAACAACATCATATTTTTCATTACAATATATTAAAGATTATCCATTTAAGGGTCCTTCATTTGCACCAGATACAAACTTAAAAATTAAGTTATTAAATACGGATAAGATATGGTATTATGGTCATCCTGAGGCTCGTAATTTCTTAGGAAGTGCTGTAAGTTTAGACAATCTTAAAGGTATGGGTGTTAAATTAGAAAAAGGATTATATTCTACTGATGGGTTTGTATCTATCGAAGATAAGAAACCATTAATTGTTAATGACTTAGGTTTATTAACTAAACCATCTGATGAATATCAAGATATCTATGTTTTCATGTATAAAAGAGACTTTGGTTTATGCTTAAAGGATTATTTTACTCTTACAGGTTTTCCATTATTAATACCAAGATATGCCTTAGGAATTTGGTGGTATCGGGATAAGATTTATTCTTTTGATGATACTAAGCATTTAGTTAATACTTTTTCAAATAATGAGATACCTTTATCAATCTTATTATTAGGAGAGTTTTGGCATGAAAAAGATTTCAATAATGTTAATTTATATAAATCAGGTTATACTTTCAATAAAAAATTATTTCCTGAACCTAAAGAATTTGTAGATTATATGCATGAACGGGGGATTAGAGTTGGAATTCAGCTTGATCCTACGGAAGGAATACGTAAAGAAGAAGAAAGTTTTCAAAGTTTTATTGATGAAATGGGTTTGAAAAATGTTGATGTGGTTCCATTTAATGCTTTTGATAAAATGTTTATTATTAATTATTTTGAACAAATTGTTAACAAACTAACAGCTTTGGATATTGATTTCTTTTGGGTAGATTATAAAAAAGATCTTCCATCACTTCGAGCATTAAATTATTATCATATTCAAGACTTTAAACAAAATGAATATAAAAGACCACTTTTATTATCAAGAAATACTTTGGTAGCTGCTCATCGTAATGGTATTTTATATTCTGGTGAAACTAAAGTTGGATGGAATACATTAAAGTATTTACCATTTTATAATGCTAATGCAAGTAATATTGGTTTGTCTTGGTGGAGTCATGATGTAGGTGGTTTTAAAGACGGCGTTGAAGATGCAGAATTATACATGCGTTATGTCCAATTTGCAACCTTCAGTCCAATATTTAGATTTAGTGCTAAACGGGGTGTTTACTATAAAAGAGAACCATGGCGTTGGGATTACAAAACTTATAATATTGTTAAGTATTATACACAATTAAGAATGAAATTCTTACCATATTTATATACGGAAGCATATAAGTATGCTAGTAAGGGTATTCCTCTTATTCAACCACTTTATTATAGTTATCCAGAAACTTATGATGAATTGAATTTACAAAGTGAATACTATTTTGGCAGTGAATTGTTTGTTTGTCCGATTACCGCTCCGCAAGATTCTGTCATGAATCGTTCTGTTAAGAAAATGTTTTTGCCTGATGGCGTATGGTATGATTTTAAAACTGGTAAAAAGTTTATGGGTGGCAAGCGATATGTAACCTTCTATAAAGATGAAGATTATCCTGTGTTTGTTCGAGCTGGGGGAATTATTCCTCTTGCTAATATTACAACCAATTATAATTATTGTGATAATCCTGAAAGATTGGATATTCATATTTTTCCTGGTAAGAATAATACATATAATTTATATGAAGACGATGGTATTACTAGATTATATGAACAAGGATATTATATTTTAACTTCGATTGATTATAATTACATGCAAAACAACTATACAGTAATTATTCACCCATTAGAAGGAAAAACGGCTATTATTCCTAATAC
Organism: Caryophanales bacterium; assembly: GCA_016282375.1. Classification (GTDB taxonomy): domain Bacteria; phylum Bacillota_I; class Bacilli_A; order RF39; family UBA660; genus UBA6448. The sequence goes on along the minus strand of JAEEKI010000019.1, from coordinate 93,125 downwards.
AAGAGATTATCGAATCATTTTTAGAAATACAAAGCAAGCTGATAAAGTGGAAGTCTTTATTAATAATGAAGACATTTCCTCAACAGCCAAATGTGATATTCAAGGAAATGATTTCGTTGTATTAGTTCCAGCAGTTGATACTACTAAACAACTTACAGTTAATTGTAGTGGTAAAGATATTGAAATTGATGCTGGAAGAATTATTAATGAAGATATAAACTCTATCATTAACGATTTAAAGATTTCAACTTCTTTAAAAGAAGAAATTGCTAAAATCGCTTTTGGTAGTATGGATATAAAGCAAAAAAGAATTGCTATTAAGAAACTTAAGTTAAAAGGTCTTGATCAAAAGTTTATCAGAATGTTTATGAAACTATATGATTATTTAGCTGAGATATAGTACTTTTTAATTAAAAACGAGGTGTTATAATATATGGAAAATGAAAAGAATAATGGAAACGTGGGTGTAGCTCAACCGGAAACGATGGATAGTCCAATTATCGATGGACCATTTTCAATGCCTATTCCAGAAGGAAGCGTCGAAAGCATTGAACCAGTTACTCCAGACATTCCTACGCCAGATACAGTAGAACCAAGTCCGGCTGAAAATACGGATGTTAGTGCTAATCAACCATCTGGTGTGGATAGTATTGATGCAAGTTCAGTAACAGATAGTACAGTTGTAAGTGAGCCGGTGCCAAGTTTAGAAACTCCTATTGAGGCGCCTGGTGTGCAAGAAGTTGTTTCTAATCCAGTGCCAGAGGTTAGTGTTGCTGGACAACCTGTAGTAACTAATGAACCCATTGCTTCTAGTGAAGTTAATCAACCCATAACTCCAGTCGAGCAACCGTCAAGTTCTTTACCAAGCGAAGCAGTTCCTAACGATACGGAAGTGTTTCAAGCTCAACAATTGGCACCAACTTCTGAACCTAGTGTGGGGATGGCTGCACCAGATAGTTTAGCGCAACCACCATTACAATTAGATCCCTCATTAAATGTTCAAGCCATTGAACCAGCTATTGATGAAATAAATGCTGCTAAGAAAAAGAAAAAAGGTAAAAAGGGTGGCGGAATTTTAGGTTTCTTTCTATTCATTATTCTACTTATCGCTGGAGGTTTGGCTTTTTATAAGTTTTATATTTTAAAGCCTGAAAAGAAATATGATAAATTCTTTGATGTTTACCAAAAAAATGTTGAAAACTTTTTAAAGGCGACGGTAACTCCTATTGAAAAAACGATGATGGTAAGTGGAGATTTGGCTTTTGAATCTAATTATGAAGAATTAAAGGGTATTAATTCATTTGATTTAAATTATAAAATAGGTGTTGATTTTGAAAATGAGAAATTAGAAATGCAAGGTAAATTGGCAGAGAATAATCGTGAGGTATTTAATGCTATTACTTATTTGGTAAATAATAAATTATACCTTTCTTCTTCAAAAGTATATGATAAACTTCTTATGATTGCTGACGTTGGCGATCAAATTGATATTTCAGAGATTTTCAGTCAAACTAAACCAAGTGATATCTCATATATGATAAATAGTATTAATACTTATATGATTAAGGCTTTGGAGAAAGCTGATTATAGTTCCAAAGAAACCAAAATAGATATTAATGGTAAAAGTATATTTGTTTCAGATAGTATTTTAACTATAAATGAGAAGAATTATCAAAGTATTTTAAAAGCTTTTGCTGAAGGCATGAAGAATGATACAAAACTAATTGAAGTTTTAAGTTCAATTAGTGATACTGATAAAGATACTATTATTGCATATATGGATACGATAGGTTCTGATGTTGAGTGCTCAGAGGATGTTGAATGTACTGATAATATACCAAGGCCATTTGAAACAAAGATTGAGTTGTATACTGATTTAATTACAACCAAATTTGCAGGATTAAAGGTATCTAGAGATAATGAGACAGTTATTGATTTAGTTTATGACGATCAAACTGTTATTCTTAAAGGTAATAATTATAGTTTAAAAGCTATATCCACTGATGGCAAAAAATACGATGTAACATTGTCATTGGGTGATGAAGAGTATACAGCAACAGTTACCAAAAATACTGAAAGCAATTATACTATTGAAACAATTATCCAAGAGGTTAATGTTAAAGTGACTATTGGCTATGAAGTAAGTGAGACAGTTATTACTAAGAATATTGGTCTTGAAGCCAAATATGAAGACATTTATTTCAAAGTTAAATATGATAGTAAAACAGAGTATAATGTGGAAATTGCTAATATTGATATCAATAATGCGGTAGTATATGACCAATTAAGTGATGAAGAAAAAGAAAAAATAATAACTAATATTGACAAAGCAATAGATGATTCGGCATTATATAAAGACTTGTATGATATGTTTAATCCATCTTATCAAACACCTGATTACTCTGTAACAGATGTACCGGCTGCATGTAGTTATGCAACATGTGATAATTGTTCAGGTAATACATGTGAATGTGAGTATCTAGATGAAGATTGGAAATTAGCCACTGTTACTTGCCCTAGAAATTACTAATACTTATTGTTTTTCTTAATCAATTATTATATAATCATACGTAAGCAGATGAAAAAAGAGTAGTAAAAAACAATTATTATTTAGAGAGTTAATGGTTGGTGAGAATTAATTAATAATGTTTTTGAACTTACTTTTGGATGTAATGGGGTGATTCCCTTATCAATTTATGAGTCAAAAATAAAGGTGGTACCGCGGGTTTATCTCGCCCTTTGGTAGCATCTTTTTTTATTGGGAGGAGTTATGGACAAAGAAACAATATATGTTGCTCTAATTGGTTTTGCGATTATGGTTTGTTTTTTCTATTATCATAATTTATTTAAGTTAAACAAGAAGAATAAAAAAAAGAAAAAGCACAGTGATATTATGGAAATTAGATATTTAAGCATTACCGCCAATATTAATAAAGAATTATTAATGCATCGTCGTTTTTTGCTTCTTTTTGGGATTATTAATGCTTTTATTGTAGACATAGTATTTGTAATTGTTATGGTAATCAAGGTACCTATCTTTATTAAATTTGTCCTGGGTTTATTTTTATTCTTAGGATTAATATATAGTATATATGGTATTTTAGGTAAGATTTTAGTTATGAAAGGATTTGAAAATGATGAACACAAAAGAAATTGAAATCAAATGGCAAAAATATTGGAAAGAGAATAATTGCTTTAAAGCAATAAATGGTAGTAAAAAGCCACCATACTATATTCTAGTAGAGTTTCCATACCCTTCGGGAGCAGGACTTCATGTAGGCCATGTTCGTAGTTATACAGCCCAAGATGCTAAGGCACGAATGAAAAGACTACAAGGTTATAATGTCTTGTATCCAATGGGTTGGGATGCTTTTGGAGCTCCGGCTGAACAATATGCGATTAAAAATCATATTCATCCCAAAGAAGCAGTTCAAGCTAATATCAAGACTTTTAAAGGTCAAATGGAGTCTCTTGGTTTCTCATTTGATTGGGATCGTGAATTCTCAACAACGGATCCTGATTATTATAAATGGACGCAATGGCAATTTTTAAAATTCTATAAACATGGAATGGCATATAAGGCAACGATGCCCGTTAATTGGTGCGATACGTGTAAGACTGTTTTATCTAATGAGGATGCAGCAGGTGGTGTATGTGAGAGATGTGGTAATCCGGTAGTTCAAAAAGAAAAATCCCAATGGATGTTAAAAATGAGTGAGTATTCAGAAGACTTACTAAAAGGTCTTGATGATACGAATTTTGCAGATCGTGTTAAACTTGGTCAAATTAATTGGATTGGTAAATCTTCAGGTGTTGAGATGGATGTTGATATCGTTGGTGGTGGTAAATTTTCTGTTTTTACAACCTGTATTGAAACTGTTTATGGTATAACGTTCTTTGTTATTGCTCCGGATGGTAAACTTGTTCAAGAATTGATGCCTCGCATTGAGAATAAAGACGAAGTTAATAAATACATTGAAGAATCTTCGAAAAAGAGTGCGATGGATAGAACTGAACTTAATAAAGGTAAGACTGGCGTTGAAGTTAAGGGGATTAAAGCAATTAATCCGATTAATGGTAAAGAAGTTCCGATTTTCTTGGGAGACTTTGTTTTAGGAGATTATGGAACGGGTGCTGTTATGGCAGTACCAGCTCATGATCAAAGAGATTTTGAATATGCTAAGGAACACAATCTTGATATCGTTCAAGTTATCGAAGGTGATGTTTCAACTTGTGCGTTGGAAAAACATGATTATTTAGGCAAAGGTATCAAACTAATGAACTCCGAAGAATTTACGGGAATGACTGTTGAAGAAGCTAAGGAAGCCATCACTAGTAAACTAGAAAAACTTGGTATAGCTCGGAGAGTAAATAATTATAAAATGCGGGATTGGATTTTTTCTCGTCAACGTTTCTGGGGTGAACCAATTCCAATGATTAATTGTCCTCATTGCGGATGGGTTCCTATGAATGAAGAAGATTTACCATTGTTATTACCGGATGTAGCTGAATATGAACCAACAGAAAACGGTGAAAGTCCACTTGCTAAAATAGAATCATTTGTGAATTGTAAGTGTCCAAAGTGTGGTGCGGATGCTAAAAGAGAAACCGATACAATGCCTAACTGGGCTGGTTCAAGCTGGTATTTTTTAAGATTTATGGATGCTCGTAACCAAGAAGAGTTCGCTTCGATGGAGGCCATGAAATATTGGCAACATGTTGATTGGTACAATGGTGGTATGGAACATACTGCAAGACACTTATTATATGCTCGTTTCTGGGTACAATTCTTATATAATATTGGATTAGTACCTCATAAAGAAATGATTTGGACAAGAGTTAGTCATGGAATGGTTCTTGGTTCAAATAATGAAAAAATGAGTAAAAGTAAGGGAAATGTTGTAAACCCAGATGATATCGTTAATGAATTTGGGGCAGATACTTTACGTTTATATGAAATGTTTATGGGTGATTATGAACAAGATGCACCATGGAGTACTGATTCTCTTAAAGGTTGTAAGAGATTTATTGATAAAGTTATTAAATTAAAAGATATCATGACATCTGATGATAATTATTCTAAAGATCTAGAGATTATTCAAAATCAAACAATTAAAAAAGTTACAAATGATTTAGATAATATGGCTTATAATACTGCTGTATCGGCATTGATGATTCTAACTAATAAATATCAAGAACATCAAACAATTACGAAAAAAGATTATACATTATTACTTACTTTATTAAATCCTATCGCTCCCCATATTACTGAGGAATTAAATGAAATGATAGGAAATACGCCAATTGTTAACTTTACATGGCCTAAACATGATGATAACAAAATTGTAGACAACACGTTTACATTGGTTGTACAAGTTAATGGCAAAGTACGGGGAAAGATTGAGGTTGAAACTGGTATTTCTCAAGAAGAAATAGAAACGATTGCTAAAGATCTTGACAATGTTAAAAAGTTTATCGAGGGTAAAGAGATAGTTAAAACAATTGTAGTGGCTAATAAATTGGTTAATATCGTTGTACGATAAAAAGAGCACTTTTCAGTGCTTTTTTGTTTGACAATTATTTGAATATGCATTATCTTTATAATAGGTGAGAGTTATGAATGAAAAGAAGATTGATATTAAGTATTTTTATATCGCTATAGTAATTTGTTTATTACTTGGTGGTTGTTTATTCTTTGCTCTTCGTGATAATGCTAAAAATGCATCGGTAAACAATGTAATTCCCGATAATAAAATAGATAACGAAACTGTTAGTAGTGGAGCAGACGATGAAGAAATTTCTGAAGAATCATTAGATATTGATTATGAGTTAATGTTTAATGTTTTTGCGGGCATAATTGATATGATGGGTTCATATCCAACACAAAATATCGTCAGTAAAAGTGAATTATCACAAGATATTGAATTCATTATTGCTCAATGTCTTTTGACACAAGATGATTATACTGACTCTGAAGAGATGGCTGATTTTAATGATGAAATTGCTAAATATCGTACAATAAAACAATCAGTATTAAAGAAAATTGTTAAGGATTATTTCAATGAAGACTTTAATTTACCAAAAAGTTTTACTATTTTTCCATACAATTATCAGTTGGTAGGGGATAATTATGTTGGTGAAGCTTTCATTGGAGGTGTTGAAGGTTTTCCATCTTGGAATTATGAAGTTGATACCTATAAAGCTACGAAAACCAAACTTTCTATAATTGGGTATGCTTATTTTGAAGATTTTGGTCAAATTTGTGTTGATGAACCATGTAATAATGTACTTGAGGGTGCTGATTATAGAAATGTTCTTAATTATAAGGATTCTTTAACTAAGATAACGGTTAATTTTGATCGTTATGGAGATGCATTTAGATTTGCAAATATTACAAAGGGTGAATAAAATCATCCTTTTTTTGACATAATATGACACCATAACAGTGGTACTCTTAAATGGGTGATGTTATGAAAGTAAAAGTATTTGATGAAAATCATGAAAAGGATTTGGAAGCGGCCGTGAATAGTTTCTTAGATGAAAATAATTGTGATATAATAGACATCAAGTATCAGGTGGCAATTTCCGTTTGTGGTGAGGAACAGATTTATTGTTTTTCTGCGATGATAATTTATTACTAAATAATATACATATTGTTGGCTGGAGAATCGTAATCATCTGTGGTTTGCATATTATTGCTTTCTAATTTGCTTAAACGATGTTCAAGCCGATTGACTTGTCTTTCAATTTTGGCAAGTCTCTCCATTAATTCATTGTTGTCACTATTGATAGGTATATTACCGGCATAAAAAGAATTCATTGCATTAGTGTTTGGAAATGGATTGTTGGCAATCATGGGATTATAATTTTGATAGTTCATGTTATTATCCGTAAAGAAAGCATTTCGATTTTTTCTCATAGTAATTCCTCCCTAATGTAATATATGTTAAAGAAAGAAGTTGATGAATATGCGGATGCGCAATCCTAAATATAAAGATGAAGTTTTAAATAGTTGTGATTTTTATTTAGATGAAAATCTTTTTAATAATCATCATGAAATAAGAATGGAGATAGGAATGGGAAAGGGCGATTTTCTTTTGAACATGGCTCTTAAATATCCTGATATTAATTTTATTGGAGTAGAAAAATATTCTTCAGTAGCATCGGTAGCCATTAAAAAAATAGCGGAATATCATCTTCCTAATATCAGAGTTTTTGTAGGTGATGCCTTAAATTTGCCGATGTTCATCTTTAATCAAGTTAGTTTGATATATTTGAATTTTTCTGATCCATGGCCAAAAGCAAGACATGAGAAAAGGCGGTTAACTCATGCTAATTATTTACAATTCTATGATAAATTATTTAAGAGTAAGGCTCATATTATCATGAAAACAGATAATGATGATTTATTTGCTTTTAGTGAACAAAGTTTTGTTGACTATGGTTATCATATTATAAAAAAATCTTATGATTTGCATAGAGAGAATTTAGATAATGTGGAAACAGAATATGAAAAGAAATTTGCTGGTAAAGGATATTTAATCAAATATATAGAGGTAGAAAAATAATCATTATAATGATATAATACTGTTGGTGTTTTTATGAAAATAAAGCAAATGTTTTTAGTCGTATTAATGCTCTTTATGTGTGGTTGTCAAACCCTAAATAAAACGAGTGTTGATGATATAATAAATGGCTTTGCTAGTGACATTAAAAAAGTTAATACATATCGGACAGGTTATAGTTATTATGTTCCTACAGGTTTAACTGTTAGTGAATATAGTTTATATAACGAAATTTTAGAAGCCGATGACATGACTTTTTATTTTTACGTTGATTTAATTAGTTATTTTAATAAGGTTGAATTTGAATATACAAAGAATGAATCCGCTTATTATTCCACAAGCTTAAAAAAAGATAAAAAATTTGGATATTTAGAGATTAATTTAAAAGAAAATGACCAATATTTGATTGAAATTATGTTTAATTATGCTAAAATAGAAGTAATGGTAGATAAGCAAGATATAAAGCGGGCATTGAGTTATGCTGTTACCATTTTACGTAGTGTGGAATATAATGATGTTATAATAAATAATATGCTAAATGAAAATATTTTGAGTTATCAAGAAGAGACATACAATATCTTTAATACGACTAGTGATGAAGTTAGTAATTATTTGAAAGCTGTGGAACAAGATCAATATGTTGAAGAAGAACAAATTAAAGATATTGATTTAATAAATTAGGAAGGTGAAGTCAATGAAATTGTTTCAAAAAATAAAAGAAGCCTTATTTGAAGAGGAGGAATATACCGAACAAATAAAGATTACTCCTGAAATGCGTAATGAAGCTACACCAGTAAAAGAGGTTAAAAAAGAAGAAATAGAAAAGCCTGTAAAAAAGGATTCAGTTGAGCCCAATCCAGTTGTGGATCATAGCAAGGAAAAGGTTCAACCTGCTGCTCCTAAAGAAGAGGCGGTGAGTGAAAGAGAATTGTTTAATACTAAGTCAGATTTTCCATTCTTTGATTTTGATGAAAAAGAATTTGAAAAACAAAATAGTATTGAACAACCGAAACCTCAACCTGCAGAAAGGGTAAGGCAAGCCAATGTTTTAGAATATGAAAGAAAAAAGAAAACAGAACGGCGCACAGATTATGGTAGATACGAGAAGATAGAAACAGTTGAAACGACAGAGAGAAGAAAGTTTAAACCTTCACCAATTATTTCACCGGTATATGGTATTTTAGACAAAGACTATGTTAAAAGTGATATCATGCAAAGACAGAATAGCGATCATGTAGATCTCCAGGCAGTGCGAAATAAGGCTTTTGGTGAAAAACATGAGGATATGCCAGCACCAGTTACTACATATTATGAAGATCGTGAAACCGTAACAATAACGGAACCTGCTGAAAAGCAAAAGAAAGTTAAAACAATTGATGAACTTTTAGAAAATACTGCTGATGTGGCATTAGATATTGATTCAGAAATTGAAAATATGGATAATACTATCGAGGGTAGTAATGAAACTCAAGAAGAAAAAAATCAAACAACTAAAGAAATTAAGGTTTCTGAAGTTGAAGATACTTTAGAAAATGACTTGTTTGATTTAATTGATTCGATGTATAGTAATAAGGAGGATGAAGAGTAATATGGATTTAGCGCATTTTTTACCAATTATTGTTTATATTTTATTAATAGTATTTTTAGTAATTTGTATTATTATTGGTATTAAGGTCGTAAAAGCAATGGATAAAATTGATCGAATTGCAGATAATATTGAAGGTAAAGTAAATTCATTAAATGGTATATTTAGTGTAGTTGACAAAACCGCTAATAGATTGAATGCAGCTTATGATAAGACTTCTGGATTATTTTCTAAAATAGTTTCAAAAGTTGCATCAATAAAAAATAAAGGAAAGGATGAGGATGAATATGAGTAAGAAAGGAAAGTTTTTATTAGGCTTGGGAGCAGGCTTAGGTCTAGGATTATTATTTGCTCCAAAGAAAGGCGAAGAGACAAGAAATGATCTTAAAAAGAAATGTGGTGAGCTTTTAGAAAACATTAAAAAAATTGATGTTAAAGAAGTAAAAGAAAATATTACGGAAAAGGTAATTGAACTACAAAATGAACTTCGCGAACTTGATAAAGAAAAAGTAAAAGAAATTGCCGTTAAAAAAGGCGAAGCTATTAAGAAAAAGGCTGATGAACTTGTTTCTTTAGCAGTTAACAAAGGTACACCTGCTGTTCAAAGAGCTGCTAAGGATGTTAAGGAAGCAACAGTAAAGGTGTTAAAAGAATTGACTGAAAAACTTGAATTTTCTGAAAAGAAAGAGACAAAAAATACTAAAAAGTCTGAAACAAAAAACAACCAATAAAGGTTGTTTTTTTAAATAACTAAAATTCTTGATATATGTATCATAATAATATACAATATAGGAGAATAGAGGTGTCTATGAAAAAAAATAATATTATACTTTTTGTTATGGCGGTAGTTATGTTGTTAACAATGATTACATTTGCTACGTATGCCTACTTTGCCACCGGTAATTTAAATATCACGAATGTAGCAAATGTTAATACGTTGACTGAGCAAAATAACATGGTATTTGATACGCTTGGTGGTGGGATGACACTAAATATTACTGCTGCAAATATGGTGGAGGCTAAACAGGGTAATGTCGCTGCGAATAATTCAACAACTTTAACGGTTAATTTTACCCCAAATACTGATTATAGTATGGTGTGTACATATGATATTGTGTATGAATGGACATCAACTGATAAATATACAGCCCATACAAGTGGAGTAACAGGTAATGAATTTACGATACAAGGAACACTTGCCATTAATTCACATGTAAATGAAGGAACGAATAGTATTTTTAGTGAAAAAGATTTATCAGCTTTAACATACACGAATAATGCTGCAACGGTTGTTAGGGGAGCTGAGATTGATGGAACAGGAAGTACCACTAGTACCGCTGTATGGACACTATCAAGTAAGTTTTATAATGTAGGAGCAGATCAAAGTGGCTTATCAAATAAAACCTATTCAGGTAAATTTAGGATAGATAATGTGTCTTGCGTTGCGGGAAACATTACTCCTTCAGGTCCAACTGGTTATTGGTTTCCAGCAACTTCATCTATTTTTAATGATATGTCGACCATGCAATACGAGCCAGGATATTCTTTTCCTGCATATGATGGTACATTAAAAAGTAATGGGGCAGCAACAAATCATAATGTATATATAGGCCAAGATAGTAGTAAATATTATGCGTGTGCGACTATCCAAGGCCACGAAGTATGTTTAAGTCAACCATATACAAAATATGGCTTATCGGGACATATAAATTGTCCTAGTACCGATTGTAGTTTTACAGTGGCTCAACAAACAAGCGCCAAGCAGATATTATATCAAGCCTTTATCGATGCAGGAATATCAATAAATATTGATAGTAATTGTATGACAGGTGATGACTGGATTGATTGCTATGTCGGTGAAATTGGATGTAGCATTACTAGAGAGGGACTTATCTACTGTTATGATAATAATCCTGGTGAGCCATGTGGCGTTGATTATAGTGGTTACGCAGGATGTGCTTATTAAAAAAACACCTTATCGATATGATAAGGTGTTTTTTGTTACCTAAAATAAATAAATATAAATAGGGCAAGTAGGAAACAATAAATTGAAAAGTATTGTAGTTTACCTTTTTTAACCCACGATGCTAACCATTGATATGAGAAATAGGTTATTATTCCTGCGATGATGGCACCAAGAGAATATGGCATTAATAAACTAATTGTATTTGGAGAAGATATTAAATCTTTCATTCCTAATACCATAGCTCCAAGACTAACAGGGAAATAGAGTATAAATGTATATTTTAGTGCCGTGTCTTTTTTGAATTTACACATTAAACAAGCGACTAGAACAGCACCACTACGTGAAATACCTGGCATAATTGCAATAGCTTCGAATAAACCAATAATGATGGCATCTTTTAATGTTATTTCATTATCGTCTTTATTTCCTTTGATATTTCTTACAGAGAAAAGACATATGGCGGTAATTAAGAAAGCTATTCCTAAAAAGTATAAACTAGATAGTTTGGTTTCAATCATATCTTTAAATAGAAAACCCGTTATAATAACAGGAATAGTACTAACGACAATATATATGCAGTATAAGAAACTATTCTTTTTACTTTTATCTTTTTTAAAAATAAAACTTAGAAAGTTTTTAATTAATATGATGACATCTTTTCTAAATAAGTATAATATTGCTAAGAAAGATCCAAAATTACATACTATTTCAAAATTTAAATCATTAAACATATTAGTATTAAATATTGATTTAAATAATGTCATATGTCCACTTGAGGAAATCGGTAATGGTTCAGTAATTCCTTGAATAATTGCTAATATAATATATTTTATTAAACTCATACTATCACCTTATTAAATTATATAATATATTTCTAATTTTATAAATAGAATTATAGTAAATGAAGAGAGTTCTTATATATTTATTGGGATTTATTTTGTCTATCATGGGATTGTTTTTTTGTATTTTAAACTTAAATTTGCTTACGGCAGGGTATAGTTTTGGAAAATATGTTAAATTTATTATTAGTAATATTGAATGCAATATCTTGTTGATAGGCGCATTTTTAATAATTCTGGTTTATGAAAGGGGATAATATGCAAGTAAAAAGTATTAAACTTAATTTTATGAGTAACTATTATATGTTTTATGATTGGTTAAGTAGTGATTCTATTACAGAATTTAAAAATGTAAATGTTTATCGTGTGGATAGTCAGACGCTAAGTGACTTTTTGGAATATAATGTAACTATTCTTAAAAACTCGATTTATTTGCCGAATAAACCACTTCTTTTTAGTGATACTTTTAGTTATGTGGGTATTATCTTTGATCATAAGGGAAAAAGTATTCTTAAAAGTTCCTTATCTTTAGAGGATGAATTTAAAATTAGTAAACAAATAGGGGATCTTAGATTAAGTAAAATACCATATCATAAATCTCTTAAAGATAATTTGGATTCTGACTTACGTCTTAATCATGAAATTAAACAAACGATTATTAATGAACTAGATGACATTGCTAAAGAAAATAATACTGATAAGCTAACTTATTACTATTATGAATGGTTTAATGTAGCCAAAAAAGATGAGAAACAGATGCTCAAAAAAATGTATGCTAGTGTGAATAATATTACAGAAAAAGAAATATATATATGTGATTTAATTAAGAAAAGTAATAAAGTAGTATAATTTTTTACTTATTATCCATCTTATAAATGGAGGAATAATGAAAAAAATATATGATGTATTAATACTGTTATTGTTGATTATTTGTTTAACTGGTTGTGGTCAAACGGCCAAGATGGCTGTGACAGATTACTTAGATAAATATAATTCTTTAGATGCTGGAGTTTTAAGTGATATGTATAATGTAGTCGATACCGAAAATATGTCTGAAGATGATAAAGAAACTTATTTAGCTATTTTTAAAAAACAATATACAGATATGCAATATGAAATATTAGATGAAGAATATGATGGTGATGAAGCCATTATTAAAGTGAAAATTACTGTTTATGATTATTATAAAACGCAGAAAGAAACGAGTTATTATTTAGCTAATAATGCGGACGATTTTAATGATGAAAATGGTGTTTATGATGTTTCTAAATATATGAAGTATAAGTTAGAAAAAATGAAAATGACCACCGATAGAGTGGATTACACGATAGATTTCTACGTCTTTCGTAGAGATAATCGTTGGGAAGTTAACAGTTTATCTAATGGTGATTTAGAAAAAATTCATGGTATATATAATTATGAATCCTAAGCGGATTCATTTTTCTTTACTATTCATTTATTTTGTCCTATAATTATAATAGGAAGGGTATGATTAGATGGATAAAGGTAAGATGATTCCTATTATAATTGCTGTATTTCTTTGCTTTTGCGCCATAGGAATGTATATTATTAATAAACAACATAATAAGAGTTTATATAGTAAACTGATTGTTAATTATCAGGGAGAAGATGTTGTATATGATGATTTAGTAGTAGATAAAACATTTACTATTGAGAATGTTAATTTTTATGTGTCATCTGTCCAAAAAGATATGATTGTTTTAACAACTGATAGTTATGTTAAAGTTAATTTAAAAAGTTTATATGAATTTAAAATAAATGTTAATGAATTTGCTAATGTTTGTTTCAGCAGTGGTAATTGTGCTGATTTTCGTTTAGCGTGAGGTAGCCAATGATAAAAAGTGTAATATGCATTACTACAGCTGTTTTTTTTATTGTTATTAATACAATCATTCTCTTTTTAAAGCCTGAATTTACTTATGCGATCAATGATGAAAGTGATTATTGTCTTTATTATCAAAAATGGATTCGCTCTGTTATTTTTATGGCAACAATCATCATCGCTTTATTCTGTATTTATTTTTCTGTTAATCTATATCATATTATTGGGTACATGCTTTTATTTGTCGAGTGTGTTACTGTAATTATCTATGCACTATGTAAATATAAGGGTATTACAGTATGTGGAAATAAAATTAAAGTACAAAGGCTGTTTAGGAAGGATTTAAATATTACTTTTAATGATATTAAAAATGTATTATATGTTCCTAATGCTAGACTAGTTATAAATGTTAATAATAATGATTCATTTGATGTTTCATTTAATTCAGAAAATTTTCATAAATTTTATTTGAATTTAATAAAAAAAGATGTTCCATTTAAAACTGGTAAAATTCCTGCGAGTGATAATTATGTTTACATTAGTAAATATGATATGACTATTCATTTCCCAGATAAAATGTTTAGAGAGTTTTATCAAAGTCCTACATACTTAAGACACAGTAGGTATTTATTCTCTGCTCGTAGTTTAGAAAATCATGAACATATCGAGGGCTATTATAAAGAATCTTCGAAAGATTTAAAAGAATTCGAAGAGATTATTGAAACTGATTTAGGCGTTAATGGTTTTAAAGTAATTGATAGTTCTAAAGAAAAGATTGCTGATTTTGATTTTACTATTATCAGAGCTGTCAATAACGATGATAACAAATTGTGTCGTCGTGCTTATATTTATCAAGATATCAATAATTATTTTGTAATATATGCTGATTGTTTATCTGATAATGAGGAAGAATTTGCCAATAAGATAAATAATGCCATTCAAGTAATGGTATATGCCGATACTAAGTATCGTTATGCAAAAATAGAACTGTAGATGAGTAATCTACTTTTTTATTTGGAATAATGGCTTTTTTTTGATAGAATAAAAGCGTGGAGGTTAATGATGATTCTTATGAAAAAGAATTTGATATTAATTGTAATTAACATTTTGTTGTTAGGATTTGTTTTACAAGCAACTAATAACAATGATGAATTGTCGCAACAAGAGTTTGAAATTGGTAAAACATATGTTGATAAAGATAATAAAGATAATAAGATTGTTTTATATGGAGATTATTCCGTTGATGTTATAAAATGCACAAAAGAGTGTACTACTTATTCTGGATTTTTTTCTATCGAAGATAATCTTTTGAAAATTATGACTCAGGAAGAAACGGCTTTTTTCAATATTCAGGATCGTAATACGTTTAAAAATGATAGTCATGTTTTCATTTTAGAATAGTATTCATAAAAAAATTAGTTTGAATAAACTAATTTTTTTTATCAATCATTATTTGCGAATATCTTTTTGTTTCAAGATTATTTAAATTTAATCCGAGTTTTTGGGCATTTTTTAATAATTCATCATATTCTTCTGGAAAATTAGTTATTGATTTTTTGACTTCTATTTCAATAAAATATCCTAAGTTTTCCACATTATCTAAAGCTACTTCGTATTTGTCTAGGTAGGTATATATTTTTCTTACTTTTTTGACTTCGATTATTTTTTTTAAACCAAGTATTTCAAAGATTTGTTTTAGGTTATCCTTATTATCAATTTCTACTTCATATTCTTCACAATACATTTTACTATTAAGATTCTTGTAGGTTAAAATATGTTTACTACCAGTCGATCTTATTCTTAGTGTTTTATTTACATTTGTTTTTTTCATATAATCTGATTGGTAGTAAATATCATGAAGTTTAGTTTCTAAAAGAAATTGGCATTTATTATTTAGTGAATCATTTAAACTATTATATTCTTTGGGAGATAGTCTAATTTTTAATTCCATTTCTATATTATCTTTGTTATTATCTCCATATATCAAATAACTAGCGGAGCATTCTAATATTTCTGATAATTTGACTATCATGTCTAAACCTGGTTCAGTTCGATTGGATTCCCAACTAGAAACGGTTTTATCAGTTACATATAGTTTAGATGCTAATTCTTTTTGAGTTAAATTTTTCTTTTGCCTTAGATGACTAATTCTTTCTCCATAATTCATTTTTATCACCTGAATAAATTATAACATAGTAATTTTCATTTTTTTCTCTACATTTTGTAGAAATAAAAAATCCCTTATTTCAAGGGATTGTGTTTTTTAAAATTGGAGCAAGTGAGCAGAATCGAACTGCCGTCTCAGCCTTGGCAAGGCCGCATACTAACCGCTGTACTACACCTGCACATGAACTCATTGTAGCAAAAATAGGTGTAAAAAGCAACCAATAATTGATAAAAATTAAATATATTGGTATAATTTGATTGTAGAAAGGGATTTACAATTGAAGAAGTTATTAACAATTTTAAATAAATCAAAACGAAAAACGATTGAATATGTTATTACGAATCGGTTATTTCTATCATATCTAATAATGTCTATTATAGGAATGATTGTTGTTCGTCATGTTACAATTGGACGTGTTACAAGTATTTATCCATTCATAACGGATTTAGGATTAATCTTGGTAGTCGGAGCTATTGGATATTTTATCAAACCTAAGAATCAATTTAAGTACTTTTTTGCATGGATTTGTCTTTTTTGTTTAATGGAAATTGTTAATAGTGTTTATTATGTCTTTTATACATCATTTGCTTCGTTTGGTGAACTGGCTAGTATTTCCCAAGCTGAAACCGTAACAGGATCAATTTTAGAAAAAATAAGACTTTCTTACTTTGTATATATTAGTTTTCCAATTATTTTTTATCATGTTCATAAGAAACTAGCTGCTTCTTCGTACTATACATTTATTAGTAAAATCGAAAAGGGTAAAATAATGGTTTTACTTACTATTGTTATTGGACTAGCCTTTATAGGGATTTCCTTTTTAGGAGCAACAAAAACAGATTATTCACGTCTTTCTAAACAATGGAATCGTAATTATATTGTGGAGAGATTTGGTATTTTTATGTATCAATGCAATGATTTATTTCAAACTTTAAGACCAAAGTTTAGTAGTTTGTTTGGTTATGAAGATGCACGTCTTTTATTTGATAATTATTTTGCTTCGAATGAAAGCAAAGAATATAAAGAAAAGAATAAATATACAGGTATTTTAGAAAATAAGAATATTATCTTTGTCCACATGGAAAGTATTCAAGATTTTGTTATGGACTTAAGTTTTAATGGAGTAGACATTGCTCCGAATGTCAAAAAGTTAGCTAATGAAGGAATGTTTTTCTCTAATTTTTATCCTCAAGTATCAACAGGTACTTCTTCGGATACAGAATTTACATTATTATCAAGTTTAATGCCTGCTTCATCAGGAATCGTCTTTGTTAGTTATTATAATCGTAATTATTTAACGATTCCGAAAATTCTTCATAATGAAGGTTACTATACGTTTAGTATGCATGGTAACTTAGTTTCTATGTGGAATAGAGCCAAGGCTCATCCATCACTTGGTTATGAAGGTTTATATTTTTCTGAATCATTCAATTATACTGAGGATGATGTTATTAATCTAGGTATTAATGATAAATTGTTCTTTGAACAAGCTATTCCAATTCTTGAGAATATTGAAAATGAGAATTCCAATTATATGGGTACAATTATTACACTTTCAAATCATTCACCATTTACATTTATTGAAAAATATGGGGAAGTAGATTTTTCTCAAACAATACAACAATATGATGAGAAAACGGATACCACAAATGAAATTACCACTAATTATTTAAGCGGTTCAGCTGTGGGTAATTATTTAACAAGTGTTCATTATGCTGATGCAGCCTTAGGAGAATTTATTGACTATATTAATAATTCTGATGCTTTTGATGATACGATATTTGTATTCTACGGCGATCATGATGCTAAATTAACTAAAAAAGAATTAAACTATTTATATAATTACAATCCTGAAGATGGCAGCGTTTACGTTGAGGGCGATGAAGAATATGTTCCTTATGATACTTTTGCTCATGATTTAAATAAGAAGACACCATTAATTATTTGGACTAAAAATGCTAAACTTAAATATACTTTCACGGGTGAAGTAGATTATTATATGGGAATGATTGACGTAGCTCCAACATTACTAAATATGTTTGGCCTTGAAAATCCTTATGCTCTTGGTCATGACATTTTTAACATTCGCGACAATAATGTTGTGGCTTTTCCTAATGGAAATTTTGTGACAAATATGTTATACTATAATAACTCAATAGGAGAGTACAAAGTAATTAATGAAAATACAATCATTGATGAAAATTATGTTACGGAAAAGAAAAAATATGTTGAAAATCTGTTAGATGTTTCAAATTCAATAATCGTTTATGATTTACTTAATGTTAGGGAGAATAATTAATGAAAAGAAAAAAAAGGGTGCGAGCTCTTTTAATAAAAATAATGATTATTGTCCTTCTGGGTATTGGAATTTTTGTTGTATATAAGAAACTTTGGTCATCTAAAAGCCAAAAAGTTGATGATATAAATGGCTATAGTTATACGATTGAAAAACGTGATACCAAGTTAATGAAGGAAAACTTTGATTTATTAAAAGAAGTCTTACAAAATAAAAATGTTGACTATGAGAAGTATGCTGAGTATTTAGCTAAACTTTTTGTCATTGATTTATATACTATTGATAATAAAGATAATAAATACGATGTAGGTGGTAGTGAGTATATTTATCCTGAAAAAGTAGCTAATTACAAATCCAAGGTTCAGGATACACTATATAAATATTTAGAAGATAAATCAGTTCGTAAACAACAATTACCAGAGGTTTCTTCGATTGAAATGGTATCTATTGAGGAAACAACATATGATTATAATGAAGAGAGTTATGATGCATATGAAATAGTTTTAACGTGGGAATATGTCGAAGAGGAAGATTATGATAGTGAAGCTTCAATTATCGTTATGAAAGATGATAAATATTTATATATTGTCGAATTTACGCCTGAGGTGGAATCATGAAAAAGATTTCTCGTAAATTAAAAAGAACAAATAAAATACTAAGATATCTTCTTTTGATAATATCTTTGGCATATATAGTTGGCTTTGTCTTTTTTACAAAAAATGTTATTGATTTAAAAGGCATTGAAAGTTTTATAAGATATGCTTTATTAGTATTCTTCGCCTTATATATAGTTTTTTATTTTTTGGTATCTTTAAGAAAACTAACTAAAAGAAAGTATATCTTTTTTATATTAACATCGCTTTTAACAATCATTTTTACTGTTTGCTTTTTTGTAGGATCATTCTTTATTGATACTTTAGTAGATAAAATATCTGACTTCAATGAGAAAGATAAAATTGAATATACTTCTTATTTAATCACAATGTATGATAATGAACTTGATGATGATAGCATCTTAGGTATGATTGATGATGATAATAATATTGAGGGAAACATTTTAGCAAAACAAATCATCAGTGATAATAAATTAACCCAAAAAGTAAAAAAATATGATTCTGAAACTAGTGATGCTTTTTTAACCATGCTATATGATTTGTATGATGGCGCGATTGATGGCATGTTTATTTCGAATAATTATGTCACTCTTTATAGTAGTGAAGAAGATTTTGGTAATATTGTTTCTGAAACAAAGGTTGTCTACCAAAAGAGTGGATTGTTTGATAATCAAGATGCTATTTCTGATAGTAATAAAACTTTAAAAGAACCATTTACGGTATTACTAATGGGTGTTGACTCTGAATACAATGGTTTAAATGCTAATGCAGCCTTTAATGGTGATACATTAATATTAGCAACTTTTAATCCTAAAACTTTAACAGCAACTCTTTTAAGTTTACCAAGAGATATTTATGTACCAATCGCATGTCGTCATAATAATTACGCTAAGATTAATTCTTCGGCTGCTTATGGAACTTCTTGTGTCATTAAAACGGTAGAGAATCTTACAGATATAACTATTGATTATTATTTCAAGATTAATTTTAAAGGGGTTGTAAGTTTAGTCGAAGCGGTTGATGGTGTTGATGTTGAAGTTCAAGCCCCAGATTATGAGTATAACCATGGACATTATTGTGATGGAAAGGTATGTGAACAAAATAGTAATCGGGAATGGGGTACAGAAACTATTTATATTGAACCCGGATGGCAACATCTAAATGGTGAACAAGCCCTTGCTTATGCTAGATGTCGTGGTTTATATATGGATAGTGACATCGCCCGTAATCGTCATCAACAAGACATTATTATGGCCATGGCAAGTAAGGCATTACATATTAAGAGTTATAACCATTTTAAACAAATACTAGATGCTATCAGTAGTAATATTGCTACGAATATGAATACTAATCAAATTCTATCTAGTTATAATATTTTTAAAGAAATGTTAACAAAAGTTGTTAAAGATGAAGACTTTGTTGATATTCAAAAGACTAAATTAGAGGTATATAATTTACCAGTTTATTTACCATCAGGTAATACAACTCAAGCCCTTGGTTATTATGAATCTAGTTTAAATGCTATTATTAAGGCAATGAAGATTAATCTTGAACTTGAAGAAGGGGAAGAAATAAAAACATTTAGTTATTCCTTAAATGAGGAATATGAAACTTCTCCAGTTGGTTTAGGATTAAGAACGGGTTCAAGTAATACTGTTCTAGCTGACTTTGTAGGTAAGACAAGAGAAGAGGCAGAGGAGTATTGTGATCAAATTAATTTAGATTGTTCATTTAAATATGTTGATGAAAATAGTAATTATTTTGATGAAGATTTGGATGAAGACTTAATTGCCACCCAAATTCCTCATGCAAATACTTTAATGAAGAATGTTGATGATGTAACGTTCTATATCAATGGTAAGTCAATAAAAAAGGCTGATCAAGATGATGAAGATGAAGATATTGTAATCGATATTGATGAATAATAAAAAAAAGGAAATCATTTTTTCCTTTTTTTATTTTTACCATTTGTTTTAGGATTCTTCTTTCTAGGTTGTGTTTTTTTCTTAGTTGGTCCTTTACCTTTATATCTATTATCTTGAGGTTTATTATTATTCTTTTTATGATGATGATTTTGTTTTTTCTTAATTGGTTTATTAATTTTAACTTTCGTTTTTTCAACAGGCTTGGTATCGGTAACCTTTTTGATTTTTGGTTCCTCTTTTGGTTCTGCAGGTTTAGTTTGCTTAGTTTGAACATTCTTGATTTTATGAATTCGTTTAGGATGTGAAGTAACAACTTTATGAACTTTTCTAGGAACAACTTTAACTACTTTATGACGTACAACTGGCTTATCTTTCTTACCGTAAACTAAATATAGTACGATTATAAAAAGTGTTAAAAGATACATACTTATTAAAACCATGAAAATAATATCTATTTTATCAAATGTTCTTCCCATAAAATCATCCTTTTTGAAAACTCGTTCTACTTATATTTAATCATATTCATAATTTTAGTCAAGATGTAAAACATTTTTTGCTAATTACTTTTTTACGTGATAAAATATGCCTAGGTGATTTTTATATGTTTAAAATCGTTAATTTAACCGCCAAAGTCGATAATCGTTTAATTCTAGATAATTTTAACCTTCAGATAAATGACGGAGAAATCCACGTTATTATGGGCCATAATGGTGTTGGCAAATCAACATTATGTAAAATTATTATGAATGATAGAAATTATGAAGTCTTAAATGGTCAAGTAATTTTTAATGGTGTAAATTTACACGAATTACCAACATATGAAATTGCTCGACAAGGAATAATGTTAATTAGTCAGAATCCTATTTCTATCGAAGGTGTAACTAATGCTGAGGTTTTAAGAACGGCACTTAGAGAAATGACAAATGAAAAGATAAATATTTTTGATTTTAATAAAAAGATGGAAGATATTTGTGATCAATTAAAACTTAGCAAAGATTTTATTCATAAAGATATTAATGTTGGCGCTTCCGGTGGCGAGCGTAAGAAAATTGAACTCTTACACATGGGTATATTGGAACCTAAATTACTATTACTTGATGAATTAGATTCTGGATTAGATGTTGATGCTATGCGTGATGTAGCAAATTTTATTAACGAATATCATAATAAAACTAAATGTAGTATTTTGATTATTACACATCATCCCAATATTATTAATTATATTAAACCTAATTTTATTCATGTGCTTGATCAAGGACATATTATTAAAACTGGTGATGCTCATTTAGCTGAAGAAATTGAGAATCACGGCTTTTTTGGTGTGAATGCTATGAGTGAAGAAGGCCAAGATGAATAAGATATATACGGATAAACAAGTTTTTAATATTATCGATGATAATAAAGATTTGACTTTATCTTTGAATGATGGTCAAATGGTAGTTATTAATTGTTTCTTTTATCAAATCAAAGATATGAATATTAATATTGAACAAAGTAATAATAGTTATTTAGTTATTAATTATGCTGGTTATGTTCATAGTGATGTAAATATTAATATGGACGTCAATGTCCTTGGTAATGGTAATAAGACAGTTATTAATGTTCGAACTATTGATGAAAAAAATCATGCTAATTTCAATGTTAGTGTTCAAGCCAATGAACATACTATCAACAATGAAATAGTTGAGGATCTAAAGGCTATTAATGAAGACGGAACAATTACTTTCATGCCAATTTTAAAAATAGATACTAATGAAGTGCAAGCAGAACATTATGCCACGATTGGTGGTTTAGATGAAAAAGAACTATTTTATTTAGAATCAAAAATGCTTAGTACCAAGACAGCTAAAGAGATTTTAAAGAAGAGTTTTATTTATAATTTATTTAGCGATACTTTTAAAAGTATGCTAGGTGAAGGAAAGGAAGAAGATGAATAGAGAAGATTTTCCTATGTTAAAAAATGATATCATTTATTTTGATAATGGTGCAACTAGTTTAAAACCAAAGACTGTTATTGATAAAATGGTTGATTATTATGAAAACTATAGTGCTAATGCTCATCGTGGTGATTATGATATATCTTATAAAGTAGATATGGAATATGAAAAGACACGTGATCTTGTTGCTAAATTTATTAATGCTCAAGACAAAGAAGAAATTGTTTTTACAAGTGGAACAACAGAATCTTTGAATATGATAGCAACAGGTTTTTTTGCTAATATTATTGAACCAAATGATGAGATATTGATTACGACATCGGAGCATGCTTCGAATGTTTTGCCATGGTTTAGATTAGAAAATGAGTATGGTTGTCATGTTAAATATATTCCTTTGGATAGTAATTATCATGTTACTTTAGATAATGTAAAAAAGGCGGTTACTCCTCAGACAAAGATTATTTCTCTTGCTCATATTACCAATGTTATTGGGGATATTAGACCGATTAAAGAGATATGTAAGTTTGCTCATGAACATGATATTTTTGTTGTAGTCGATGGTGCGCAAAGTCTACCGCATATTAAAGTTGATGTTCAAGATTTAGATTGTGATTTTACGGCTTTTTCTGCACATAAAATGTATGGACCAACAGGACTTGGAGTTTTATATGGCAAAAAGGAACTATTAGATAATTTAGAGCCAATTAACTTGGGCGGTGGAATGAATGAGTCTTTTGATAGTCCAATGGAAATTATTTTGAAAGATGTACCAACACGTTTAGAGGCTGGTACACCAAATATTGCTAGTGTCATTGCTTTTTCAGAAAGTATCAATTATTTAAATAAGATTGGTATGGATAAAATTAATGAAAGAGAATTGCATTTAAGAAATTACTTAGTTGAGAAACTAGTTAAAATTCCTCATATTGATATTATTAATTTAGAGGCTGATTCAGGTATTGTGACTTTCAATGTTAATGATATCTTTGCCCAAGATGTGGCTTATTATTTAAATAAATATAATATTTGTGTTAGAGCCGGTAATCATTGCGCTAAAATTCTAAAGAATAATACCAATGTTAATAATACTATTCGTGTTAGCTTAGCTTTCTATAATACAGAAAGTGAAATTGATATGTTAATTGAACTTTTAAAAGATAAAGATAAGATAATGAAAGAGATGATTTAAATGGATGATGAAGTAAAAAGAGAAATAATTCTAGAACATTATCAAAATCCTTTACATCGTCATAAACCTGAAAAGGATGGCTATGAAAAAGTTAATACAGCGAACCAATCTTGTATTGATAATTTAGATATCTATGTTGATATTCAAGATAAGATTATTAAAGATATTACTTTTACGGGAGAGGCTTGCGCTATTAGTATTTCTTCCACATCTATTATGATTCAAAATTTGATTGGTAAAACCGTTAAAGAAGCTTTAGAGTATATTGATAATTTTGATAAGATGATAAATGAGAAAGAATATAATGCTGATTTATTAAAAGATGCTAATGTTTATGATAATATCTATAAACAAAATTCCCGTAAATCGTGTGCTTTTTTACCTTATCGTGGTATTAGAGAGATACTTGCTAAATATTTAGAGGAGTAGTATAATAGCATATGAAAAACGAGGACCAAGAGGAGTAATTTACTATACTTTATTAGAGAGGAAAAGTCGTAGTCTGAAAACTTTTCTTAAATGATGTAGATGAAGGTAGCTTGAGCAGTTGCATATCTAAGTAAATAGGATATGATGTGAGTCGCATTAAGACACAGAGATATAAATTAAGGTGGTATCGCGGATGTTTTCGCCCTTTGGCAGCATCCTTTTTTTGTGGAGGAAAGATGAAATTATTTGATGATTACACCAAACAATTTGACTTTAGTAATGAGAAGATTGAATTAAAATATCATCATTCTTATCGAGTCCAAAAGTTATGTGAAATGATTGCTAAGAATTTAAAAATGAATGAAAGAGATCTTTATCTTGCTTCGATTACAGGTCTATTTCATGATATTGCTCGTTTTAGACAAATAACGGAGTATCATACATTCTTAGATAGTCAATCTTTTGATCATGGTGATGTTGGAGCCGATATTTTTAATAATGAGATAGCAAATCAATTAGATTTATCTGAGGAAGAAAGAATTATTATTTATAAAGCTATTAAGTATCATAATAAGTTAGCAATAGGTAATGATGTAAATGATCGTGAACTTATTTTCTGTCAAATTGTTCGTGATGCTGACAAAGTTGATATTTTATATTTATTTGCTACCAATGCTTCTTTACCTGGTAAGACCGATGGAGAAGTAAATAGTGATTGTCATCGTATCTTTATGAATAAACAATCTATTTCTCATGAATATGTAACTAATGGTACAGAAAAAAATGTTGCTGCTTTAGCATCTTTATGGGATATTAATTTTCCCATTTCGAAGCAAGTAATTAAAGAAAAAAAGTATTTTCAACAAATTGAGAAAATGCTTAATCATGAAATATATAATAAATATTTCAAACTAATTTATGAAGATTTAGAGGTAGAGTAAATGTTAGATACAAAATATAATCATACAAAGGTTGAAGAGGGAAAATACGATAATTGGAAAAAGGCTGGATATTTTACAGCTGGTGATGTTACAAAAAAGCCTTATGCAATTGTGATACCACCACCTAATGTAACAGGTGTATTACACTTGGGACATGCGATGGATACTACTCTTCAAGATATAATTATTAGATATAAAAGAATGCAAGGTTATGATGCTTTGTGGCTTCCTGGCATGGACCATGCAGCGATTGCTACGGAAGCTAAGGTTGTTCAAAGACTTAAGAGTCAAGGAATTAATAAATACGAATATGGTCGAGAAAAGTTTTTAGAGGCTTGTTGGGATTGGACACATGAACATGCTGATGTAATTAGAGAGCAATGGGCTAAACTTGGTTTATCACTTGATTATAGTCGGGAGAGATTTACCCTTGATGATGGACTTAATAAAGCTGTAAATGAGGTTTTTGTTGATTACTACAATAAAGGATTAATTTATCGGGGTGAAAAGATTATTAACTGGGACCCTGAAGCACAAACTGCTTTATCCAATGAAGAAGTTATTTATCAAGATGATAAAGGTGCTTTTTATCACTTAAAGTATTTTATTGATAAAACAGATGAGTACTTAGATGTTGCGACAACAAGACCAGAGACATTATTTGGTGATACTGCAGTAGCAGTAAATCCTGAAGATGAAAGATATAAACACCTAATTGGTAAATATTGTATACTACCTGTATTAGGTAAAAAAATACCCATTATTGGTGATGAACATGCTGATCCAACTTTTGGTACAGGTGTTGTAAAAATAACTCCCGCCCATGATCCTAATGACTTTGAAGTTGGTGAAAGACATAACTTAGAACGCATTGTGGTTATGAATCCAGATGCGACGATGAATGAGAATGCTGGACCATACAAAGGCCTTACCCGTGAAGAATGTCGTAAAAAACTAGTTGAAGATCTTCAAAAAGAGGGGATTTTAATTCGTATCGAAGAAATCACTCACTCAGTAGGTCATTCCGAAAGAACAGGTGTTATGGTTGAACCATATTTATCAAAACAATGGTTTGTTAAAATGGAGACCCTTGCTAATCGTGTTCTTGAATTTCAAAAGGATAAAGAAAAGAAAGTAAATTTTGTTCCTTCGCGTTATGAAAAACATTTAAATCACTGGATGGAAATTCAACATGATTGGTGTATATCCAGACAATTATGGTGGGGTCATCGGATACCTGCTTGGTATAAAGGAGAAGAAATATATGTAGGAGTAGATGCTCCGAAAGGTGAAGGTTGGGTACAAGATGAAGATGTATTAGATACATGGTTTTCTTCAGCCTTATGGCCATTCTCAACGCTTGGTTGGCCAAATAAAAACACGGATATGGAAAGATATTTTCCAAATGATTGTTTAGTAACTGGTTTTGATATTATTTTTTTCTGGGTTGCGAGAATGGTTTTCCAATCCGAAGAGATCAATGGTGTTCGACCATTTAAAGATTGTGTTATTCATGGATTAATTCGTGATAAAGAAGGCCGTAAGATGTCTAAGTCTTTAGGTAATGGTATTGATCCAATGGATATGATTAAAGAATATGGAGCTGATGCCTTACGTTATTATTTAACAACTGATGTAGCAGCTGGTACGGATTTGAGATTTGATACAGAGAAAGTTAAAGCAACTTGGAATTATATTAATAAAATTTGGAATGCTTCAAGATTTGTTTTAATGAATATTTCTTCTTTAAAGAAGATTGAATTAGTCGATTTAAGTCCTGAAGATAAGTGGATTTTAACAAAATATAATAAAGTAATAAAGACTATTACTAAACATATGGATAAATATGATTTTAATATTGTTGGAACAGAATTATATAATTTTATTTACGATGATTTTTGTTCTAATTATATTGAAATGGCTAAATATACTATTGGTAAGGATTCTACAAAGTCTGTCTTATGTTATGTTTTAACAGGTATTTTAAAAATGTTACATCCATTTATGCCATTTGTAACTGAGGAAATATATCAATTATTACCAATCAAAGATGCAGAAAGTATTATGATATCTAAGTATCCTGAATATAATAAAAAACAAATCTTTATTATTGAAGAAGATTCCGTTAATGATGCAATTGAATTTATTAAATCATTTAGAAATGTTAAAACAGAGAATAGTATGACTAAAGATTTAAAAGTTATGTTTGATACTGAAGATGATAATTCTTTGATTGTTAAGATGTTAAAACTTGAAGATAATATTGTTAAAGAACCATTAGGTTTAAGAGCATATAGGGTATTTTCAAGTAAAGTTAGAGCAACTATTTTTTACGAAAAAATTGAAACAGAAGCAGATAAAGCCTTTAGAGAAAATCAAATTAAGTCTTTAGAAGAGTCAATTCAAAAAAGAGAAAAATTATTAGCCAATGAAAATTATGTTAATAAAGCACCAAGTAATGTTGTTGAACTTGATCGTCAAAAATTGGTTGAAGAAAAGAAAAAACTTGAAGAACTTTTAAAAAATTAAAAGCACATAGTAAAAACTATGTGTTTTTTTAATAAAATATAACTAGTTTGATATTTTAGTTAAATTTAATATTTATGATTGCCAAAATTATTTAATAAGAGTAAAATCAATGATAGAGAAAGGAAGTTTTTTATGGAAGAAAGTAAGAAATATACTAAAATTTATTCTTTAATATTAATTGCATCAATATTTGCAGGATGGCAAGTAATGTTACTTGTAGCGGTTTTGCTTCTATTATTTGGTAAAGTTGAGGAGTCAGTTAAGAATATTGCTATAACTGTATTGACTTTTGCGGCTGGTATTGCATTATTTGAATTATTCTGGAATTTAATCACTGGTGGTATTTCTCTTGGTATTAATGGTATTGAATCATTAGTTACACTATTAAATTCTTATTTAGATAAACCAATTACGATTATCAATCTTCAAAGATATTTAATTAGTCCAATTGAAATAGTAGTTAGTTTCCTAGATACTGCAATTAACTATGCTATTACATTTATGAAGTTTTGCTTTGTTATTTCTATTCTTGCTGGAAAAGAAATTAAATCTAATTTCATCTTTGATAAGATTAAAGAGTTTGTTAAGAAATTTACTGATTTTGTTTCTGAAAAAGGAAATAGTTCTGATTCAGAGAAATAATATAATTGCTTAACTATTAATTTGAAAAAATCCCTGTAAATAAAAGGGATTTTTTTAGTAAAGATAACTTATGTTTATTGACTATTAGGTAAAAATATTGTAACATTAAGGAAGTTAAGTGGGTGATTTAGTATGGATAAAAATTTAATCGATGCTGCTATTAAAAGAATCCAAAATAGTTCTGAACAAGAATATAATAATATATTTGGCAATACTTCTGATGGTAAAGAAATTCTCAAAGAAGATGTCGAAAAATATGATAAAAATGTTGGCATTGTAGGAATTGTTAGTGAGTTTAGTGATTTTTTGCATAATAATAATGGCAATGCTAAAGATATTATTAAGAAGTATTTAGAGTATTCTGCAAAATTAAATGCTTTAAGTATTAATCCAGAGAGTTTCGTAAATGAAGAAGAACAATTAGATGCTGCTTCCATAAGAAAATTTTTGGAAGAAGCACCAGCAAGAGTTGAAGAAAAGCGTGCAAGTATGTTTACTAAGGCTTCTGATGGAAGATGGATTTTAAGTAATTATATTGAACCTTATGAAGTAATGTTAAATAGTGTTAAGTTAGCTGCGGAGAATGATGAACTAAGACGTGAGAATTCTGAGTTGAAGGCTTCTAAGGTTGAAACTTCTCCAACAAGCATTCCTGTTCAACCTGAACCAGCACCAAGTATACCAGAGGAAAATGAAGAACCAATAAAGGAAATTCCTTTGATGAGTCCAGAGACTCCAGATAACGATGGCGTTGTTGTTGAACCATCAACTTACTATCGTAAATCCAATGAAATAATTCAAGATTTACCGGTTATGGATACGACTTCTGCTCAAGAATATAGTACTCCAGGTATGACTAATGAAGAAATATTAGATTCGCAAAATAAATTAGGCGATATTGATCCTATTCAAGCAGAAATCAATGCTAGATATAATGCAAAATATAATTCAAGACAATTTGATGAATCTTATGCTGATGATCCTGATCGAGGAAGAATTGTTGATGCTGGTAAAGAACGTGTAGATAATGAAAAAGATTTTTATCCAGAAGGTACAGCGCCAGATCAATCTGAAGCGATAAATGATTTCTTAAATAGCGTTAATAATCGTGGTGTGAGTGAGCCAGCACAACCTAAACCAAACGATAAGAGAAAGAAAGTTGTTAGCCGTCGTGCTCATTCTTGGGGCAATGCGGTTAAAAAGAAGATAGCTCAATTAAAAGGTATTTTATTCAAAGAAAATCGTCGTGGCCGTAGTGTTAATTACTTAGCATTCTGTACTGAACTTGCTAATTTCCGTGCTAAGTATAAAGATAATAGTTATGAAACTAATATGGATGCTTTAAAAAATATCGGAACCAAGGCAGGTGCTTCTAGTTCATTAACGTTTGATGAAAGAAGAAGAATAATGGGCAAATTAACTAGACTAGAAAAAGCAGTTGTTAGACTTGCTAGAAAGAATAACGAAATAGATTCATTAGGGTCTATGGGCCGATAAAAGGAGAATAAAATGGGTGTTGATGAGATTATTACATTAGATGATGGTAAAGAATACATTTTGTTACTAGATTGTATTGATGGTAATGATAAGTATTTTTTAGGTGTTGAGGCTATCAACAATGAACCATCTGATCATTATGAAGTATTTAAACAAGTTTTTGAAAATGGTGAGTATTACGTTGAGGAAGTTGAAGATTATGAATTGCTTGACAAATTACTTAATGATTTTGAAGACAAGTTTGATGATGAATCTGCAGAGGATTAATTAATCCTCTTTTTTGATATATTATACTTTCAATTATGTGATATAATTGATGATGAAAGGTAGTTGAAAAATGAGTAAAAAAATTGAAGAAAATGTAAATGAGGAAGTAAGACCAAGAACATGGTTATTAGTGGTTTTAATAATAATAGCTATTGTTATATCTATTGTGCTTTTAAATAAGGTGGTTACTGATCGTAAAAATGCTAAAGAAAATGAACCAAGTATCTTTAATCTTTTTCGAAATACGGAAAATGAGATAAATAAATCTTCGTTTAATAGTGACTTTGAAATGCATATGGGTACAAAGTATGGTTCTAATGTTTCAAGATTACTTGATGAGGTAATAACGAATAATAAAAAGAATAAGAATCAATTAATCGAAGTAGTATATAAAGATACTAAGACAAGTGATCCAACAGAAATTAAGAACTTAAAGAAGAATTTTGGAACTTGGGATAAAGTTGAAGTTTCTATAGATTACGATGATAATGGTTATGTAAATTTAATTACTCTTGAGGACATAGATGCGGAAGAAAATAATAATAACAATGATGAAAATACTACATCTAGTCAAACTAATACAAACACTAATACAAATGCTAATTCTTCAGTACCAAATACTACGAGTGAATTTACTAAGCAAGCATTTAACACGCAAGCCACATTCCATAGTGGTAATAAATCTGGCTTCTTTGTTAAGAGCATGATTGATTATGTTATTAGTAGTAATAGTGCTAATTCTGAGCATATATTATCGGTTGAATATAATGGTATTAAAACAAGTGATAGTGCATCTTTAAGTAGTTTAAAATCAAAGTTTAGTGATTTTACTGATTATAATGTAACTGTTACTTATGCATCTGATGGCTTTGCAAATGGTTTTGTAGTTGAATAGGAGGTACCAAGATGGAAAATATAATATATATTATTTTAGCAGTTCTATTAGTGGTTATTTTAGTTATTCTAGCTATGTATAATCGTCTTGTACGATTACATAATAGGGTTAAAAAGGCTAAAGCCAATATTGAGATTTCATTGAATAAAAGATTTGATTTAATTCCTAATATTGTTGAATGCGTAAAAGGCTATTCTAAACATGAAAGTAGTACATTAAAAGATATCGTAGAATTAAGAAGTGAATATAATAAGCATGAGAATTTAAATATTCATGAAGCAGAAAAAATGAATAATAGTTTAACAAAATATTTAGCTATTATTGAAAGTTATCCTAATTTAAAAGCTAATACTGAGTATTTGTCTTTACAAGAAAAATTATCTAAAATTGAGGATGAACTAGCTTATGCCAGAAGATATTATAATAGTGAAGTAACTAGTTATAATACCTCAATTGAGACAGTACCAAGTAATATTGTAGCTTCGATGTTTGCTTTTAAAAAATGTGATTTATTTCAAATCGAAGCTGATAAGAAAGATAATATTAAAGTAAAACTGTAAAAGAGATTGTGTATACAATCTTTTTTTTATATGCTTTATTTGATATAATTAACATGGTGAAATAAATGTTAAAAGAAACATATAAGGATTTACTTCCTGATATGAATTCATGGTTGATTCCACGGGAAAATGGAATGTTGTTAAGTGATTATCATATCGATGTGTTACAAAGAAATGGCATTAATTATTTAGAATATGGGAGTATTAAAGAAATCCTTTTTGCCATAAATGATATATTAGAAGAAGAGGAAAATGAAGAACTTGAGAATATTGCTAAAGATTTAGATGAGAAAAATTACTATAAAAATGTAAATAAATAGGGATGTATGAAAAAAATAGGATTGTTTTTAGCCATTATTAATTTATTAATTTTGAATGTTCATGCTGAAACTTCATTACTCAAGGTTACTTTAAACCGTTGTGTAGATGGAGATACAGCAGTTTTTAACGTGGATGGTGAAGAGGTTAAATATCGCTTTTTAGCAATTGATACACCTGAAACGGTTAAACCTAATACAGAAGTTCAAGAGTATGGTAAAGATGCTAGTGAATATACTTGTAATAAACTTTTAGATGCCAAAGAAATTATTATTGAGTATGAAAAGGGTAATAAAACGGATAAATATGGACGTAGTTTAGGATGGATTTGGATAGATGGTAGTTTGTTACAAAAAGAACTAGTAGATGTTGGTTATGCCAAAGTTGCTTATATTTATGGTAAATATCGTTATACAGAAAGTTTATGTTTAGCTCAAAGTATTGCCAAAGAAAAAGGTGATGGTCTATGGTCAGGAGAAACGGAAGATGGTTATTGTTCAACGGTCGATTTAACTGGTGTAGAAAATAATATCATATATGATAATCTTGAGGTTAAAGAAACTTCTGATGATACAGAAAAAATTGAATTAACAGGTCCTTTAGCTAAATTAGATGAAGTGCAATCAAAAATCAATCATTATATGGATAATAATGGTGAACAAATGACGAATATATTATATTATGCTTTATTATTTGTAGTAGTTTTTTATTTAATTATTAAAGAACTTAAGAAATAGCAGATTAAAAAATCAGTCATATTATATATAGGTGATATAAATGATTGATTTTTTTATGGACTTATCTCCTTTAGTACAAGCACTAATAGCAGGTATGACTACTTTTTTAGTAACCGCTTTCGGAGCCGCTATTGTCTATTTTTTTAAGGGTATTAATAAAACGCTATTGGATGGCATGTTGGGTTTTTCAGCAGGAGTTATGTTATCTGCATCTTTTTTTTCCTTGTTACAACCAGCAATGGAAATGTGTCAATCTTTAAGAATGTGCGTTTGGTTAACTGTTTCCATCAGTTTTTTGTGTGGAGGTTTACTTCTTTATAGTGGAGATAAGTTCTTTTCTTTTTTATTAAAGAAAAATCATCATGATAAATATAAACGATCTTTAATGCTTTTTTTATCCATTACATTACATAATGTACCCGAAGGATTAGCCTTGGGTGTAGCTTTTGGTAGTGTTAAATATCATATTGATGGAGCGACTATTTTAGCGGCTATTGCTTTGACAATAGGAATTGCCTTACAAAACTTTCCTGAAGGATCCGCTGTTAGTTTGCCTTTAAAAAGAGAGGGATTTAGTAATCACAAGGCTTTTATAATTGGTAGCTTGAGTGCTATTGTCGAACCAATATCAGCGGTTTTAGGAGCCCTTTTAGTTTTAAAAATTAGATTGTTTTTGCCTTTTTTACTATGTTTTGCTGCGGGTGCTATGGTGTATGTTGTCGTAGAGGAAATAATTCCAGAAAGTCAAACCAATAAGTCAAAAGATCTCATGGCTTTATTTTCTATCATGGGATTTTTAGTTATGATGATATTAGACATTGCTTTAGGATAGACTTGACATTATTCGACAAAAAAAGCCCGTATCTATTGGTAATATATATGACAAGTGATATAATTATTATAAGATAGGAAAGGAAGATAGATATGGGTAAAAAACTCTTTTTATTTATATTATGTGTCTTTTCTTTCATATGGCTTAACGTTAATGCTGAAACAATCATGAAAGTTCGGGTAACTTATAGTGATGTTAATATGCGCAGTGGTCCGGGAACCAATTATAGTATTATTAAAAAAATCGCTGTTAATGCAGCATTTAATTTGGCAAGTCAAGATAAAACTCCAGACGAAGGTGGATGTTCAGATGGCTGGTATCAAATCTATTATAACGATACTGATATTGGTTATGTTTGCTCAACTTATACAGTCTTAGAAAGTTATGAGATTGCTCATCAGGAACCTACCACGGAGTGTGAAATAACACTTGCTAATGAGGGATTTCCTCAAAGTTATTGGACAGGTCTTTGTAATTTAAAAAATAAATATCCTAATTGGACTTTTAAGGCTGATAAAACAAATTTAGACTATCCGACCGCCGTTTCTAAAGAATCGGTAGGTAAGATGTCTTTGATTCAAACGCCAAATGAAGGTTTTTTATCTACAAGTACAGATTCTTATGATTATTTAACAGATACTTTTGTCGTTAAAGAGGGAAGTAACTGGTATTCTGCGAATGAAAAAGTAGTTGCCTATTATATGGATCCTCGTAATTTCTTTGATGAGTCATCAATCTTCATGTTTGAAAAACTATCTTTTGATGCTGGCTATCAAACTATTGAAGCGATTGAAAGTGTTTTAGCAGGTCGTGATATTATTGAACATTCCTCTGTTATTTATAATGCGGCACAAGAATATAACGTAAACGCTATTTATTTAGCTAGCCGTATTCGTCAAGAAACAGGTGGCAATTATAGTGGTTATGCTTTAGGAGGTTATTCTGTAACAACTGATGCTGGTGAGCATTTTGAACATATTTATAATCCATATAACATTGGCGCTAATACTGGTGTTGGTGATGGTCTTATTTGGGCTGCAACTGGAACATATTATTTAAAACCTTGGATTACTATTCCTATTGCTATTCAAGGTGGAGCATCATTTATTTCGGCATCATATATTGGTCAAGGTCAAGATACTAGTTATTATCAAAAGTTTAATACAGGTTCCTATGCTACAGCTTCAGCATATTCACATCAATATATGACAAATATACGGGGAGCTGCAAGTGAAGCATCTATTACTTATGGTGGTTATGATGAAATGGAATTATTATCTGCAACTAGTTTTACTTTTGTAATACCTGTTTATGATAATATGGATACTCATAATTATGAATTACCTAATGTGGGTAATCCTAATAATCATTTAAATAGTATTACTATTAATGGTAGCTCATTAAGTAATTTTAGTCATGATCGTTATGAATATGATTATTATGTATCAGGTGGTAATAAAGTTAATATTTCAGCTACAACGATTAATTCTAAGGCCTCAGTGGAAGGTACTGGCGATGTAAGCTTATCTTCTGAGGAAACAATTGCTACTTTAACGGTTACTGCTCAAAATGGTTTAGTTCAAAAATACACTATTCGTATTGTTAAAACGGATAGTGATGATGTATCACTTAACGATATTATTGATAGTACAGGTATTGTTGTTAATGGCAATTTAATGACTTTTGGAGCTGGTGTTGATGTAGCAAAAATTACTTCTTTAGTACAAGCCTCATCAGCAAATGCTACGGTAACTGTAAATAATAAAACCGAAGGTATTTTAGCCACAGGTGATATTATTACCATTAAGCACGGCAGTGAATCATTAAGTTTCAACGCTGTTATAAAAGGAGATCCAACAGGGGATGGAAATATTAATATTCAAGATTTATTAAGAATTCAAAAGTTTATTTTAGGATATGCTGATTTAGATGGAAGTTATCTTAAAGCTGGAGATACTAACCAAGATGGTAATGTAGATATTGTAGACTTATTAAGAATTCAAAAACATATCTTAGGATATTTAACGATTAGTTAAAAGGAGTAGAAATGAAAAAAATAATATATAAATTGTTACTATTTATCTTTCCCTTTATGGTAATTCTCAATGTTAATGCTGCGAGTGCGACAATTGCGGTGTCATCAAGTGCAAATCAAATAATAGTTGGAAATAATGTTACGGTATATGTTACGATTTCGTCAGCTTCACCATTAGGTTCTTGGGAATACACTTTAAATTATGATAATTCTGTCTTTAAATTAGTTAGTTCGGATGTTGATTTACACTATGCATCTTATGCAAGTAACGGAAATACGAAATCGGTAACATATAAATATACATTTACGGCTTTAAAAAGTGGTCAATCAAA
This sequence comes from Caryophanales bacterium, assembly GCA_016282375.1. GTDB lineage: Bacteria > Bacillota_I > Bacilli_A > RF39 > UBA660 > UBA6448. The sequence continues at coordinate 57,185 of JAEEKI010000019.1, read as the reverse complement.
ATTCTATATTGATTCTTCAGCGGTAATTGGCTGGGATGAATCGTATTATAGTACATCAGATGGTAGCAAAGTAGTAAGTGCAATATCTTATGCCGAATATCAAGCAAGTTTATCTGGAAATAATAATCTTGATCGTATTGAAATCGAAGGTTATGAAATTACACCTACATTTGATAAAGACATCTTAGAATATAGTGTGGCTGTTAATGAGGATGAAACTGTTATTAATGTGGCAGCTTATGCTGAAGATTATCGGGCGACGGTAACTGGCGATGGTGATATTGAAGTATCTGCTGGGAATAATATTATTAATATAGTAGTTATCGCTCAAAATGGCAGTGAAAAAACATATAAATTAACAATTGAGGTAGTGGATAAAAATCCGATTAATGTCCAAATTGATGGTCAAAAGTATACGGTAGTTAAAATTGCAAGTAATTTAACTAAACCTCATAGTTATACGGAAAAGACAATTACCATTGATGAAATGGAAATACCGGCCTTTTATAGTGAGATATCTGAATATACTCTTGTAGGATTAAAAGGTGAAGATGGAAATATTGGCTTATATATCTATGAAGACGGAAAATATACTAAGTATGTTGAACTAAATTTTGGTAATATTACAATCTATCCTTTAGAAATGAATGAAACATTAGATAAATATACTAAGAGTTCTCTGAAAATCCAAAATAATCAAATAGAGTGCTTAGAAACCGGTTCTTCATCAAGATATAAGTTAATCTATGGAATGAATGTTGAAACGAAAGAAAAAGGTTTATACATTTATGATACTAAAGATAATACTTTGATGAAGTATGATATTGAAAACTATGAAAGTATGAATAATAATTTAAAAAAAATTACTTATGTGGCAATTGCTTTTGGGACTGTTACTTTTATTGCTATCATTCTTTTAATAAAGTGTAGTGGTAAGAAGAAAGTTAAGAAAAGTGCTCCTGTTAAAGAAGAAAAAAAAGAAGTGCCAGCAGAGAAGCCAAAAACTAAAAAAGACAATAAGGTTAGTCAAACAGAAGAAACTACCGATGAAACAGAAGAAATCTACGACATATTTGAAGATGAACATAAAAAATCAAAAAAGAAGAAATAAATCAACTAATATGGTTGGTTTTTTCTTTTTTTGGTAGTATAATGAGTTTACGAGTGTAACATGTTACACGGGAAGGATATGTTTATGAAAGATACATCGTTATTAAAACTAAAAAATGTTAGTAAATTCTATTACAGTAAAGGTGTTGTCGCTAGTGGTTTTACCAAAGTATCCCTTGAGTTTAATCTAGGGGAATTTGTCGTTATAACCGGTGAAAGTGGTTCGGGAAAATCAACACTTTTAAATGTCTTGTCAGGTCTTGATTCTTATGAAGAAGGAGAAATGTATATTAATGGTGAAGAAACGAGCCATTATAGTGAAGAAGATTTTGAAAATTATCGTAAAACCTATATTGGTAATATTTTTCAAAGCTTTAACTTAGTTGGAAGTTATACCGTTTATCAAAATATTGAATTAGTTCTTCTATTAAATGGATATAAGAAAAGAAATATTAAAACGAAAATTATCGAACTAATTAAAAAGGTTGATTTATATAAATATCGCAATACAAGAGTTTCAAAGTTATCTGGTGGACAAAAACAAAGAGTAGCTATTGCTAGAGCCCTTGCCAAAGAAACACCAATCATCATTGCTGATGAACCAACTGGTAATCTTGATCTTAAAAGCGCTAAGAGTGTTATCAAATTATTATCTGAAATTGCTAAAGATAAGTTGGTTATTATTGTTACTCATAATTATGAACAAGTTGAAGAATATGCAACAAGAAAAATTGAAATGCATGATGGTAAAGTTCGGGAAGATATTGATTTAAAAGAATATACGTCAAAAGAACCAGAACTTCGTGAATACAAGAATATTTCTTTCTTTAATAAAGTGAGAATTGGCGTTCGAAATACTTTTAACATTGTTCCTAAGTTTTTACTTACTTTTGTAGTCTTTTTATTTGTTATCATTGCTTTTTTAACTGAATATTCGGGATTTAGACAAGCAGAGTACGAAGAAAAAAAGGGTGGTTATAATAATTATTTTCAAAATGCAAGTGATGAGCGTATTGTTCTTCAAAAAGAGGATAAATCCGTTATTACTAATGAAGATTTTAAAAAAATTCAACGGATTGATAACGTTGATTATGTAGTTCGTGATGATGTTATTTTGGATACAGATTATTTAGTCGAAAATGATGATTATTCCTTTTATGGTAATATTGATTCTTTGACACGCATTAATAAAGTAGATAAAGGAAGAATGCCGCAAAATAAAAATGAAATTGTTATTAAGGGATATAGTCATGATTATTATTTAGATTCTCAAGCTGAAGAAGTCTTTAATACCTCTTTTAACTTAAATACAATATATGGTCAAATAATTAATAGTGATCTTAAAGTTGTAGGTATTATTTATGATGACAGTTATCATATGCATACTTTCTATTTTGATCAAGATATAATTGATGAAGTAAGAGAAAATGCTAATGAGCAAAATTCCCAATTAACAGTTACTATTAATGGTAATAAGTATGTTGTTAACATGTATGAATCTCATTTAAGAATATCTCCGAATGAAAAGATAGCTCAAGGTGAAGCATTAATTGCTTATGATATTAATTATTTATGTAAGTATAGCTGGTGTGGAAATAGTACTATTAAAGTTGATGTTAAGAATATTTATTATTCAGAAAGTAAAGAATTTAAAGTCACTGGAATGTATACTAAATATAATTTCTATAATTTAACTGGTCAATCATATCAAGAATATGATACAAAGATTTATATTTCTGAAAAAGATTATCATGATTTCTTTGACAAAGAATCATATCAAAGTAGTGTCTTCGTTAAGAATGTTAAAAAGATTGATGATGTTGATAGTGAACTACAAAAACTTGGCTTTAAAACTTTAATTATAAGAGATACATTAACTAATGAATATGCCGAGATTTTAAAAGTTATTAATATTTTTAAGATTATTATAACGACTATCTTGTTTGTAGTTATGTTCTTTATTGCTTATTTTGTTATTCGTTTAATTCAGAAGTCGAAGAATGTTTATTATTCAACGGTACGTATTTTGGGTGGTAGTAAGAATGTTATTCGTGACTTTATTAGTATTGAATTATTAACTGATTTTAATATGGCATATTTAGTAACTTTGTTGTTGGTATTCTTAGATCATGCTGGCATTATTCATAATAGTTTTATTCATGATATAACGTCATACTTAACCCTTAAAGACTTTATTGTTATTTATTTAATTCTAACAATTATGAGTTATTTTATATCTTTAAGATATGCTCGAAAACTATTTAAATCTTCAGCTATGAAGACATATAATGAGGAGGTCTAACATGATAAAACTTGAAAATGTTAATAAATATTTTAATCATCATAAGAAAAATGAAATTCATGTCATTAATGACACTTCTCTTGAACTTCCAGAAAAAGGATTAGTAGCTTTATTAGGTCCTTCAGGATGTGGTAAAACAACACTTTTAAATGCGATGGGTGGTCTTGATAATGTTAAAAGCGGTAAGATTTATGTTAATGGTAATCGAATCACCAAAAGAACCATGCATTATGTTGATAAAGTACGTAATTTAAATGTTGGCTATATCTTTCAAAATTATTATTTAGTTGATAATATGTCTGTTTTTGATAATGTGGCTTTATCTTTAAAAATGATAGGTATTAAAGATAAAAAGGAAATTCAGAAAAGAGTAACTTTCGTTTTAGAAACTTTGGGTATATACCGTTATCGTAATCGTCCTGCGAATATGCTTTCTGGTGGTGAAAGACAAAGAGTAGGTATTGCCCGAGCTATTGTTAAAAATCCAAATATTATTATTGCTGATGAACCAACAGGAAATCTAGATTCTGGTAATACGATTGAAATTATGAATATTATTAAGTCTATTTCTAAAGAAAGATTAGTTATTTTAGTAACTCATGAAAATGATATTGCTAAGTTCTATGCCGATCGTATTTTGGAAATCGAAGATGGCAAGATTGTTAAAGATTATATTAATAAAAACAATGATAATCTAGATTATCGTCAAGATAATAAATTTTATTTAAAAGATTTTAAACATGTTTCTCACTTTGAAAATGAGGACAATGAGATTAATATTTATAATGATTTAAAGAATGATATAAAGTTACAAATTGTTGTTAAGAATAATAATATTTATATCAAGGGTGGTAAGAATCAAAAAATTGAGGTTGTTGATAATGATTCCAATATTGAATTTGTCAATGATCATTATAAACAAATAGATAAATCTATTTATGAAAAATATGAATTTGCTTTTAGCAAGATTATTGATGAAACTAAACAAAAGAAGTATAGTTCTATTTTAAATCCGCTTACTTTGATTGCTGGTGGTTTTAAGAAACTATTAGATTATTCACTAATCAAAAAAATATTATTATTAGGATTCTTAGGTTCAGGGGCTTTTATTACTTATGCTGTTTGTAATGCATTTGGTATTTATAATGTTAAAGATGAATATTTTATAAGCATGCCTAAAGAGTATTATAAAGTTGAAACAGCAAAACTAAAATATGCGGATTATTTAGAATTAGAAAGTGTAGATAGTGCTGCTTATCTTTTACCTAGTTCAAATAAAATTGTGTTTAAGATGCCAGTAGGTGACTATTATCAAAGCTATAACAACAATATTGCTATAAAAGGTGCTTTAACTAGTAATAAATTGTTAAAAGAATCTGATATTGTCGAAGGAAGAATGCCTAAAGATAAATATGAAATTGTTATTGATTCTATGGCTCTAAATAAATCAGAAAAAAACTTAGCTAAGAACGTTGGCCTTTATGATAAAAAAGATTTTATTGGTCGGACTATTCTTTTAAAGGGTATGAAACCATTTACAATCGTTGGAATTACTGATTTAAATAATAATGCGATATATGCCTCTGAGGAATTATTATTGAATATGATGGCTAATACATATGATCTAAATCGTGATAGTATTTATTATGATTACTATGAATCTGATGATTTAAATGTTTCCTTTCTTGATTATAATCTAGTTGATAATCTAATTATTAAAAAGGGAAGACTTCCAGAAAATGATTATGAAGTTATTGCTCCGATTGCTAAGGAAGGAGAATATACTTTAAATAAAACGATTGATGAAAAAATCAATAATCAAAAACTTACAGTAGTGGGATTTTATGAAAGTGATAATATTAATTATCTTTTGGTAAATAGCAATACTATTAAAATTAACATGGTTACTGGTGTGACAAATGTCTTAGTTATGCCAAAAGATGAAGAAAGAATTATCGAAGACTTCAATGAAAAGAATGTTAACATTTTTTCGGTGTATGAGCGTGACAAGATGGATTATGAAAATGAAAGAAAAGACACCGTAAAAGCGGGAATGATTGTGTGTACTGTAATCTTAGCCATTTCATTTGTGGAAATTTATTTAATGATTAGAGCTTCATTTTTATCAAGAATTAAAGAGATTGGTATTTATCGAGCAATTGGTGTTAAAAGAATTGATATATATAAGATGTTCTTCGGAGAAATCTTTGCAATTACTACCGTAGCTTGTGTACCAGGTGTGTTATTTACTAGCTATGCTCTTGGTAGCTTGCAAACGGTATCATATTTTGAAGAAAACTACTTAGTTAATCCTTTTACAGTTATCTTAAGTATTATTCTAATTTACTTGTTTAATTTATTAGTAGGGCTATTGCCAGTTATGATGGTTGTTAAAGATACTCCTGCTAAAATATTATCTCGTAAAGATATTGATTAGAACTAAAATGTCAAATCAAGTGTCAAATTGATGCTTGATTTTTTTATTATTTGCATTTTTCAGTTATAATACATATGGAGGATATATGAGAAGTGTAGGAACAATTGTAAGGGGTATTAGAACTCCGATAATTAAAGAAAATGATGATTTAAAACAAATCGTTGTTGATAGTTTGATGAAAGCTAAAGAAAGCGAAGGATTCGAATTTAGAGATCGTGACATTGTAGCTATTACAGAAGCTGTTGTAGGTATTGCTCAAGGTAATTATGTAACAGTTGACCAAATAGCAAAAGATATTAAAACGAAATTTGGTACTAATCATATTGGTGTTTTATTTCCAATATTAAGTAGAAATCGTTTTGCAGTACTTTTAAGCGCAATTGCTAGAGCCATGGATAAAATAACATTACAAATATCTTATCCATCAGATGAAGTTGGAAATGATATCTTAGATCGTGATCGTTTAAAAAAATCAGGTATTAATCCATATACTGATGTTTTAACTGAAGAAGAGTATCATGAAAAATTTGGTGATTGGAAACACATCTTTACTGGTGTTAACATGGTTGACTTTTATAAAGAGTTAATTGAAAAAGAAGGCTGTGAAGCAGAAATTATTTTAGCTAATAATCCAACAGAAATCTTAAATCATGTTAAAGATGTACTAGTTTGTGACATTCATACTCGTCAAGATACAAAAGAAGCTCTAAAAGCAAAAGCCACTGGCAAGATACTTGGTATGGACGAAATATGTAATGAACCAGTTGATGGAAGTGGATGTAATCATAAATATGGTCTATATGGCTCAAATCGTTCAACTGAAGAAAGAGTTAAATTATTCCCTGAAAATGGTGAAGAATTAGTTTATGGTATTCAAGATGAATTACGTAAATTAACTGGTAAAGAAATTGAAGTCATGATTTATGGTGATGGAGCATTCAAAGATCCAGTAGGAAAGATTTGGGAACTTGCTGACCCTGTTGTATCTCCGGCTTATACAAAAGGTCTTGAAGGAAGCCCAAATGAATTAAAACTTAAATATTTATCAGATAATAAGTTTAGTGACTTAAAAGGTGAAGAACTTGCTGAAGCAATGCGTCAAGCTATTAAGGAAAAAGATCAAAATCTAAAAGGTAAGATTGAAACTCAAGGTACAACTCCAAGAAGATATACAGATTTAATTGGTTCACTTTGTGATTTAACTTCTGGTTCAGGCGATAAAGGTACACCAGTTGTCTTCATTCAAGGATACTTTGATAATTACTCAAATTAATATAAAAAACCAATCCAAAGCGATTGGCTTTTTTTAATTGCCAACAAATGATATGTATGTTAAACTTTTTATAGTAGGAGATTATTATGAAAAAGTATAATATAATATTAATAATAATAGCCATAGTAACATTATTTGCCATAGTTACCTTTGCAACGTATGCATACTTTGCAACAGGTTATATGAATATAACGAATGTAGCAAATGCTAATACAGTAACAGAGAGAAATAATATGGTATTTGATACCTTAGGTGGCGGAATGAGTCTTAATATTACAGCTGCGAATATGGTACAAGCCAATAATGGAACTGTAGCGGCCAACAACTCTACCACACTAACTGTAAATTTTACACCCAACACTGATTATAGTATGGTATGTACCTATGATATTGTATATGAATGGACAAGTACTGATAAATATACAACACATACAAGTGGAGTAACAAGTAATGAATTTACCATTCAAGGTACTTTAGCAAATAATGCGCACGTATCACAAGGAACCAATAGTATAAGTAGTGAGACTGATTTATCCACGTTAATATATACAAACTATGCCGCAACAGTAGTAAGTGGAGCCCAAATAGATGGAACAGGTTCTACGACAAGTACAGCAGTATGGACATTAACAAGTAAGTTTTATAATGTAAATGCAGATCAAAGTACATTATCAGAAAAAACATATGCAGGAAAGTTTAAGGTGGCCAATGTCTCATGTGTAGCAGGAACCGCAATTCCATCAGGACCAACAAGTTACTGGTTTGCACCATCAACATGGAATGATAATACCGAACAATATGAACCATTATATACACATCCAAATTACGGAGGAACATTACAAAGTAGTGGAACAGCAACAGGACATAATGTATATATAGGCCAAGATAGTAGTAAGTACTATGCATGTGCCAATGATGGTAATGGCCATGAAGTATGTTTATCGCAACCATATAGTCAATATGGCCTTGAAGATCACATTATAGGTAATAATTTAACAAGTGCGCAAAAAGCAAGTTCTTCGCAAGCGCTTGGGCAAGTATTCATTGATGCTGGAAATGAATTGGTTGAAGGCTGGGATGTTAATTGGAGTTGTGGTGCCAACGATGATAATGTTAATTGTGTCTTTTATGATGGGGACATCTCCTGTACGGTGGACGTCGTTTATGGCATAGTCTTCTGTGGCGATGCGAGCGATAGCTGTGAAGTAGATGCCTCTGGTCATGCTGCTTGTGAATCGTATGGTGGCTGAGCTTGGTGTCTGGTCGTCCCCGCGTTCTTCCGAACATCTTAATATCTTGAATCTAATTTTGCCGATAGGCAAAATTAAAGGCCGAATAGGCCGAATGCGTGCCGAATGAAATGTAGGCACACGAAAAAAGTTTTCTTCGGAAAACTTTTTTTATGATATACTACTTATATATGGTGGTTGAATGAAAAAAGTAGTGTTATTTTTTCTATTATTAATTCCTTTAAATGTTGGAGCAATAAAGTATCCAGATTTAAATTCTAAATATGTCATTGTTTATAATTTAACTGATGAGGAAATGTTATATGAAATGGAATCTGAAAGAGTTATTTCGATTGCTTCCCTTACTAAGATTGCGACGACCATAACGGCTATCGAAGAAATAAAAGATTTATCCGAAACTGTTACGATAACTAATAAGATTTTAAATACTGTTGATCCAGTTCTTAGTAAAGCTGGTTTAAAAGCCGGTGATGAAGTAACATATTTAGATTTATTATATGCATCGATGCTACCAAGTGGAGCAGATGCTACTAATTCACTGGCTATACTAAGTAGTGATTCAATAGATGGCTTCGTAGATAAAATGAATGCTTTAGCTAAAAGAATTGGCTTAAATGATACCCATTTTGTTAATGTAACAGGACTTGATGAAGAAGGACATTACTCTAGTACTAAAGATGTTTTAAATTTATTAAAATATGCTTTAAGTAATAAAACTTTTAAAGAAATATTTACGACTAAAAAGTATACGTTATCCAATGGTTTAGTAGTTAAATCAACCCTTGATAAATATAATGCTTTCTTAAATCTTGATTTGTCAAAAGTTGAAGGTAGTAAAACTGGTTTTACATATGATGCAGGTTATTGTATGGCTTCTTTAGCCGATATTGATAATCATGAAATAATAATTATTAACTTAGATGCGCCATATGAAACAGGCGTATCATATCACCTAATTGACAATGCCAACCTAATTGATTTTGTCGAAGATAATTATGATAATATTACATTAGTTTCTAAGGATGAAACAATTAAAAAGATAAAAGTATCATTAAGCAATCTTGATTCATATTCTATAAAGGCAAATAGTGATATAATTAAATTGCTGCCTATTGATTATGACAAAGATTTATTAGAAATTACCTATGAAGGTAAAGAAAAGATTAATTTTACTGATAAAAAGGGAAGTAAGATAGGTAAAGTAATTTATAAATATGATGGAAAAGAAATTCTAACGGAAGATGAAATAGTTGATCAAGATATTAAGATTGATTATTTAAAAATAGTTAAGCAATATTTTTATATTTCAATTATTATATTGCTTTTACCGTTACTATTAAAAAAGAAGCGTAGATAGGAGTTGTATGAAAAAGAGTAAGATAAATAAAAAAAGATTATGTATTCTTATTTTAGGGATATTAGCTTTTATTGCACTTATAGTGTTTCTAGTTATTAAGTTAACAACGACTAAGATTGAATACGTTAATAAGAAAAGAGTCTTAGTAAATAAAATAACGTATGTTAAAGATTACATTAAGAAGGTTAAAAATGGTAAGGTAACAAATTTAGATGAGAAAATAGTTTTTGATACCTTAGGCAAAAAGGAAATAACTATATCATATAAAAACAAGTTTGGTATGAAGAAAAGGACTTCCTTAATGTTAGAAGTTATTGATGATATAGCACCAACGTTAGATGCTCCGAAAAAAATAACAATTGTCGAAGGAGATAAGGAAGATTTATTAAAGTATGTTGAGTTTAATGATAATTATGACCATGATGTTCGAGTAAAGATATCAGGCGATTATTCACAAGATAAGGCTGGAGAGTATGAACTATATTTTGTCGCTTCTGATAGTAGTGGTAATGAAACTAAAGTTCCTTTTACTTTAGAAGTTAATGCTAAGAAGCAAACAGTAGTTAATACAAATACTAGTGCTTATTATGTAAAGGTAAATAAAACACTCAATGTAGCCGTTGTTTATGGTAAAGATAGTAATGGTGAATATACAAGGATAATTAAGACATTTTTAGTATCTACCGGAGAAAATACACCAGTTGGAGTTTGGACAACGACTGATCGTTATGAGACTTTATCATTAGTTGGCGGTGTATGGGGACATTACACTTTAAGAATAATTAATGCTATTTGGTTTCATTCCGTTCCTTATTATAGTAAACCAGCAGATGGACATTGGAATGATTTAGAATATGAAGAATTTAACAAATTAGGAACGACAGCATCTCTTGGTTGTGTAAGACTATCTACAGCTGATGCTAAATGGATATATGATAATCTTCCTTGGCATACTCAAGTCGAGATTTATGAGAGTAATTCTTTACCTGAAGGTGTGGTAAAACCAGCAGGTGTCAAAATTGATGTTAATAGTGAAAATAGAGGCTGGGATCCAACTGATCCAGATCCAGCTAATCCATGGAATTTATAATTTACAAAAGAGTATTTAAATGCTAAAATAGGTTTAGAAAGCAAAGAAAAGGACATGACTTATTAATTTTTTTTGATAGAGAGTTATCGTTTGGTGGAAGATAATAAAAAGAATAGTAAGTTCCTACCTTGGAGTGAAATGTAAACATTTCCGGTGATAAGCCGTTATTAAAATTAAGTAAATAAAAGGATGGTACCGTCTTAAGACTCCTTAATCGGTATCATCTTTTTTGCTTTATGGAGGTATATTATGGATAATAAAGCAATTGTTAAAAAGGAAGAAGATTTTGCTAAATGGTATACAAGTATTGTTAGAGCAGCTCATTTATGTGATTATTCTTCGGTAAAGGGTTGTATGGTAATTGAACCAAATGGTTATGCTATTTGGGAAAAAATGCAAGAAATACTTGATAAGAAGTTTAAAGAACTTGGTCATGTTAATGTGCAAATGCCTCTTTTAATACCTGAGAATTTATTAAAAAAGGAAAGTGAACTTGTCGAAGGATTTGCTCCGGAAGTTGCTTGGGTAACGCAAGGCGGATCTAAGGAGCTTGAGGAAAGACTTGCTATTCGTCCAACAAGTGAAACGATGTTTAGTGATTATTATCATACTCATGTAAATAGTTACAAAGATTTACCTAAACTTTACAATCAATGGTGTAATGTTATGCGTTGGGAAAAAGAAACAAGACCTTTTTTAAGAAGTAGAGAATTCTTATGGCAAGAGGGCCATACGATCCATGCAAGTGAAGAAGAGGCTAAAAAAGAAACAAATCAAATGATAGAAGTATATCATTGGTTTCATAATGAAGTATTAGCTATACCTTCGATAACAGGCATTAAAACTCCAAAAGAGACTTTTGCGGGTGCTGAATATACTTTAACTAATGAAGCTCTTATGTATAATGGGGTAGCTTTACAAGCAGGAACTAGTCATTATTTTGGTCAAAAATTTAGTAAAGCTTATGATATTAAATATACTAATAAAGATAATAAATTAGATTATGTATATCAAACATCTTGGGGCACGACAACCAGAATGATTGGAGGCTTAATAATGGTTCATAGTGATAATTATGGACTAGTATTACCACCAAGAATTGCGCCAAGACAAGTAGTAATCGTTTTAATAACCAATAGTGAAGAAGAACTAAATTTAGCTAATAAATACAAAGAAGAATTATTGAAGAGTAATATTTCTGTTTACATAGACAATACTGATAAGTCACCTGGATTTAAATTTGCCGAAGCAGAAGTAAATGGTATTCCGGTAAGAATTGAAATTGGTGCTCGTGATTTAAAAGAAAATAAAATTACGATTGCTCGTCGAGATACTAGGGAAAAGATTCAAGAAAGCGTGGATATTAACATTAGTGAGTATGTAACTAAATTACTAGATACAATTCAAAGTGATATGTATAATCGGGCTTTAGAAAGAAGAAATGCTCTTACCTTTGAAGCTCATAATATGGATGATATGAAGCATATCTTAGATACACAACCTGGATTTATTCATGCTATGTGGTGTGGCAATGAAGAGTGTGAAACTAAAATAAAAGAACTAAAAGGTTGTAAATCACGTTGTATCGTCGAAAATGGTGAAAAGATAGATGATAAGTGTGTTTGCTGCGGCCAAGAGGCTAAGCATCATGTCATTTGGGGTATTCAATACTAATTTTTATAGACAAACAAACTAATTTATGTTATCTTATTAATGGCTTAGCCCGTTGGTGAAGTGGCCTAACACACTGCGTTCTCAGCGCAGCATTCAGGGGTTCGAACCCCCTACGGGTTACCATTTAAATTATAAGAGTTCCTTAGTTAGGAACTTTTTTATTTACATAAAATTGACATTTTTGCTATTATATGCTATAATTAAAGCATATTCAGGGGGAATTTGTGTGAATAGAATAAATAGGTTAAAAATATCTATTTATAAGGATATTTTGATTACATTATTTCTAGTACTAGTAAGTATTCCAATTTGGTTATCATTTGATTTAACTGAACTAGAGGAAGCAAAGAAATATGATAATTATAACTACATTAATTATGAATATTTAAATAATCCACATTATACGTTAATGTCTGTAAGTGACGATTATGGCCTTAAAAATATCGAAACGCAAGATATTGTCGTTTATAACTATACGAAAGCTGATGCTACGTATACTTTGGTATTAAGAATTGACAAGAATTCCACTATTAATATTGAAGATATTCGTTTAAATGTTAATTTTGAAGTACAAGCTTTAACTAATTATCGTTTTTATGAAGATAGTAAGTATTATTACTATATAATTGATTCTGATAGTATTCAAGGATCTAGTCAAAAATATGTTTTAAGTATGTGGAATGCTGAAAATATTGAACAAGATATTAACAAAACTTTTGATTATGATTTTGTTATAATGTAATTCATTTAAGAAAAAAACTATTAGATTATTCTAATAGTTTTTTTGTGTTAAAAAAAGGAAATCTGATATTTTTCCGGTATATATATAAGTGAAGGGAGATCATCAAAATGAATTATTACGATGAAATAAAAAATGAATTAATTAACAATGAAATTAATAAAAGTGTAAAAAACTATTCCATTAATAAAAGTGACTTAAATACATACTATAAAGTTGGAAAAATGCTAAATGATGCTGGAAAACATTATGGAGAAAATGTTATTTGCGACTATGCAAATAAATTAAAAAATGAATTAAATAAAAAGTATAATGAAAGAACTTTAAGAAGATACAGACAATTTTATAGATTTGTTAAAGATTTAAAATGGTCGTCATTGCCGACCGAATTAAGTTGGAGTCATATAACAGAATTAATGATATTGTCTAATGCTGATGAGGTTAATTATTACATTAGTATTGTTATTAATAAAAATATAAGTTATCGAAAGTTAAGAGAAATAATAAAAAATGATGAATATAGTCGCGTTGATGAAAAGACTAAATATAAAATAAGAAACAATGATAAATTGAATATTAAAGATTTAGTTAAAAATCCAATTTTAATTAAAAATTGCACTAATTATGAATGTTTTTCGGAAAAAGTATTAAAAAAAATAATCTTAGAGGATATTGAGTCATTTATGAAAGAACTAGGTGATGCTTTTAGTTTTGTAGGAAGTGAATATAAGATTAAAGTAGGTAATAGATATAACTATATTGATTTACTTCTATTTAATATAGAATATAATTGTTATGTAGTAGTGGAATTAAAAATAACTGAATTAAAGAAAGAACATATAGGTCAAATTCAAGTATATATGAATTACATAGATGAAAATGTAAAAAGAATAAATCAAGATAAAACAATCGGTATCATTGTTTGTAAGCAGGATAACAAATATGTCATTAAGTATTGCTCAGATGATAGAATTATTGCCAGAGAATATGAATTAATATAAATAATCTAAAATATGTGTTATAATGTAATCGTATAATATAGGAGTCTATATGAAAAAGAATAATATAATTTTATTAACGATAGCAATAGTTACATTATTAGTAACAATAATCGGAGCAACCTATGCATACTTTTCAACCGGTAATATGAATATAACAAATGTAGCAAATGCTAATACAGTTACTGAAAGAAATAATATGGTGTTTGATACTCTAGGCGGAGGAATGCAATTAAATATAACAGCCGCAAATATGTCGGAAGCTTTAAGTGGTGAGGCCGCCGCATATGATGAAAATGTTTTGGTTGTCAATTTTACTCCGAATACGGATTATCGTATGGCATGTACGTATGATATCGTATATGAATGGACAAGTACAGATCGTTATACAACTCATTCCCCAGGAGAAACTGACATTGAATTTGGAATAAGTGTCATGTTGGAGCCAAGTGCTGGTGTAAGTAGCGGAACTAATTATGCGGAAGATGGTGTTGACTTATCGGAGTTGGTAGGAAACCAAAATAGTGCGACGGTCGTAAGCGGAGCATCTATTGCCGGAACGGGTGCTAATACAACAACCGCTGAATGGTTAATTGGCAGTTGGTTTTATAATTCATATAGTGATCAAAGTGCCTTATCAGGTAAAACATATTCAGGAAGATTTAAAGTAGCCAACGTTTCTTGTGTAGCTTCACCAGGTCCAACAAGTTATTGGTTTGATGAATTACATACACTCCATACACATCCAAACTATGGTGGAACATTACAAAGTAGTGGAACAGCAACAGGCCATAATGTCTATATAGGACAAGATAGTAGTAAGTACTATGCATGTGCAACAATTCAGGGACATGAAATATGTTTAAGTCAACCATATACTCAATATGGGTTAAGTGGACATACATTGAATAGTGATTTAACATCAGAACAAAAAGCCAGTGCCATACAAGCAATATATCAAGCCTTTATCGATGCAGGAATAACACTTGATATAAGTGATTGCGGCGCTAACGGCAGATACGCTTTTTGCGGTGATGTGCACCTCAGCTGTGAAGTGAGCATCGAGGGTTATGTCTACTGTAACGATGCCTCTGCGACTGCGAGCGCGGCCTGTGAAGTTGATGCCTCTGGCCATGCTCGTTGTTCATCGTAGGGTGGCTGAGATTATTGCCTGGTCGTCCACGCGATCTTCCGAACATCTTAATATCTTGAATCTAATTTTGCTTTAAGTGAAATTAGATTTTTTGTTTATATAATATTGATTGAAAAAAAGTATTATCTATCATATAATGGTATAGTTAAAAATGAAGGAGGTTTTTAATGATTAAAAAGATTTTAAAGTCCGTTCGTGAATATAAAAAAGAATCTATTTTGACACCAGTCTTTATGTTAGGTGAAGTCTTAATGGAAGTTTTAATTCCTATTTTAATGGCTAAGTTACTCGATAATGGTATTGAAACTGGGGATTTAAATAATATTATAACAATTGGTATATTACTTGTTATATGTGCTTTATTCTCCTTATGTTTTGGGATGATAGCGGGTCGTTTTGCATCAATTGCTTCGAATGGATTTGCTAAAAATTTAAGACATGATTTGTATTATAAAGTTCAAGATTATTCTTTTAAAAATATCGACAAATATTCAACATCAAGTATTATTACAAGGCTTACTACTGATGTAACAAATGTGCAAAATTCATATCAAATGATTATTAGAATTGCGGTAAGAGCACCTTTGATGTTTATTTTTTCTTTATTAATGGTGTTTATTATTAATAAAAAAATATCTTTAATATTCTTTATTGTAGTACCAATTGTATTTGCTTTATTAATCATTATTGTTAGAATCGTTCATCCATATTTTGAAAAAGTATTTAAGACATATGATGAACTTAATAACGTTGTTAAAGAAAATGTTGGAGGAATTAGAGTAGTAAAATCCTATGTACGTGAAGAGCATGAAATAGAAAAGTTTGATATAGTATCTGAAAAAATATATAAACTATTTACAAAGGCTGAAAAGATTGTGGCCTCTAATAGTGCAATTATGGACTTTGCTTTATATTTTTCCGTTATTTTAATTTGCTATATTGGTGCTAAATCCATTGTGGCAGGTAATTTAACTACTGGGCAACTTGCTTCATTATTTACGTACTCAATGGGTATTTTATCTAGTTTAATGATGCTTTCTATGATTTATGTCATGATTATTATTTCCCTTCCTTCGATGAAAAGAGTTGTGGAATTACTTGATGAAGAACCTGATATTAAAGATAGTGATTGTGTATTTGATCATGTGCCTAATGGGGATATTGAATTTAAGAATGTTGATTTTTCTTATAGTGATGATGAATCTAAGTTAGCTTTAGATAACATTAATTTAAATATTAAGTCAGGTGAAACAATTGGTATTATTGGGGCAACTGGTTCGGGAAAATCTACGCTTGTTAATTTATTACCTAGATTATATGATCCAATGAAAGGTGAGGTTCTTGTTGGTGGAATAAATGTTAAAGATTATCGTCTTTATGCTCTTCGTGATGCTGTTTCGATGGTCTTACAAAAAAATGTATTATTTTCGGGAACGATTCGTGATAACTTAAAATGGGGAGATGCCAAGGCAACTGATGAAGAAATAATGGTAGCTTGTAATTTAGCATGTGCAACAGAGTTTATTTCGAAGTTTGAAAATGGATTAGATTATTATATTGAACAAGGGGCTACAAATGTTAGTGGAGGTCAAAAGCAAAGATTAGCGATTGCAAGAGCTCTATTGAAAAAACCAAAAATAATTATTTTTGATGATTCGACGAGCGCTTGTGATACAATGACGGATGCTAAAATTCGTAACAATTTAAAAGAATTTATGCCCGAAGTAACAAAAATAGTTATTGCCCAAAGAATTTCTTCGGTCGAGGATGCCGATCGTGTTATTGTTATTGATGAAGGTAAGATAGTAGACTTTGATACACCTAAGAACTTAATGAAAACATCAAAGATTTATCGAGAGATAAATGATTCTCAAAAAAAGGGGGTTAAGTAAGATGAATAATAGTCAAATGAAAATGGCCCAAGGTATTAAGAAAAAGCCAATTAAAAAGGGTACAATTAAAAGATTATTCAGTTATATTTTTAGACATCGAGTAACTATTATTATTGTTATTGCTTGTATTATTATATCTTCGGTTGCTGAAGTATATGGTCAATTATTCTTAAAAAGTTTAATTGATGATTATATAACACCTTTAGTAAATAGTATTGATAAAGATTATGCTCCTTTAATTAAGGCTTTAATGGCGATGGGTGGTATTTTTCTAATAGCTATTATAACAATGTATATTTATAATCGCTTAATGGTAAATATTTCCCAAGGCGTTTTGAAAGATATTCGGGATGATATGTTCCAAAAGATGGAAAAATTACCAATCAGATATTTTGATAGTAATTCCCATGGTGATATTATGAGTCACTATACTAATGATACCGATACATTAAGACAAATGATTTCGCAAAGTTTACCAAATACTTTTGCTAGTTTAATAACCATTATTTCAACATTTGTTTCAATGATTTATTTAAACTTTTTATTAACACTTGTATTATTAGTTTGTATATTTTTAATGCTACTTATTTCAGGTAAATTTGCTAAGAAAAGTGGAAAATATTTTGTAGCTCAACAACAATCTTTAGGTAAAGTAAATGGCTTTATTGAAGAAATGATTGATGGTCAAAAAGTAATTAAAGTTTTTACTCATGAAGATGTCGTAAAAAAAGACTTTGATAAAATAAATAATGAACTATGTAATAATAGTACCAAAGCCAATATCTATGCCAATATGTTAATGCCGATGATGGCAAATTTAGGTAATATTACTTATGTTATAATTGCTATTTTTGGAGGTTTATTTGCTATTTTTTTACCAAACGGTAGTTTAATTACTTTAGGAACAATTGCCGCATTTTTAACTTTAACAAAGAGTTTTACTTTCCCAATTACTAGAGTATCACAACAACTAAACTTTATAATTATGGCTTTATCTGGCGCTGCAAGAATCTTTGATTTAATGGATCAAAAGCCTGAAGAAAATAAAGGAACTGTTAAACTTGTTAATGTTAAAGTTAAAAATAATGAATTAATCGAAGTTAAGGAAGAAACATCTAAATGGGCTTGGAAAATGGATGATGGTTCCCTAATTGAACTTAAAGGTGATGTTAGATTTAATGATGTAAGTTTCGGCTACGATCCAGAAAAAGAAGTATTACATAATATTTCTTTATATGCTAAACCTGGTCAAAAGATTGCTTTTGTGGGTTCCACCGGAGCAGGTAAAACAACCGTAACAAATTTAATTAACGCTTTTTATGAAGTAGAAAAAGGCAGCATTACTTATGATGGTATTGATATTAAGTTAATTGATAAGAATGATTTACGAAAGTCATTTGGAATGGTTTTACAAGACACTAATCTATTTACCGGAACCATTATGGATAATATTCGTTATAGTAAACTAGATGCTAGTGATGAAGAATGTATTAAAGCGGCTAAGTTAGCTAATGCTGATTATTTTATTCGTAATTTACCTGATGGATATCAAACAGTTATTACCTCAAATGGGGCAAGTTTATCGCAAGGTCAAAGGCAATTATTAGCAATAGCACGTTGTGCACTTTTAAATCCACCAGTTATGATACTTGATGAAGCAACATCTTCGATTGATACAAGAACGGAAAAAATAGTTCAAGAAGGTATGGATAAGTTGATGGAAGGAAGAACAGTATTTGTAATTGCCCACAGATTATCAACAATTCAAAATGCCAAAGCAATTATGGTTATGGAAAACGGTCGTATTATAGAACGTGGTACTCATGAAGATCTTTTAAAAGAAAAAGGTGAGTATTATAATCTATATACTGGTAAGTTAGAACTTGATTAGAAAAAGAGTTTAATAACCCTTTTTTTATGCAAATTTGTTCATAAAAAAAGGAAATTGAAAATTTTCCCTGTATATGTATAAGTGAAGGGAGATAATCAAAATGAATTATTATGAACAAATAAAGGGCCTTTTAATTACTAATGAAATTTATAAAAGAATAAAAGAGTATAGTAAGAACAAAAGTGATGTGGAAACTTACTACAATGTTGGTAAACTAATAGTTGAAGCACAAGGCGGTGATATAAGAGCAAAATATGGTGAAGGTTTAATAAAAGAGTATTCAAAAAGACTAATAATAGAATTGAAAGACAAAAAATATAGTTATAGAAATCTTATGAATATGCGAAGGTTTTATTTGAAATTTAAAAAATAACAAACTGAACGCATTGCGTTCACAATTAAGTTGGTCACATTATAGAGAACTATTATCAATCAATGATGATGATAAAATTGTTTATTATATAAATGTTGCAATATATGATAATTTAGGCTATCGGGAACTAATAACAAGAATTAAAAACTGTGAATATGAGAGAATTCCAAAAGAAACTAAAAATAAGCTAGTATATAATAATCAGAATTCTAGTATATTGGACTTAGTTAAAAATCCTATCATTATTAAAAGTAATGATAAATATGAACTAGTTACTGAAAAAGTCTTACAAAAATTAATTCTTGAAGATATTCCCTCTTTTTTAGAAGAGTTAGGCAATGGTTTTGCCTTTGTCAAAAATGAATATAAAATTAAAATGGGAAATACATTTAACTATATAGATTTATTACTGTTTAATTACGATTATAATTGCTTTGTTGTAGTGGAATTAAAAATATCTGAATTAAAGAAAGAGCATATAGGTCAAGTACAAATATATATGAATTATATAGATGAAAACATAAGAAGAATTAATCAAGATAAAACAATAGGAATTATTATTTGTAAACAGGATAATAATTATGTTATAAAGTATTGTTCAGATAAGCGAATTATATCTCGTGAATATGAATTAATTTAAAAATAAGAGTCTTGAAACTCTTATTTTTTTGCATCAAATTTCTTTCTTGCTTCCGTATTAAGAATTCTTTTTCTTAAACGAATATTATGTGGGGTTACTTCGACTAGTTCATCTTGATTGATATAATCAAGAGCATATTCTAGTGTAATAGGTCTAGGTCTTTTTAAAACAACTGTTTTATCAGCATAAGCGCTTCTTGTGTTAGTTAATTCTTTTCCCTTAACAACGTTAACGGCAAGGTCATTATCACGATTACATTCACCAACAATCATACCTTCATATACATCAGTATTTGGTTCTACAAACATGATACCACGATCTTCAAGTGCACCTAGGGAATAAGCTGTAGCTTTTCCTTGTTCGCTAGAAACTAGAACACCAAGTTTTCTTTCTCCAATATTAATTTCGGTACATGGAAGATATTCTTTGAAAGTATGGTTCATAATTCCATAACCTTTGGTAAGTGTCATAAAATTAGTTGAAAAACCAATTAGACCTCTAGAAGGAATCGTATATGTTATTCTTAAAAGATTACCTAAATGGGTCATATTATCCATGATAGCGCCCCGTGTCGATAATTCTTCGATAACACCACCCATATATTCATCAGCTATTTCAATTTGTAAATCCTCGTATGGCTCACATTTAATACCATCGATTTCTTTAATAATAACTTGAGGTTTAGAAACTTCGATTTCAAAGCTTTCACGACGCATATTTTCAATAAGTATTGAAAGGTGTAATTCACCACGTCCTAATACTTTAAAGTTTTCACTATCTAATTGTTCCACTTTTAGTGATACATCTCTTTGGGTTTCCTTAAATAATCTTTCGCCAATTTTTCTTGAAGTAAGAATCTTACCATCTTGACCAGAAAATGGTGAAGTATTAACACCAAAGGTCATTTGGAGAGTTGGTTCATCGATGTGAAGAATAGGTAGTCTTTCATGATTATTAGTTTCTGTGATGGTTTCCCCAACACAGATATCTTCAAGACCAGCAATAGCAACGATGTCACCAACTGAAGCTGATTCAATTTCTAAACGTTTTAATCCTTTAAAACCAAATAATTTTTGAATTCTAAATTGTTTTTCTGTGCCATCTAATCTTAAACAATTAACCATTTGCCCAGTTTTAACTTTACCATTAAAGATTCGACCAATGGCAATTCTTCCTACATAGTCATTATAGTCAAGTAGAGCAGGTTGGAATTGAAATGGAGCATCTTCATTACCAGTTGGATCATCAATCTCAGAAATAATTAAATCAAGTAATCCTTCGAAAGAGTGTTCTTGGGTACTTGGATCTGGAGATAAGGAAGAAGTTCCATTAGCTGCTGAAGCGTAAACGACTTTAAAGTCGATTTGTTCATCCGTAGCACCTAGTTCTAAGAAAAGTTCTAACACTTCATCAACAACTTCTTTTACTCTAGAAGTTGGTTTATCAACCTTATTAATAACTACAATTGGTTTACATCCTGATTCTAATGCTTTTTTTAATACGAATCTTGTCTGAGGCATCGGTCCTTCATAAGCATCAACCACTAAAAGAACGCCATCAACCATTTTCATGATTCTTTCAACTTCGCCACCAAAATCGGCATGTCCCGGAGTATCGACTATATTAATTTTATAATCTTTATACATAACAGCGGTAGTTTTAGCTAAGATGGTAATGCCTCTTTCTTTTTCAATATCATTAGAGTCCATGGAAAGAGCATCAATATTTTCGTTTTCTCTAAATGTTCCTGTATATTTTAATATTTCATCAACTAATGTTGTTTTTCCATGGTCTACATGGGCTATTATCGCCACATTTTTAATTTTGTTCATCTATATCACCCGTTTTTTCCTTTTGGTATTATAGCATAACTTGTAAAAAAATCACTAATTTTTTTGCTAATTTTCTAAATATTTGATAAAATTTATCTAGAAGTCAGGGATGGTTGTATGTTAGATAAGGAAGCAATTGGAAAAATTAAATATATGATTGGTAAAAAACGTACGGCCGAAGAAATCTGTGAAACTTTAGAAATTGATATGTCTACGCTATATGAAACGGTTTTAGAACTCAAAAAGAATGGTCAACCATTTGATGTTTTAAATGGCTCACCAGTAAAAATAGTGCCTAATGAACAAACTAGGCGTGTTTCAAGAATAGTAACTAATAATAATAAAAAAGTGTGTATTTTATCTGATATTCATTATGGATCACTATATGATCGACCTGATTTAATAGAATATATATATCAGCTTTGTGAAGAAAAAGGAATTGATACCATTTTATGTTGTGGTGATTTTACTGATGGTAATGGTTATCGAAATGGTGAAAGAATAAAAAATCAACGAGTTCATACTGTTAGAGATATGGTTGACTATGTTATAAATATTCATCCATGTTCTAAAAATATCAAACTTTATACTATATCTGGTAATCATGATGATTCATTCATGAGGTGTGATGGAGTAGATATCTTAAAAGAGATTGATGCTAATAGACCTGATATTATTTATCTTGGTAGTGACAAAGCTGATGTGTTATTTGATAAAGTAAAAGTACATATGTATCATGGATATACACATAATCACAATGGTATTTTGGAAAGTGCTCAAAAATATTATGATTTAATGCCTAGTGAAAATCATCCTGATATTTTGGCTTTAGGACATGTTCATCGACCTTTCTATACCAAATTTACAAATACGCATGTTTTTCAAAATGGAGCTTTGATGGATCAAATGCCTATGTTTGAAAAAATGGGAGTAGAGTGTGTAAGAAGCTGCTTCTTTGCTGATTTAGAATATGATGAAGAAGGAAATTTAGTTAGAGTTATACCAGATATTATGGAGTTTGGAAAAGTTAGAGTAAGAACAAGGTAAACTTGTTTTTCTTTTATTTTGGGAGTATTTAATGTATAATGTATATAAAGAAGATGACTAATGATAGTGTTTTTTATAGTGAAGGGTAGTTTGTAATGAAAAAAATAGTTAAGAAGTTTTTTAACATATATAAAAAATATGAAGAAATAATCAATTATTTAATAATTGGAGTTTTATCAACAATTGTTAGTTTAGCAACTTATTATATATTAGTATATACAGTATTAGATCCTAAGAATGCTATTGAATTACAGATTGCTAATATTGTTTCTTGGGTGTTTGCTGCTACTTTTGCTTATGTAGCTAATCGTAAGATTGTTTTTAAGAGTAAAGATAAAAATATTAAAAAAGAAGCTGCAAAGTTCTATGGGGCACGTATTATTACTTTGCTAGTAGACATGTTAATTATGTTTGTTACAGTAACTCTTTTACATTGGAATGATAAGATAATGAAAATTATCTCTAATATTGTAATAATAGTATTGAATTATTTATTTAGTAAGTTACTTGTATTTGTAAAAAAAGAAGTAGATAGTTAGAAATTGGGTGTAAAAATGAAAAGTAGTTCCGAAAAAGCATATCCTTTAGTGGACATACTTAAATTATTATTAGTTTTATTATTTTTAGGATTAAACACTAAACTGTTTGGTGATACAAAAGTGGCATATTATATATATACAGTGATATGTCGAATTAGCGTTCCATTTTTGTTATTTGGAAGCGGTTATTTTCTAGCTAGTAAAATTAATGATGATAATCGTAATATTATAATAAAAGATTTTATTAAAAAGACGGGAATACTTTATTTATTTTTAGCAACATCTGGACTTGCTATTGAATTAATGAAAAATAATGACTTTTCATTATTTAATATACTTACGCAAATGTGGAAAATAATTACATGTAGTTCATCAAATATTTCTTGGTTTATGGGTACATTGTTTTTATCAGGGATGTTGGTGTATTTTATTAATACTAAGAGGTTATTTCAAAATGTTTTAAAACTATTCTTCGTTTTATTTGTTGTTGGTCTACTATTTAATACTTATGATTTTTTGATTATTAATAATAATTTTAAGCAATTATATGAATTTTTACATGGTACTTTTAATAATAATATAAATTTTCTTTTCAGTGGCTTTTTATTTTTTGGATTGGGTTACTATTTTAAATTATATAACCAAGATTTACTTAAAAAATCACGGAATATTTGGTATATTCTTTGTTTCATAGGAATGGGATTATTATTTTTAGAAAGTAGGGTTGTTAGTCATCATTTGGGTGTTATTATTAATTATGATTATTTCTTTTCCCACTTATTAATAATTCCTTCATTGTTTATATTAGCTCTTACTTCGAAAATAAATGACGTTATAAAACTTAATACAAATTATATAGGAAAATTGGCATTATATATTTTTTATCTTAGTGGTTATGTACTTGATTTATTATTTTTATATCAAGTATACAAATTAGAATCTATTTTTGATAATAATTTAATTATGTTTTTAGGTGTTTTAATAATATCTAGTTTGTTATCTTGTCTTTTAATAAGATCTTTAAAAAAAGATAATTATGAAAGATTGCTTAGTGTTTCACTAGTTATTTACTCAATTATTATAATTATCTTTTCCTTAATGATTCTTCTTAACAATTCTATTTGGGCTGATGAAGCATGCTCTTTGGCAATGCTAAGACATAGTTTGTTTTCTATTGTTAAACTAAATATTCATGATGTTCATCCACCGCTATATCATTGGTTGATTAGACTTTTTTTACCATTATTAGAAAAGATTTTTCCTTTTATGAGTTCAATTGTTGCTGCAAAACTATTATCTTTTATTCCATTATTGATTTTAGTCGTTATTTGTTTTACAAAGATTAGAAAGGAATATGGATATCTCGCTTCTAGTATTTTCTTATTTTTTATGGTTGGTATGCCAAGTATGATGCAATACTTTGGAGAGGCTAGAATGTACAGTTGGGCTATGTGTTTTACAACTATTGCTTATATATATATGGCGGATATCTTGAAGAAAAATGATAAAAAATCTTGGATTGTTTTTGTTATATTTTCCTTATTATCAGCTTATTCACATCTATATTCATGTTTATGCATTGTTCTTTTCTTTATATATCTTTTTGTTGTTTCTCTTATTAGAAAGGATAAGAATTTCTTTGTTAAATGGTTTATTAGTGGTTTAACTACTTTCATTTTATATTTACCATGGATAATTGTGGTACTATTTCAAATTAAGACTGTTAGTGGTGGTTTTTGGATACCGGAAATTACGATGAGAGATTTTATTGGTTATTTTCAATTCATCTTTTATGCTCAAACACTAGATGCTGCCAGTGGATCGTTATTGACTTTAACTTTAATTTTTATTATTTGGCTTGTTTTCATATACTATTTACTTAGTAAAGATAAAAAAGTAAATAAAGCCTATGCTAGTTTGGGAATAGTCATTCCTTTTATAGTTATGACTATTGGTATTGTTGTTTCAAAACTTATTACACCTCTTTTTGTATCAAGATATCTTTTTCCTAGTCTTGGATGTCTATGGTTTATAATGGCTATTTTGATTAGTAAAAAAGTTAGTCAAAAAAACTCTATTAGCGTATTGTTTATTATTTTTGTTATATCTGCTTCGGCAAGTATTAATTATTTACTTCGTTATGAGATAGTCATGACAAATAATGAAAGTGACTATCGTAAATATCAAGAAAAGATACCTGAAGATGCTCTTATTGTTTCTGATTACACTCATCTTCAGATGGTCGAAGCTTATTATCATCCTAATAAAACCATTTATTGCTATGAATGTAGTAATGAGAAAATGATTGATGATTTGTTTGGAAATATTAAAGATAATATTACTATCGATGATATTGTTAATTTTGTAAATGAAGGAAAAACTATTTATTTTATTCGTTATGATTTTGGTGTAAATTATGTAAAATTATTTGAACAACATGGTATTAATTATGAAATAAGTGATATTCTTTATGAAGATTGGTATGGCATGCAAATGATT
Organism: Caryophanales bacterium; assembly: GCA_016282375.1. Lineage (GTDB taxonomy): Bacteria > Bacillota_I > Bacilli_A > RF39 > UBA660 > UBA6448. The sequence goes on along the minus strand of JAEEKI010000019.1, from coordinate 31,089 downwards.
ATTCTTAATGGACAGTAGTTGGCATACGATTTTTAGTTTAACTTTTATTTTAGACCTAATTAAGGTATAATATTTATAGGTGTAAATTAAATGAATTATGTAGTAAATAATCATAATATAATTGAAATATTATTAATTACATTCTTAATTAGTTTTTTTTGTGTTTATATAACTAAAAAACTTGCTCATCATATAGGAGCACTTGATATGCCTAATGCTAGAAAAGTTCATAAAGTACCTATGCCTCGTTTAGGTGGACTTGCTATTTATAGTGCATTTTTATTTGGATATATTGCTTATGGTAATGTAACTACGCAAATGATATCCATTTTAATTGGTTCATTTATTATAGTTATGTTAGGATTATTTGATGATATAAAATCTTTAAGAGCAAAAGATAAGTTATTAGTCCAAATTATTGCCGCATGTATTGTTGTTTTCTATGGAAAGTTATATTTTTCAGAATTATCTTTTTTAGGTATTAATCTTTCTTTCGGTACTTTAATAGGTCAATTGATATCAATTTTCTTTATTGTAGGGGCAATTAACGCAATAAACTTAATTGATGGCTTGGACGGATTATGTGCAGGAATTAGTTCTATATATTTTATAACTGTTGCTATTATAGCATTTATTTTAAATCGCTTAGATGGGTTAGATATTATCTTATGTTTAATAATGATTGGTTCAACATTAGGATTCTTAGTCCATAATCTTCCTCCAGCTAAGACTTTTATGGGGGACTGTGGTTCTACTTTCTTGGGATTCATGATTTCTATTATAGCTTTGCTTGGATTTAAGGTTACGACTTTAACTTCTTTAGTAATACCGGTGATTATTTTAGCGATTCCTATTTTTGATACCGTGTTAGCAATTTTAAGAAGATTAATTCATCATAAAAAGATAGGGGAACCAGATAAAGAACATTTTCATCATCAATTACTAAAGATGCGTTTTTCACCAAGAATAACTATTTTAATTATTTATGCAATTAATATCTTATTTTCAATTGTATCTATTTTCTATATTTTAGGAGATAATAAAATAGCGATGATTATTTATATTGTCTTAATGATTTTATTATTATTTGTAGTTTTAAAAACAGATATTCTATTTGATCATAAAAAGAGAAAGGAAAAATAGTATGACAAGTGGACTAATGAATATTTTTGACAAGAAAAGAATAACTAATATCGTATTAGTCCTTTATTTTTTATCTCTTTTTCTTGAACTTCATTTTTTTTATAACAGTATTTCAACATTAATTAGAGTCATAATTATTAGTTTGTTGTTTTTAATAATTTTTTTTAAGTATAGTAGTAATAAAGAAAGAAAACTTATTTTTATTTATTTGTTATTGTACTTAGTTTATGGAATATTACATCTTTCAAATATTAGATGTAGTATATTAAGTGAGATACTTTATTTAACAAAAATGTGCATGGGAGTACTGATTGTTTACACTGTATATAAACTAAGTATTGATGCTAAGACATTTTCTAAAACGATGAATTATTGTCTTATTTTGATATGTGGTAGTATTATTATTTGTAACTTATTTAAAATTGGCTATACTGCATATGATTTTTCTAGGTTAAAATATAATATTTTTTCTTGGAATAATAGTAATTACAATTATTTGCTTTATTCAAGCAAAGGTTTTTTTCATGCTACTAATCAAATAATTGCTATTATTTTATTATATCTTCCTATCCTTATTTCGAATTTCAAAGATGATACGAATTTTAAAAACACCATTTTAATAATAATGTCTTTATTATCATTATTAATGTTAGGTAATCGAATATCTTCGTATGGGCCAATTATTATTCTAGTAGTGTCCATATTCCTTTATATAATTTTAACTGTTATAAAAAAAGAAAAAATAAAGTATTCATTTTTAACAATAATGTTTTTATTATTAACGGTTTTTCTTTGTATTTTAAAAAATGCTCCGATTAATGAAAGAAATAAGTATTATCATGATTTATTAGAAGATTCTATAACTAAGACTTATGAAATAGAAGACGTAGATTCCATAGAAGATGATTCTGATATTAATGAAGATATTTATGATTTATTTAATCAAAAACTTATCAATATAAATTTTCCTAAAAAGTATTATCTATATGAAAAAGATCCAGAATTTTGGAATGAAATGTTAAAAAAAGATAAAAGTGTATTGGTAAACTCACGTTATATAGAAGAAGAAATTATCAAAAGAGTTGTCGAAATAAATGATAATAAAGTAAAAGATAGATTCTTTGGTATTGGTTATTCAAGAATTATGAATATTCAAAATATAGAAAAGGATTATGTAATGCAGTATTATTCATTAGGGATAATTGGCTTACTAGTTATTATTGGTGTATATTTCGTACTATATATTTACATATGTATAAAGATAATGTTAGATTTTGAATCTAAGTTTAATTTTGAAAATTTGATGCTTTTACTAGCAACAGGATTTATTTTATTATCAGCTTATTTCAGTGGAAATTTGCTTAATTCCATTAGTATTATTATTCCTCTTAATGTTATACTTGGAATTATGTTAGTTCAAGTTAATAAGTGTGATAATAAGTATCCTAATATGATTTTAGGGTTTAAGGCTTATAATAAAGGTAAGAAGACGTTATTAAAAGAAATTAGCGAAGATGATAGTAAACAAATTATTATTTATAACATTAATCCTTTGATTACAAGTAATTTTTATAATAAAAGTGAATATGTTAAAGAATTTAATAGTCAAAATTATAACATTCCAGATGGATTTGGTATCATTCTTGCTTCGAGAATGAAACATGGTAGTATTGATAATCAAATTGCCGGAGTAGAACTAGTAGAAGATTTATGTGTATTGGCTTCTGAAAAGAAATATAGAGTATTTTTATATGGTTCAAAAAAAGATGTAATAAAAAAGGCTAAAACTAATTTAGAGGAAAAGTATAAAGATTTAAATATCGTCGGTTTTATTGATGGCTACGTTAATCAAAAAGAGGCTTTAAAAAGTATTAAAGAATGTAAACCAGATGTTTTATTTGTGGCTTTAGGTAGTCCAAAACAAGAAGAGTTTATTATTAATAATAAGAAATCATTAGCCAATATAAAGATTATTATGCCTGTTGGTGGATCTTTTGATGTTATTAGTGGTTCTGTTAAAAGGGCACCTAAGTTTTTTATTAAAATGCATTTAGAGTGGCTGTATAGAATGATTAAAGAACCAAAGAGAATCAAGCAAAATACTGGTTTAATAAAGTTTCTATGGCTAGTAATATTTAGAAATAATTGGTATAATGAAAAAAGTGAAGGAGATAGCAATGATTAAGACCATTAAAAATATGTTTATTGGATTAAAAAAGTATTCTTTTTTGCTAAAACAACTAGTGGTTCGTGACTTTAAAGTAAAATATAAAAGAAGTTTTTTAGGCGTATTATGGAGCCTTTTATATCCAGTATTAACAATGTCTGTTATGGCGCTTGTATTTACTCAAGTCTTTAAGATGAGTGCTACAGGAGTTAATTATCTTGTTTATTTAATGAGTGGATTAGTTATATTTAATTACTTTAGTGAAGCGACTAATTTAGGTATGAGTAGTGTAGTAGCTAATTTTGGTCTTATTAATAAAGTGTATATACCTAAATATATTTTTCCACTTTCAAAATGTATTTTTGTTGGAATAAACTTTTTATTAACATTAATTCCTTTATATGCAATAATTCTTTTGACAGGAACCGGTATTAATATTTATCATTTATTATTACCTTTTGTAGTGATATGTTTGTTTCTGTTTGTAGTTGGAATGGCTTTCTTCTTGTCATCAATTGCAGTATATCTTCGAGATATGTTTTATATTTATGGAGTTTTAATTACATTATGGATGTATATGACACCAATCATGTATGACTTTTCAATAATTCCTGAAAAGTATCAAATATTATTTAAATTAAATCCTTTATATTGGTTTATTAAATTTGCTCGTGATATTATTTTGTTTAAAAGCATACCCGTACCATCTGTATGGCTTTATTGTTCTATTTGCGCAATAGTTCCTTTGATGATAGGAATATTTGTCTTTAGAAAAACGCAAGATGGTTTTATATATTATGTTTAGGTGATAATATGAATCAAGATGAAATGATAAAAATTGAAGATGTGTCGATGCGCTTTAATCTTGGTATTGAGAAAGGATTTTCTTTAAAACAAGGTTTTGTAGATATATTTGATGCAAAGAAGCGCAAAGAAAAGAAAGAGCGAAAGAAGAAAAATGAATTTTGGGCTCTAAAGGATGTCGATTTTACGATAAAAAAAGGTGAAGTCGTCGGACTAATTGGTAGCAATGGTGCTGGAAAGTCAACTCTTTTAAAAATAGTTGCTGGGGTTATGAAACCAACGAAAGGAAAAGTATTAGTTGGAGGAAATATTTGTCCGATGATTGAGCTGGGAGCTGGATTTGATATGGATCTTACTGCTAGAGAAAACATCTACTTAAATGGTGCCGTAATGGGTTATGACAAACCCTTTATTGATTCTAAATTTAATGAGATAGTAGAGTTTTCTGAACTAGATAAGTTCTTGGATGTGCCAGTTAAAAATTTTTCATCAGGAATGGTTGCTAGATTAGCATTTAGTATTGCTACGGTAGTTAATCCTGAAATACTTATCGTCGATGAAATATTGTCAGTTGGTGATTTGGCATTTCAAGCAAAAAGCGAAGGAAAAATGATGGAAATGATTAATGGCGGAACAACAGTCTTATATGTTTCCCATTCATTAGAGTCCATTAAGAAAATATGTGATAAAGTTATTTGGTTAGATCATGGCCATGTTGTTAAAATAGGTGATATTGAAGTTTGCAATGAATATTATCGATCAATTACGAAAAATCAGGAGGAAGTAAATGAAGAAGTTAATTAATGGTTTAAAAAAGTATGGAATAATAGGGTGTTTTTTAAAAATTATGAAGAAAGTCTTGTATCGGGTTTTTCGTTTCTTTGATAGACTAGATAATCGATACACAACTCATATTGAGGAAAAAATTAAAAGAAAACAAAGAAAAGATTATATTGAACTAGAAAAGGTATGTCGTAATAAGAAGTATAAATATGTTTTTATCTTTTATCCTTATACTGAGTGGAATTTACCGGTATTTCAACGGCCTCAACAAATAGCTTTGTCTTTATCTAAAAGAGGAGATGTATTGTATTTATATTGTACAACTAACTATGTATATGATAAGATTCCTACTTTATATTCCAAAATAAATGATAATCTATATGTTGTAACTGATTATGATTTTCTAAAGGAATTAGATATTAATAATAAAATATTACATTTATATTCAACTGATACAATAAGTGATTATAGTATTGTTGAAGAAGCTTTAGAGAATAATGAAACAGTTTTATATGAATATATTGATGAGATTCATGAAGATATAACAAATTCAGTCCCTGACTACTATTTAGAAAAACATAAAAGAGTATTGAAAAATAAGGATTGTTATGTTGTTGTAACAGCGGATAAACTTCGTGATGATGCTTTAAAATATCGTAAATCAAGATTAGTTTTATCTACGAATGGAGTTAATGTTGATGACTTTATTCCAAGTAGTTCAGAACTTGATGAAAGAATTAAGGATATTAAAGAGAATTATAAGAAAATAGTATGCTATTATGGATCTTTAGCAACTTGGTTTGATTATGACTTGATAAAAGAAGCAGCAAATGCCCATAAGGATTATGCTTTTGTATTGATTGGTATTAAATATGATGACACATTTGATAAGAGCAAAATTGAAAAAGTTAAGAATGTATTTTATTTAGGTAAAATACCATACAACGAGCTTATTAATATTACTAAAGATGTTGATTTACTTACTATTCCATTTGTTATCAATGAAATTACTGAGTCAACATCACCAGTAAAACTATTCGAATATATGGCTACTAAAAAGCCTATTTTGACAACTGATATGAAAGAATGTCGGAAATATAAGAGTGTTTTAATTGGCAAGGACCATGCTGATTATATTAAAAAAATTGATGAAGCTATCAAATTAAATGGAGATAATGAATATCATGAACTTGAAATGAAAGAGGCTAAAGAAAATACATGGGATAGCAAAGCAAATACTATCATTGATTTGCTAGAAAATAAATAGGGATATTTTTCTATGAAATCTAAAATTGTAAGCATTTTTAATTCTCTTTTTTCTAAAAAAGCCTATACTTTTCTTATTTCTTGTTTTTTAGTCTTTTTTTTAATATTTCCTAATTTTGTTATATTCACACGTACGGAAGTTTTAACACCGTTTGTTTTTGTCATAATTATGATTTTGATATTAATTGATTGGTCTTCATTAAAATTTTTAAAGAGTAAGAAGACTATTTATATACTAACAATTATTGGATTATTATTACGTGTTGGTATAGCAATTTGGTTTAGTAAAAACATGATTCAAGTATCAGACTTTTATGACGTTTTTAATCGAGCTAAAGCTTTTTCGTTTAAAACAACATATTTTCAAACAGCATACCATTATATGTTATATTCAATTATTAATGGTGTAGCATATAAAATATTTGTTGCTCATCAACTTGTTTCTTTTTTTGTTAACATTTTAGCAACATCTGTAGCAGGTATTTTTCTTTATTTAAGTACAAAACGAATCTTTAAAAATGAAGCAGTAGCTAATATGGCTGTTATTTTATATACTTTTTGGCCCTCAATGCTTTTATATAATACAATCTTATCACCGGATCATTATGCATTATTATTTATGTGTATAAGTGTATATCTTTTTACAGTAACTTATGATGTTATTAATGATAGCAATTTAAAGAAAAAATGGTGGATAGTTGTTCTTCTTGGTATTAGCATTAGTTTGTTAGGATTTTTCAAAAACTTTTCTCCAGCAATGTTAATGGCATTATTCATTATCATAATTTTAATGATTATGATTAATAAAAAAATATGGAAGTCATCAATTGTTACTTTTTTGATTGTTATATTTAGTTTCTTTACTTCTAATTCGATAATTTTTGCTGTTGAGGAACATATAATAGGTGAAAAAATAATACGTAATCAATTTTGGCAATATGCTTATGTTGGTTTAGGCTTAAATAATTCTGGGTTATATAGTGCAGAAAGATATGGAGAATTTAGTGATTACTTTTATAGTCATAACAAAGATATTAAAAAGACAGATGCTCATTTTGCCAAAAAATTAAAAAAAGAGATTAAGGAAAACTTAGCAGCATATCCAAATTTATTAATATATAAAACTAATAGTAGTTTTGGAGCTGATAATGCTCAATTGTACTGGATTACAGCTTCCTTAGATGCTTATAAACTGGAAAGTGGAGCTAATATGCTATTTAATACTTTAATAATCCCTATAAATGAAATATATTACATCATTCTTTGTCTATTTGTATTAGGTGGAGTATTCTATAATGTTATATATCTTAAGAATAATAAATTATTGTTTGTAAACATAGCTGTTTTTGGCTTTTGTATGATGCTTTTATTTGTTGAAAGTCAAGGACGCTACAAATATGCATTTGAACCACTTTTATGTATATTAGCTGTGGTTGGAATATATTATGGAAAAGATTTTATAAAAAAACTGTTACATATTGAAAGTAAGGAGGAATTGAAAAAATGAAAGCAGTAATTTTAGCGGGAGGTTTTGGTACAAGAATAAGTGAGGAATCACATTTAAAACCAAAACCAATGATTGAAATTGGAGGTAAACCAATCCTTTGGCATATTATGAAGGAATATTCTCATTATGGAATAAATGAATTTATAATTTGTTGTGGATATAAGCAAGAAAAAATTAAAGAATACTTTAAAGATTATTATCTATACGCATCTGATGTTACATTTGATATGAAAAAGAATAAAGTTGAAATTCATAATAATTATTCTGAGCCGTGGAGTGTTACTTTGATTGATACTGGTCTAAATACTATGACTGGTGGAAGAATTAAAAGAATTCGTGATTATGTTGGTGATGAAACATTTATGTTAACTTATGGTGATGGCGTATGTGATCTTAATATTAAAGATTTGTTAAAATTTCATAAGAAGCATGGAAAAATCGCTACGATTACAGCGGTTCAACCTGGTGGTAAATTTGGTGCCTTAAAGATTAATGATAGCAATGTTATTGAGAGTTTTGTTGAAAAGAGTAAAGCTGATGGCGGCTGGATTAATGGTGGCTATATGGTTTTAGAACCAGAAGTATTTGATTATATTGAAGGCGATAGTACTGTATTTGAAAAAGCACCATTAGAGACTCTTGCTAAAGAAGGTAATTTAGTAGCCTATAAATATGATGGTTTTTGGCAATGTATGGATGTTCTTAAGGACAAAAACTACCTAGAAGATTTAATTGCTAGTGGAGATGCACCTTGGATGAAGGGCTGGAAATAGTATGTTGGATTTTTATAAAGGAAAAAAGGTTTTCGTTACAGGACACACAGGATTTAAAGGTTCATGGCTATGCCAAATATTAGTTGAAGCCGGTGCAGAAGTTACTGGATATGCTTTATGTCCTTCGAAGAAGGATAGTTTATTTTACCAATTAGGTTTAGACAAAAAAATGACTTCCATAATTAGTGATATTCGGGATTTTGACAAATTAAAAGAAACTTTTGATAAAGCAAAACCGGAGATTGTAATTCATTTAGCAGCTCAACCACTTGTAAGACTTTCCTATGATGAACCTAGATATACATACGAAACTAATGTTATGGGAACTATAAATTTATTAGAGTGTATTAGGCTATCTAACTCAGTTAAATCATTTTTAAATGTAACAACTGATAAAGTATATAAAAATAATGAATGGGAATGGGGATACCGGGAAAATGATGTTCTAGACGGTTTTGATCCATACTCTAATAGTAAGTCATGCTCAGAACTTGTAACGCATTGTTATATTAATTCTTTCTTTGAAAAGAAAGAGATTAGTATCTCTACGGCAAGAGCGGGAAATGTTATTGGTGGAGGAGATTATGCCAAGGACCGTATAATTCCAGATTGTGTTAGGGCGTCTTTAAATAAAGAAGATATTATTATTAGAAATCCTTATTCAATTCGACCATTTCAACATGTTTTGGAACCGCTTTTTGCTTATTTAATGATTGTTGAAAAACAATATGAAAATAAAGATTATGCTGGCTTTTATAATGTTGGACCAAATGATGAAGATTGTGTAACAACCGGAGTAATCGCTGATTTATTTTGTGAAAAATGGGGCGATGGCCAAAAATGGATTTCCAAGTATGATGGTGGACCTCATGAAGCTAATTTCTTAAAATTGGATTGTTCCCATATCAGAAAAGTTTTTGGTTGGAAACCTACTTGGAATATTGAAAAGGCTATTGAAAAGACTGTTGAATTCTATAAAAGTGAAGATATTAAAAAATGTATGATTAAGCAAATAAAAGAGTTTAATAAGGAAAGAGAGAATAAGTAATGAATTTTGATAATAAAACTGAAGAAGAAGCAAGAAAAGAAATATTAGAAATCGTTGCTGAATATTGTGACAAATATCATAATGTAAAAAAGAAATTTAAAAGCGGTGATCGGATTGCTTATGCTTCGAGAGTATATGATAGCAAGGAAATGACTAATCTTGTCGATAGTGCTCTTGAATTTTGGTTAACATCCGGGAGATATACGGCTGAGTTTGAAAAAAAACTAGGTGAATATCTTGGTGTTGATTATGTAGCATTGGTTAACTCGGGTTCGTCAGCTAATTTACTTGCTTTTATGGCTTTAACCTCTCCTTTGCTAAAGGATAAAGCCATTAAAATAGGCGATGAAGTTATTACGGTAGCAGCGGGTTTTCCAACAACAGTTACTCCTATAATTCAATACGGTGCTATACCGGTTTTTGTAGATGTGACAATTCCTGAATATAATATTGATGTTAATGAACTTGAAAAAGCCTTATCAAAGAAGACAAAGGCAATAATGATTGCTCATACTTTAGGTAATCCTTATAATTTACAATTTATTAAGGATTTTTGTATTAAACATCATTTATGGTTAATTGAAGATAACTGTGATGCTTTAGGAAGTAAGTATACAATTGATGGTCACGAAAAATTTACAGGAACAATTGGGGATATTGGAACTTCATCATTTTATCCACCACATCATATGACCATGGGTGAGGGTGGAGCTGTTTATACAAATAATCCGTTACTTGGTAAAATAGTTAAATCATTACGTGATTGGGGAAGAGATTGTGTTTGTCCTTCGGGAAAAGATAATATGTGTGGTCATCGTTTTGATAGACAATATGGTGAACTTCCATTAGGCTATGATCATAAATATGTTTATTCTCATTTTGGATATAATTTAAAAGCAACAGATATGCAAGCTGCTGTTGGTGTAGCTCAATTAGAAAAGTTCCCAAGTTTTGTTGAAAAACGTAAGGAACATTTTAATTATTTTTATAAACACTTAAAAAAATTAGAAGACTATTTAGTATTGCCGACCTGTGCTGATAATGCTGATCCTAGTTGGTTTGGCTTTATGTTAACAGTTAAGGATGGAGTATCTCGTAATGATTTAGTAAAGTATCTTGAAGATCATAATATACAAACAAGAATGCTTTTTGCTGGTAATCTAATTAAACATCCTTGTTTTGATGAAATGCGTAAAACTAGAAAGGGTTATCGGGTAGTTGGTGATTTACATAATACTGATAAAATTATGAATGATTCTTTTTGGATTGGTGTTTATCCTGGAATGACTGAAGATATGCAAAAATATATTGTTAAATGCTTTAATGATTATTTTAAGGATAAAAAGTGAAATGGTTAAAAGATAATAAAAAATTAATAGTTCAATTTATTAAATTTGGTTTAGTAGGAGTATCCAATACTGTCATATCATTAGCGGTATATTATCTTTTAGTATATTTGGGTGTTCATTATATTGTCGCTAATATATTTGGGTTTATAATTAGTGTATTAAATGCTTATTATTGGAATAGTAAATTTGTATTTAAATCAGATAACAGTAAGAAAACTATTTTATTTCGGACTTATGTTGCCTATTTAATTACTTTTATTATTAGCAATGGATTATTATATATTCAAGTCGATAAAATGGGAATTTCTAAATACATAGCACCAATAATATGCTTATTAGTAACCATTCCTCTTAATTTTATAATTAATAAATTTTGGACATATAAGGAGAAAAAATGAAAGGTTCAGATTTAATAGTAGAATTTCTCATATCAAAAAAGGTTAGTGATGTTTTTGGCTATCCTGGTGGAATGGTAACACATTTAATGGATTCACTTTCAAAAAGAGAAGATGAAATTAAAACGCACATTAACTATCATGAGCAAGCTTGTTCTTTTGCGGCATGCGGATATGCTCAAGCAAAGGGAGATATAGGTGTAGCATTTGCCACTAGTGGTCCAGGCGCTACTAATTTAATTACTGGAATATGTAATGCTTACTTTGATTCAATACCGACTCTTTTTATTACAGGACAAGTTAATACTTTTGAAAAGAATAGTCCTGGTCTTGGAAGACAAAAAGGATTTCAAGAAACAAATATTGTTGATATTGTGAAGAATGTAACAAAATATGTAAGTTATGTTGATGATGTTAATAATTTGGAATACGAATTGGAAAAGGCGTATTATATTGCTACTAGTGACCGTCCCGGACCAGTTTTGCTAGATATTCCAATGAATGTTTTTAGGAGTATTATAGATAGCAAAAATGTTAACAAGTTTACAACAGTAGAAAAGAGTAATTCTTGTGTTAATATCAAACCAATTTTAAATGCCTTAAATAATTGTCAAAGGCCATGTATTATTATTGGTAATGGTATAAAAAGTAATAAAAAGCAATTCTTAGAATTGGCAGAAAAGCTTAATATACCCATTGTGTATAGCATGCTTGCTGTCGATGTTTTGCCTTTTGATAATGCTAATAATTTTGGCTTTATAGGAGCTTATGGAGATAGGACAGCTAATTTTATAGTTGCTAAAAGTGATTTAATTATTTCTTTAGGAACGCGTCTCGATATAAGGCAAGTAGGGGCAAAAAAAGAAAATTTTGCGCCAAATGCCACGGTTATAAGGGTTGATATTGATGAAGGTGAATTAAAGAATAAAATTAAAGATAATCAAGTAATAATTAAGAGTGAAATTGGTAGTGTTTTAATGGAATTACTAAGGAATGATTTGTCATTTTTAAAGCATCGATTTGATGATTGGCAAGCTGTTTGTAATACAATTAAAAGTCGTTTAAAAGATTATGATAAAAATGCTATTAGTAATCTTGTAAAACAGATAAGTGTTGTTGCTCCAGATGATTGCATAATTACAACTGATGTTGGTCAAAATCAAGTTTGGATTGCTCAATATTTTCGCTTTAAGGCAAATCAATTAGCATTATTCTCTGGTGGACATGGCGCTATGGGGTATTCTTTGCCAGCGGCTATCGGTGCATATTATGCTAAAAAAAAGCCAGTTATTAGTTTTTCTGGTGACGGTGGTATTCAGATGAATATACAAGAATTACAGTATTTAAAAAATAGCAAAATACCTGTTAATGTTGTTGTCTTTAATAATCATGCACTAGGTATGATTCGTCATTTTCAAGAGATGTATTTTAATAAAAATTATGCATTTACAACTAAAGATGGTGGATATTCAACTCCAAATTTCAAATTAATAGCTAAGGCTTATGACTTAGAATACAAAAGATTATCTTTAAATTCGAGAATCCCTAGTGATTTATTCAGTGGCAATAACAAGTTGATTGAAGTGTCTATTGATGAAGATACTTATGTTTTTCCAAAATTAGAATATGGAAAGCCTAATCAGGATCAAGAACCACTGATTGATAGAGAATTATATAATGAATTAATGGGGTTATGATGAAAAAAGTAGTTATAACGGGTGCAACGAGTTTTATAGGCTTACATTTGATTGAAAAATTAAGTACTTTAGATTATGAAATTCATGCTGTTATACGTGAGAATAGTAGTAAAAAGGATTTATTATCTAAGTATAAAAACATTAATATAGTTGAAGTCAATATGGAGAATATTGAACAATTACCTAACTATATTACGGAAGAATGTGATACAATGTATCATTTTGCATGGAATGGTACTAGAGGTGAAGATCGTAATAATGAAGAAATGCAAATGTTAAATGTTGAAAATTCATTAAGTACTTTAAAAGCAGCGAGAAAAATTGGATGTAAAACATTCTTTACATCTGGTTCACAAGCAGAATATGGTATTCAAAGCGAAAATGTAAATGAAAATGCAAAATGTCAGCCAGTAACTGCCTACGGAAAAGCAAAGTTAAATTTTTATGAGATTGCTAAGGATTACTGTCAAAAGAATAATATTAGATTAGTAGAACCTCGTATTTTTAGTCTTTATGGTCCTGGTGACTTTAAACAATCATTAATAATGTCTACCATTAGTAAAATGAAAGAAAATGCTGATGTTGAATTATCATCATGTATGCAATTGTGGAACTATTTGTATATTAATGATGCTGTTAATGCTCTGATATTGTTAAATGAAAATGAAAAGGCTGAAGGTGTTTTTAATTTAGCAAGTGATGATACCCGTGTCTTGAAAGATTTTATTTTAGATATGAAGGATGTTCTACAAACAGATAGTAAGATTATTTTTGGGGAACAAACACCATCTGGAATTAACCCAGATATTACAAAATTAAAGAATACCATTGATTGGCAAGAGCAATATACATTTAAGGATGGTATTAAGGAAATAAGTGATAGTTTTAGATAACATCAATAAATTTGTGATTGGTAAGTATTTGCACTATCATTAGTTTATTGATATCATAGTTAGTAAGAGGTTAGTATGAAAAAAGTAAGTATTTTAATTCCCACATATAATGAAGAGGAAAATGTTCAACCTTTATCAGAGGCAATCATCAATGAATTCAAAAAAGAATTACCTAAATATGATTATGAAATAATCTTTATAGATAATGATTCACAAGATAAAACAAGGGATATTATTAAAAAGTTATGTGAAAAAAACAAGAATATTAAGGCCATATTTAATGCTAAAAACTTTGGCCAATTTAATTCCCCATTTTATGGTTTACAACAAACTACTGGAGATTGTACTATTCTGATGTGTGCAGATTTTCAAGATCCTGTTGATATGATTCCTAAATTTGTTAGAGAGTGGGAAAATGGTTATAAAATAGTCATTGGTATAAAGAATAAGAGTAGAGAAAATAAACTAATGTATTTTCTACGAAGTATTTATTATAAGATGATTAAAAAGTTTAGTAATGTTGATCAAATAGAACATTTTACTGGTTTTGGATTATATGATAAAGATTTCATCGAGGTATTAAAGAATCTTGATGATAGTACTCCTTTTTTAAGAGGTATAGTTGCTGAACTAGGATTTAAACGTAAAGAGATATGTTATGAACAACAAAAAAGAAAATTTGGGAAAACTCATAACAATTTATATTCCCTTTATGATGCTGCGATGATTAGTTTTACATCTTATACTAAAGTGGGATTACGAGTTGCTGTCTTTTTTGGTGTTATTGTGTCAATAATCAGTTTTATAATTGGTATAGTATATCTTATTTTAAAACTTATATATTGGGATAAATTTGTTGCCGGTGTTGCTCCGATGTTAATTGGTATTTTCTTTTTAGGAGCACTACAAATATTCTTTATCGGTATTGTTGGCGAATATATAATGGCAATAAATAATCGAGTTATGCATAGACCTCTTGTTATTGAAGAAAAACGAATTAACTTTTAAAATAAACATTATTAAAGGAAAGAGAGTGATAAAATGAAAAAAGTTAAAGTAATGAGCGTATTTGGAACTAGACCAGAAGCTATAAAAATGGCTCCGCTTGTAAAAGAGTTAGAAGGTAGAAAGGAAATAGAGAGTATCGTTTGTGTTACGGCCCAACATCGAGAGATGCTAGATCAAGTACTTGAAACTTTTAAAATTAAGCCTGATTATGATTTAAATATTATGAAGCAAGGTCAAACACTAGGTGAGGTAACAACTAGAGCATTGAGTGGCTTAGAGGAAGTAATAAAAGAGGTTAAACCAGACATTGTTTTAGTTCATGGTGATACGACGACAACATTTGCTGGTGCTTTAGCAGCTTTTTATAATCAAGTAGCTATTGGTCATGTTGAAGCAGGTTTACGTACAAACGATAAATATTCACCATTCCCTGAAGAGATGAATCGGCAAATGGTTGATTGTATGACCGATATGTATTTTGCTCCGACGAATTTGAGTAAGCAAAATCTTCTGGATGAAAATATTAAAGAAGAAAAAATATATGTTACGGGAAATACCGCCATTGATGCTATGAGTACAACGGTTGACGAAGATTATACTCATCCTGAACTTGATTGGATAAAAAAGGGTGAAAGAATGATTTTATTAACTGCTCATAGAAGAGAAAATCTGGGTGATCCAATGCGTCATATTTTTAGAGCCATTAAAAGAATTGTTGATGAATATGAAGATGTTAAAGTTATTTATCCAATTCATATGAATCCTAAAGTAAGGGAAGTTGCTAATGAAGTTTTTGCTGACTGTGATCGTGTTAAATTAATTGAGCCTCTTGAAGTATTCGATTTTCACAATTTTCAAAACAAGAGTTATATGATTCTTACTGACAGTGGTGGTATTCAAGAGGAAGCTCCTTCATTGGGTAAGCCAGTTTTAGTTTTAAGAGATACTACGGAAAGACCAGAAGGTATTGAAGCAGGTACATTAAAACTTGTAGGTACTGATGAAGAAGTTATTTATAAAGAAACAAAAAAACTATTAACAGATAAGAAAGCATATGAAAAAATGAGTAAGGCTTCTAATCCATATGGTGATGGTCTAGCATCAAAAAGAATTGTTGATGCTATCATTGAGTATTTTAATAAGTAATAATAAAGAATGATTCTGATATCATTCTTTTTTTATGACTACTTTATGTGATATACTATTATTAGTGATAGATAGAAGGTGATTTATGAAAACCAATAGTAAGATAGCAGTTGTAGTTTATAATTGTGTTCAATTATTAAATATTCTGCCAGGTATTGAAGAGTTAATTAAACTTGGCTATTGTGTTGATTTTTATGGATTATTAACTGATGATAAAACGGGATTTCAAGATTTATTTAGTGATGTAATAAATCAATTACGTAAAAAGGGATATAATGTATATACTAAAGCTCGTAAAATTAAATATAAAATTTTATTAGAACCATATGAGAGTAACTTAATAATCGATGCTCAATACAAAATAAGATTTAGATATAGTCAGATAACTGCTAAACCAGATAAGGTATATATACCGTATTTATATATGAAGTATGACTGTATATTATGTTCTGGACCATATTCTGCAAGATTATTAAATAATTATACAAATACAGAAATAGTAAGTGATTTAAAGTATATTAACTTTAAGAGAAAAAAACATGATAAAGGTAAAAAAGTCTTACTTTATTTACCAACTTATGGTAAAGAGTGCTCTATTGACTTAATTGCTGAAGAATTAAATAAACTTCGTAATGATTATTATGTAATAGTTAAGATTCATCATGGCACAAAATTTTTGGTAGATGAAGCAAAAAGAATAGATAAAGTTAAAGTAAATGTTGATGAATTTTATGATTTGCATAAAGAATTGAAAGAATTATTAGAAATAGCGGATGTTGTATTAACCGATAATTCAGCCTCAGTATTTGATGCTATATATAATAATATTCCTGTAGCTATTTTTACTAATGATATTAATCAAAACAAGCTAGGAGATTTTAATACTATTCAATACGAACTATATAAAGAAGGCATCATACCATATACACAGGATATTAATAAAATACCTGATATTTTGAAAAAAAGCTTAAGTAGTAAGATAATTCAAAAACAAAACGAATGGAATGAAAAAAATTTTTATCATTCAAAAGATCCAATAAAGGACTTTGTCAAAGTAATAGAAAAATACTTGAATGATGATATTGATCGACAATCTTATCTATTAAGAAGAAAATTACATGATGATTTCTTATATTATAAAGATTATTCAGAGGATTTGTGGACTAGATTAGATATAGAGTATAAGAAAACAGCTGAACAAGGTGTTACTATTAATAATCTTAATAGTACTATTAATAATCTTAATACTACTATTAATAATCTTAATAGTAGTATTAGTGAAAAAGATGAAAAGATAAGTAATCTTGAAAGTGAAATAGAAGAATTAGAAAGGGAACTAAGTTATTATAGGGATGGCAAGTTGTATAAACTAGCAAAAAAAGTATATCAAATCAAAAATGGAGGAGAATGATGAAAAAAGTTATTGGTTATACAGCCGGTGTTTTTGATTTATTTCATATTGGCCATTTAACCCTATTAAAGAATGCTAAGGGATTATGTGATAAATTGGTTGTTGGTGTAACTGTTGATAAATTAGTTAAATATAAAGGAAAGTCGGCAATCATTCCTTATGAAGATCGAGCTGAAATTGTTCGGTCTATCAAATATGTTGATGCTGTTGTTCCCCAACAAGATATGGATAAAATAGCAATGTGTAAAAAACTTGGAGCTACATTATTATTTGTGGGCGATGATTGGTATGGAACAGAAAAGTGGCAAAAATATGAAGAAGAATGTGCTAAAGAAGGAATTAAAATAATCTATTTTCCCTATACAGAAGGGATATCTTCGACTAAACTAACTGAAGTAATAAAAGGTGAGAAAAAAGTTCATAATCCACAAAAAAAACATCTTAATGACAAATGAATAATTTCATTTGTTTTTTTGATTTAATAACTATTTTTTGTTAAAATAATAAAGAAGGTGCAAAATGAAAGACAAAATTAGTAAGTTTATTAGTGTAACAAAAAGAGATGGATTATTAACAAGTATTAAGAAAGCTTGGAAATATATTTTAGCTAATTATTATAATAAAATAAATATTGGAAAAAGAATTTATTATCGGATTCATCGAAAAGAAATATTAAAACAAATTGATGAAGCACTTTCCAAAAAGTATGATCGCATTATTGTATGGCGTAGTTCTTTTGGATGGAATGTACCACTTTTCCAAAGATCTCAACAAATTGCTAAATGTCTAAGTGAAGATACTTCAATTGTTTTTTATGAGGTTACGAGAATGACTGATAAAACAAAATTTATTGATAAGATTAATGATCGATTATATTTAATTAATTATGAGATTAAGTCTTTTAGAAATGATTTGTTTACAAAACTTTTAGAGATTAATAAACCTAAATATTTACAATTATACTCAACATGTTGGAATGTAAAAAAAGAAGATGTTGATTTATATGTAGAAAATGGTTTTAAAATGCTTTATGAATATATTGATGATTTAAATCCAGTTTTAGCAGGTACTGATAAATTACCTAAAAATGTCGAAGACATTCATAATTATGTTATTAATAATATTGATAATGTTATGGTTGTTACCAGTGCAGATAATCTTTATAAGGATATGGTAATAAAACGTAAAAGTGAAAAGAATGTTATTTTATCTAGTAATGGTGTTGATTTAAAGCATTTTCAAAATGCGGGAAATGAAAAAATTACCGTAATGGAAGATATTAAAAAGAAACATAAATTAATCGTTGGTTATTATGGAGCTTTAGCTAGTTGGTTTGACTATAAATTAGTAATGAATCTTGCTAAGAATAATTCTAGTATTGCTTTTGTTTTAATTGGTATTAAATATGATACAACTTTTGATGAGTCTGGAATTGAGAATGTTGATAATATCTATTATGTAGGTCCAGTTAATTATGAAAAATTGCCTAGTTATGCAAGATATTTTGATATTGCTTGGATTCCATTTGTCATAAATGAAATTACGCTTGCAACTAATCCCATCAAAGTATTTGAATACATGGCTCTAAATAAATTAATTGTTACTTCACCAATGCCTGAATGTAAGAAATACAAGAGTGTTTTTATAGCGGATAAAGAAAAAGATTATGAAGATATTTTTAAGAATTATAAAAAGCTTAAAACAAAAGAGTATGATAAAATTTTATCAAAGGAAGCAATAGCGAATTCTTGGGAGAATAAGGAAAAAGATATAATTAATTTGTTATCAAAAAATGAATAGGGATGAATAATAATGAATAAGAAAAAAGTCTTATTAATTTTGATAGTTGTTTTCATTTTCTTTTTAGTAATGGGCATTATATTATTTAACTATAAAAAGCATAGTGATGAACGTAAAAAAAGTACTGAAGAACAACAAAAAAGAGTTCAAGAGATTAAAGATAGTTATAGTAATTATATAACAGGTGAAAAGTTAGAATGTAATGATAAGATATGTAATTTATTAAATGAATATATTGATATTCATCAACAAATAAACGATTTAGAAGTAACAGACTTAGAGTTAAGTGAAATAAATAATATTGATAATTCTATAACTGTTTATAATAATTTAAAAGATACTATTAGTTCTTGGAATTATGATAATATCGATAAGTATCTAAAAAAGTATCAAGATTATGAAAAGAAAACTATTTTAGAAATATATAATAGTAGTGAAATAACTAAGTCTTTTAAAAATGATGAAAAAGCAAAAAGTGAATTATTAAAAACAATAGATAATAATCTTGAAATATTAGATTTCCTTGTCGAAAATGATGCTAATTTTATTTCTACTAATTATAATATTATTTATGTAACGGAAGAGTTTAAAAAAGAATTTTCTAAATATGATTTAGGTATTACCTTAGTAAGTATTGAGGAAGCATATGGTAAGAAAATTCCTATTTTAACTTATCATGGAGTTGACGATAATGTATGGGGAAATTCAAGTCTATTTGTTCGACCAGGTAATTTTGAGAATCAAATGCAATATTTATATGAAAATGGTTATAAAACCCTTTTTTTATCAGAGATAGGCCAAGCAGCTTATTATGATAAACCAGTTATTATTACTTTTGATGATGGATATTTAGATATGTATACGATTGCTTATCCAATAATGAAGGCTCGTAATATCAAGTCAAATATGTTCATTATTACTGATTGGCTTGATGGTTCAGTGTATATGAATCCAAGCATGGTTAAAGAACTATCTGATAGTGGTCTAGTCGAAATTGGATCACATACTGTTAGTCATGTTCACTTAAATACTTTGTCTTATGAAGAACAAGAGTATCAATTAAAAACAAGTAAAGAGTATTTAGAAAATCTAATAGGAAAAGAAGTTAATACGATTGCTTATCCTTATGGTCAAAGAAATATTGATACCCTAAATATTGCTAGAAACTATTATCGTTTTGCAGTAACAACAGAAAGTGGTGCTAATTATACTAAAACTTATAATGGATCATCATTACTTTTAAGAAGATTTAATATGCAAAGAGGAACTAGTTTTGAGTCTTTTAAGAGTTTTGTCGGATAGTAAGTTATGTTATAATGTTTATGAGAGGGTGGATGTATGGATAAAATTGCGGTATTAATACCATGTTATAATGAAGCTAAGACAGTAGCAAAAGTAGTAAAGGATTATAAAAAAGCCTTACCAGAAGCAACAGTTTATGTTTATGATAATAATTCTTCGGATGGAACGGATGAAATTGCTAGGAAGGCGGGAGCAGTTGTTAGGTATGAATATAAACAAGGCAAGGGTAATGTTGTTCGTAGCATGTTTAGAAATATCAATGCTGAGTGTTATTTAATGATTGATGGAGATGACACTTATCCTGCAGAACATGCTCGCGAAATGTGCGATATGATTTTGGAAAAGAAAGCAGATATGGTAATTGGTGATCGTCTATCATCTACCTATTTTACGGAGAATAAGCGACCATTTCATAACTTAGGAAATAAAATGGTTCGTTTCTTTATAAATAAATTATTTAATAATAAAGTTAAAGATATTATGACAGGTTATCGGGCATTTAGTTATGAATTTGTCAAAGGATTTCCTGTTTTATCCAAAGGCTTTGAAATAGAAACTGAGATGACTATTCATGCTGTTGATAAAAACTATCATTTAGTTGAAATACCTGTTAATTTTCGCAATCGTCCTGAAGGTAGTGAATCTAAATTAAATACTTTTAAAGATGGATTTAAAGTTCTAAGAACAATAGCTATTTTATTTAAGGAATATAAACCATCTTCATTTTTTAACATCTTTTCGGTATTATTTTTATTATTATCTTTGGGTTTTGGAATTCCAGTAGTCGTAGAATTTTCTAAAACAGGCTTAGTTCCAAGATTTCCAACTTTAATTGTAGCTTGTATTTTCTTAATTATATCTTTATTATTATGGATTACAGGAGTAATATTACAAGTAATTGTTAAAAAGCATAAACAATTATATGAAATAATGATGAATATGCTAACTATTGAAACAGAGAAACATTAATTTGTTTCTTTTTTTAATAACAATTGTCATATAATAAGCATATATGCTATAATTTTTCATAGAAAAAGGAAGTGAATGTATGGGAAGAGCATACGAAGTAAGGAAAGCAAGCATTCAAAAAACAGGGGCTGCCAAGGGTAAGATTTATACTACCTATGCTAAAGAGATTTATTTAGCTGCGAAGAAGGGTGTTCCTGATCCAGATAGTAATGTAATCTTAAAAAGATTAGTGGATAAAGCGAAGAAAATGCAAGTACCAAGTGACATTATTCAAAGAGCTATTGATAAGGCAAAAGGTGCTGGTGGCGAAGACTATACGGAAGTTATTTACGAAGGATTTGGTCCAGGTGCCTCAACATTAATTATTAAGACTCTTACCGATAATGTTAATCGAACAGTTGGTTTCGTAAGAGCAGCATTTAATAAAGTACATAAGAATCTTGGTGTAACTAATAGTGTATCTTATAATTATGATTATTTAGGTGTTGTTTCTTTTAAATGTGATAATGATGAAGCAATACTAGATAAATTAATCGAAGCAGGTATTGAACCAATTGATTTTGAAAATGAAGATGGTATATTAACTATTTCGGTTAATCCTTCGGATGAAAATAAATTAAAAGATACAATTGAAAGTGTTATTCCTAATGTAGAATACATATTTGATGAAGTAGGAATGTTTGCAAAAGAAAAAATAACATTGGAAGGCGAAGATAAAGAATTGTTTGAAAGACTTCTTTCTTTACTTGAAGAAATTGAAGATGTATCAAATATTTATCATAATGTGGAATTATAATTATGTCATTATTTAGTAAAATAAAAGAAAAATTTACCAAGAATAAAAAGGTTGAACCTGAACAACAAGAAGTAGTTGAAACATATGATAAAGGTTTAGAAAAGACTCGTGATGAATTTGTTTCTAAACTTAGTTTATTAGGTATTAAATATACTAAGGTAAGTGATGAGTACTTTGATGAACTAGAAAATATTTTAATTACAGCAGATATTGGGGTTAATACTGTCTTTTCTTTCATGGATCGTATTAAAGACCGAGTTAAGAAAGAAAATATCACAGATACTTCTTACCTAAATGAAGTTATTGTTGATGAGTTGTTCATTATTTATGTTAATAATCAAAGTTTAACGGATAAGATTAATTTTGCAGAGGATGGCCCAACAGTTATTCTTGTTGTTGGTGTTAATGGTGTAGGTAAAACGACTACGATTGCTAAACTAGCTCATAAATATAAAGAAATGGGTAAGAGTGTCATGATGATTGCGGGTGATACTTTTAGGGCAGGAGCTGTTTCGCAACTTAAACTATGGAGCGAAAGAGTAGGAACAGACTTTTATGGTAAAGATGAAAGTGATCCGGCCGGTGTAATCTTTGATGGCCTTCATCAAGCAATTGATAATAAAAATGATATTGTTTTAATTGATACGGCTGGTAGACTACAAAACAAAGTTAATCTAATGGCTGAACTAGAAAAAATCAATAAAGTAATTGGTCGTATTATACCAGGTGCACCCCATGAGACTTTACTCGTTATTGATGCTACGACTGGTCAAAATGGTATTATGCAAGCTACAAGTTTTAAAGAAATAACTAATATTACAGGTATTGTCTTAACTAAACTAGATAGTACGGCTAAAGGTGGAATTGTTTTAGCTATTAAAGAAGAAGTAAACATTCCTGTTAAGTTTGTTGGTTTAGGAGAGAAAATGACTGATTTAGAAACCTTTGATATAGAAAATTATATTTATGGTTTATTTAAGGATTTAATAAAATGAACGAATTTGTTTATTATTCTGAATTATATAACATTTATGCCTTTTTATTAACTGAAAAACAACAAGAGATATTTAGTTTATATTATGAAGAAAATTTATCATTAAGTGAGATAGCTGAATATAAAAAAGTATCAAAGAGTTATATTGGTAAGATAATTACTGTTATTAAAAAGAAACTAGATTATTATGAAAGTAATTTACATCATTATGAATTATTACAAAAAGTAGATAAAAAAAGAAGTTAGCTTTTTTTCTTGCTAGCTTCTTTTTCTTTAGCTTCTTTGACAGCTTTATCATATGATTCAATAATTTCATTTCTAGTTTTAGCATCAATTAAATCATTACGAGCAAATAATGTGTATTTTAAGTTAGAATCATCATATAAGATGAAATACTTTGGATTATCTTGCATAGTAGTTCGAATAGCATCATTGTAGGCTACGATTAAGTAATCAAAATTATATTTATTTAAGAAGTCTTCGATATTCATAGCATTATGTTGTAATTCATAATATTCTTTGAAAATATCAGCTTTTTTATTATTAACTTTTAGATAAACTTCTGCTCTTGGATCAATATATGGTTTAAATCCATAGAATTCGACAACACCACCATCATTAAATGATGAATAAACACTATTTACTTTTTTATCAGCAAATTTGCCTAGAACTTCTAAGGCTTTTTCGGAATCATGAGATAGTTTAATATTGTTTAATCGCCAAACTAGTAACACGCAACAACATACCGTTAGGATAATTCCTAAAAAGGTGTATAACACATTAAGTACTTTACGCATTTTAGGTGGTAAATCTTCGAAAGAATTAGGAAATAAATCTTTGAAAAAATATGCCAAAGGGAAAATGCTTACTAAGAAGTAATGACTAAATCCCTTGACAGACATTAGTCCTAAAATTAATGTTCCACAGTATAAACATATATATCTGACTCTAATTTTTCCTTCCCGGAAGAAAAAATAGATAAGTGCTGTCGAAAGCATTATTATGAATGCATGATTACATAAATTATTAGCTTTAAATGTAAATGGTAATAATTCGTTGATGTAATTATGCATGTATTTATCACCATAACTGGTAAAAATAAAGGTAATAGCTTTATAACCATAAGGATTAATTAATCCCATTAATAAGGCGACGATGATAGCGATAAATAATGGCTTCTTACGGTAACCTTGGGTTCTCAGAATTGGTATTTTAAATGAATCAATTACATAAGGTAACGTAAATAGGAAAATCATCCACCATAAAGAAGCATGTAAGTTAATTTCAATTAAGGATAAAATAGGTAGCCAGATTAAATATTTGCCATTATCAGTCTTAATATAGAGCTCCAAGATATATATGAGACTCAGTAATAAGACAAAACTCATTACCTGTGGTCTAGATACAATAAAGTGAGCTGCTAAAGTAACAGAAGTAGTAAACATCATTAATAGTGATAATACCCGATTATTATCACTGATTACATTGCCAATCTTGTATAAGAAGAAACATATAAAGAAGTTACAAATGAGAACTAATAAGAAAACACCTGCTTCTTTAAAAGCGCTATATGCGAGCCAAAAGATAGAAGCTGATAACCAGTTTTGTACTGTGACTTTGAGCCCTTCATGCATCGATAAAGGGTCAATGTGATAAATACCATTTTGAACAATATATCTTCCTTCACTAAGTAAATACCAAGTATCATTATCAAGTTTTTTTAATATTAATAGGGTAAAAATAAGTGGCAATGTAAAGAAAATAACATATACCCATTTACTTGGTTTATACTCTTTGATTTTTTTAATCATTATTTCACTCCATTTCTAAAAGAATTATATCAAATAAATCGTTGTATTTCCAAGGGTTTTATGTTAGAATACAAAATTAAATTCAGGAGGTTTAATATGGAAGATAATGAGAAACCAATTTATTTAGATCAAGAAGGTTATGAAAAATATCTTAAAGAAATTGATAATTTAAAAGAACGTATTCATGCAAATGATACAATGAGAAGTTCGGCTTTTAATGCTGGTGCATCAGATGGATGGTCATCTTCTGATTTGAGTGAAGTTGAAAGAGTAGATGCACTTCTTTCTAATCAATTACGATCAATGATTGCAGGTTTAAAAAGAATCGTTATTGTAGAAAAAATAAACGATAATGATCTTATTGATGTAGGGGACATTATTTTAGTAGAAATGGAAGGCATTGGTGAAGAATCATTTAAATTAGTGGGTTCGGTTGGTGATCCTTTTGCTACTCCTCACGAGGTATCTATTAATAGTCCTTTAGGTGCGGCTATTTATCACAAAAGAATTGGTGAAACTTGTAAATACTCTGTTGCTAAAAATACGTATTCTTTAGTAATTAAAGATAAATTATCTTTAACAGAGGAAGAAGATAATAAAAAATCTTTATAAGAAGTAAAACTCTCTAAGAGAGTTTTTTTATTATTACTAAAAATTATAGCAGTTATTCAAATAATGTATTTTTCAATATTGCAAATCATTGTTATTATATGAGTGTAATCCGGATTACAAATTAGAAAGGAATTTTTAATGATTTATAGAATTGTATTAGCCGGAGGCCCATGTTCTGGTAAATCAACTTGCTTACAAGCAGTCTCACAAAAATTAAAGCAGAATGGCTACTATGTTATAACGGTGCCAGAAACTGCCTCAGAAATAATCAAAAATGTTGCTAAACCACGTTCTGATGATTACATTTATACGATGATGTTTCAAGATTGTGTTTTTAAAACCCAGTTATTGAAGGAGAAAACTGCCGAAAAATTTGCTGATGTTGTTAGTAAAGATCAAGATGTTGTTATTTTATATGATCGTTCTTTATTAGATAACGTTGCTTACTTGCCTAGATTAGAGGATTTTCATCGCATAGTTGATGATAATGGTGAAGATTATCTAAAAATTAATCAAAAATATGATTTGGTTATTGATTTATTAAGTATAGCAAATCAAGATGAAAGTAAATATATAAAAGATGATGTTCGAATGGAAAATCCTGATTTTGCTACACAGTTAGATAAAATGACTACTAATGCTTATTTAAGTGTTCGTAATTTACAAATAGTTGAACCAACTGAAACTATCGAGGAAAAGATTGATATAGTAGAGGGACATATTGATAATCTATTAGAAAAGAAACCACCAATATATGTCGAAGACGAAGAACAAGTTAAAATAGATAGTAATGATAGATCACTTTATGAAGTTGATGCGGATATGTGTATTGCTAAATATACTATGGCTAAAAATACCATATCTCTGAATGGATATACTTGTTCATTAATAAAGAAAATGCAAGCTCGTTCAAAGCCAATTCATGAAATGGTGTCATATGATGAAGTTCATGATGAGTACAATAGCACGATTATTTCTGAAAGCCAATATTTATATTATAGAGAAAAAATATTTAATCAAGCACAAACGTCTTATATTAAAGTAATTCGTTATGTTAAAGATAATGAATTACATCAATTAGAAATTGATGATCGAGGTGTTATAAAACATACTAAACTTATTAATAATAGGACTAAAGAAAAAAGTTTGGTAAAAAAGTAAAATTATGTTAAGATACTTGTAAATAAATTGGAGGTTTTATGGGAATACTAGAAAATAATTATGATTTTAACAAATATCGTTTCTTTTATGCCGTAGCGGAATATAAAAGTTTTTCTAAAGCTGCAGAAAATATGTTTGTTTCACAACCAGCGATAAGTAATGCCATTAAGAATTTAGAGCAACAACTTAATACACAATTATTTATTCGGAATAATAAAACGGTTACATTAACCGAAGATGGTGAAAAACTATTGTATTACATTAAAAATGCTTTTGAGAATATCCTGATGGGGGAAAGAATCTTAACCGAAAAAGAAGATGATTTAACGGGAACTATTCGGGTTGGTATATACTCCCATATTGCTCAATTTATGCTTCCGAAAGTCATGCATGAATTTAGTAATAAATATCCCAATGCTAAGTTTGATATTTATATGACTAGTAATATGGAAATGTTAGAAAAACTTCGCAATAATGAATTAGACTTTGTTGTCTTACAATATCCTATTTTCTTAAATGAACATGTTCTAACCGAAGAAGTAATTTGTGAATTAGAGACATGTTTCTTTGCTAATAAAAAGTATTATGATTTATATCTAAAGAATCATGATACGATTGTGGATTATCCTATTATTTATCCGATGCGAGGTTATCCAGACATTAATGAACTAGAAGAGATTCTGAAGAAGAATAACCTTGTCATTAAAAATCAATTTACTTGTTATGCTACCGAGGTAACTCAATCTTTAGCCAAAGAAGGTATTGGTATTGGATGGGGTATTAAAAAGTGTTTAGAAGATGATTTCAAAAGAAAAGAGTTATATGAAATACCAGTTGATTTTAAAACACCAACAACTAAATTTAGTATTGCCTATAATCCCAATTTTTTGAACAAAACCACAGCAGAGTTTATAAAATGTTTTAAAGATGAAGTAAAAAAAATAAGTATTAAATAAGTTTTTTAAAAAGGCCACTTCATATATTAATGGCCTTTTTTATTTGTGATATTATCTTGCTAAGAGTTTCTTTATATTGTATACTTAATGATAGTAGGAGCATATATGAAAAAACAAAATGTGGTATTACTAGTCATCGTTATTATTATTTTTTTAGCATTAATCATTGGGGCAACCTATGCTTATTTTTCTGTGGGTAATATGAATGTAATAAATGCAGTTAATTCTAACACCATGACTGAGCAAAATAATATGGTGTTTGATACTGTAGGGGGTGGTATGTCCCTTAATATCTCTCTTGCTAAGATGTCTGATGGCCTAGCTAATAGTAAGTTTGCCGCCGTGACTAATACCACGGATTTAACCGTAAATTTTACTCCTAATACTGATTATGATATGGTTTGTACATACGATATTGTTTTCGAATGGACTTCAAGTGACAGGTATACAACTCATACAAGTGGAGTAACAAGTAATGAGTTTACTATTCAAGCATATCAAACATATAATGACAATACTAAGCATGGCACTAATAACATTTTAGCAGAAAAAGATTTTACTGCTGCGGTAGGTAATAATACTAGCGCGGTCATTGTAAGTGGTGCCAAAATTGATGGATCTGGTAGTTCAACTAATACGGCTGTTTGGCATTTAATAAGTAGAATTTATAATTTGAATGCTAATCAAGAAGTTTTAGAGGGTAAGAATTTTTCAGGTAGGTTTAAAGTAGCTAATGTTTCATGTGTTGCGGGCACTATTGGGGTTACACAAATTGCCAGTGGTAGTGTCAATGAAAACATAACATGGACTTTGAACAGTAATGGTCTTTTGAAAATAACTGGTTCTGGTGCAATGCCTGATTACACAAGCGAGTCAGAGCAGCCTTGGCGTTCAAATTTTAATTCGATAGAATATTTGGAAATTACTGGCAATATTACTTCGATTGGCAATTATAATTTTTATAGAACGAATAATTTGATAGAAGTGACTATTTCAAGCCCAATAGTAAGCATTGGTACTTATGCTTTTTCTAGTACGAGATTATTTACTATGACAATGCCAAATACAGTTACATCACTGGGTGCAAATTCTTTTCAAAATATTAGTAATTTATCAGAAGTAACATTATCTAGTGCTTTAACACAAATTCCGAATTTGACATTTGAAAACTGTCCTAAGTTGATTAGTATTAATATTCCAAGTGGTGTGACATCTATTGGTTATTCGGCAATTTCCACTACGGGTTTATCATCCATAACGATACCGAATTCTGTTACATCAATTGATAATCGAGCATTTAGGAATTGTGGTGTATTAACATCAGTAACTTATAATGGTATTACATATACCTCTGCATCTGAGTTTACATCCTCTTATGGTGGAACTCTAGGAGCAGATGTATTTATGGGGACTCCATTATCATAATGTGCTATTAAGACTACTATCCAATAGTGGTCTTTTTTTTGATTAATTCAATATAATTAGAAAGAGGTGTTATATGAAAAAACTAGTATTGTTTTTTTTATCTTTCTTTTTATTATTTTATCAAGTAAATGCACTTGAAATGGAAGTCGATGCCAAAAGTGCTATCTTAATTGATCAAAATACAGGAACAATTCTTTATCATAAAAATGAACATGAACGTTTACCAATGGCTTCGATGACGAAAATTATGAGTCTTCTTTTGATAATGGAAGAGTTAAGTAAAGGAAATATTAATTATGATACCAAAGTAGAAATATCTGATGAAGCTTCTTCGATGGGAGGCTCCCAAATATTTTTAAAAACGGGTGATGTTTATAAAATGGGAGAATTACTTAAAAGTATTGCGATGGCTTCGGCTAATGATGCAGTCGTAGCTCTAGCCGAGAAAACTTATGGTTCGAAAGAAGAGTTTATTAATAAAATGAATGAAAAAGTCGAAGAACTAGGTCTTAAAAATACTCATTTTATGAATGTCCATGGTTTAGACGAAGAAAATCATTATTCATCGGCTTATGATATGGCAATGATAGCAAGAGAATTATTAAAATATGAAGATATATTAAAATTTACTTCGGTTTATGAAGAATATTTACAAAAAAGTGATGGTTCAAAAATATGGTTAGTTAATACTAATAAATTAGTTAGATTTTATCCTGGAGTAGATGGACTTAAAACGGGATATACTGAACAAGCTGGTTATTGTTTAACAGCAACCGCTAAAAAAAATAATTTACGTTTAATAAGTGTTACGATGGGGGAAGAATCTATTGAAAAGCGTAGTCAAGATACAGTTAAACTTTTAAATTATGGTTTTAATAGTTACAAAGTTAATTTAATCAAAAGTAAAGGTGAAATACTTGGTAAAGTAAAAGTAAATAAAGGTAAAAAAGAATATGTTGATGTAATGTTAGTAAATGATGCAATTGAACTTTTAAAAACCAATGATAAGATTAGTAAATATGAATTTAAATTAAAAATAGATACAGTTAAAGCACCTGTTAAAAAAGGTGATATTATTGGCAAAGTAGAAATATATAATGAACAAAAAGAACTAATTAATACATCAGATATTACCGTAATGGAAAATGTTTTAAAAGCTAACTTCTTTGATTATTTTAAAAGAAATATAAAACAAGTTTTTTTATTAGGATAATATGTTATAATATATTTGAATAGTAGAGGTATCCATGAAAAGAAATAATATAATTTTATTAACAATAGCCATAGTTACATTATTAGTAACAATAATCGGGGCAACATATGCATACTTTTCAACTGGTAACATGAATATAACAAATGTAGCCAATTCCAACACAGTCACAGAACGAAATAATATGGTGTTTGATACTCTAGGTGGAGGAATGTCTCTTAATATAACAGCAGCGAATATGGTTCAAGCAAAGCAAGGTAATGTTGCCGCCGAGAATAATACAACTTTAACTGTAAATTTCACCGCTAATACTGATTATAGTATGGTATGTACATATGACATCATATATGAATGGACAAGTACCGATAAATATACAACACATACAAGTGGAGTATCTACAAATGAATTTACTATTCAAGGAAGTTTAGCATCAAATGCTCATGTAAGTGAAGGAACAAACAGTATAAGTAGTGAAACAGACTTATCAACATTAACATATACCAATTATGCTGCGGTCGTCGTAAGTGGAGCGCAAATAGATGGAACAGGTAGTACTACTTCAACAGCAGTATGGACATTAACAAGTAAATTCTATAATGTAAATGCGGATCAAAGTACATTATCAGGAAAAACATATGCAGGAAAATTTATGGTGGCCAATGT